>JAEUIV010000204.1 GCA_016795005.1 Phycisphaerae bacterium
TCCGGCACCTGCCCCTGAAAAACGTTGACCACCGCGCGCATGGATTCGACGATCGACTTTGACTTGTTGCGGTACAACCCGATCGTCCGGATGTACGGCTGCACCTGTTCCGGGGTCGCGGCGGCATAATCGGCGGGCGTCGGGAACTCGCGGAAGAGCGCGGGGGTCGCCTTGTTCACGCCCGCATCGGTGGACTGAGCGCTCAGGATCGTCGCGATCAGCAACTCATGCGGAGAAGAATAATGCAGCGCGCAGGTCGCGTGCGGGTACCGCGCGCGCAGCGCTTCAAAGATCGCTCTCGACCGCCGCCGCGCCGTCGGCGTGACCTTCGGCAGTCGAAAGGGCACGTCTTTCAGCCCCGGCGGGTTGGAGGGCGTTGCGACTCGCTCCGGCTTCGGGGTGCTCACGTCCCCTTCCCCGGGAAATCAACTTCCTTCGATCGTCGATCGACGATCGCCAGCACAAGAGCGACCGACGCCAGCGCGACCGTGGCCCCCATCAGTCGGCTGCTGCTCGGATGCATGGCGTCGAAGTGCGCCTTCCGCTCGCGCGCCGCCGCCGCATCCCCGGCTTGGGCCGCGTGCCAGTATTCAGCGATCGCCGGCCTCATCTTCCCCACCACGAGGGCAAACAGGAGCATTGCGAGCACGCTCGCCAGCACGACGCACGCCCGTCGAGCGTATGTTTGCCATCCCCGCGCGCCCGCCGCACGAAAGAGCGTGACAATGGCAAGCACCGCAAGAACGGCCTGCGTGCAGACTCCCACGGTCAATACCGGATTGGCAATGTGCCCCGCGGCGATCGACCAGTGATCGCCCGCCGCCGCCGCCGGGAAGCCGGGCAACGAGGGATCGAGTCGCTTCATCGTTGGAAACGCGATCGCCGCGGTCAGTCCCGCCATGACGAGCGTCCCGATCCAGAGGCCGAGGGACGCGATGTGTACACCTTCGGCGATGGTTAGTCGTCCCATGACTCGATGATACGCGGCGCGGAGAATGACCCGCCCCCCCACCGCCCTTGTGCGTTGCGCTGCGTTACTCTGTCTCGATGCTCCCCCTTCCGAGGTTCCCGCTCAGTCTTGCCCTCGCCGGCCTGTCGGCGCCCGCGGGGCTGCGCGAGCAGGTCGAGTGGGCGGCGCAACTCGGGTACCGCGCGGTCCAACTCAACGGCGGGGCGTCCGGTACGCGCGCCCGCGAACTCTCACGCACCGGACGCCGCGATGTCGCCGCGCTCCTCCGCCGGCATGAGATGGCCTGCTCCGGCGTCGACCTTTGGATTCCCGCCGCACATTTCATCGACCCGGCGCATTCGGATCGCGCTGCCGAGGCGGTTGGGGAATCCCTGCTCCTGGCGGCGGACATCGCCTCACTGACCTCCGGGCGCGCCGTGCTGTGCATCGCCACGCCGAGCGAACCCGCGGCGGGTGGGGTGATTGCCGCGCTCTCGGAACGTGCGCGGACCGCCGGCGCCATCCTGGCCGATTCGTCCTGGCCTCAGCGCTGGACTTCTCTGGGAATGGCCGCGTGCATCGACCCCGCCACCATCCTGATCTCGGGTGAAACATCGATCAGTCCCGCCAAGGCACTCGCTCTTGCCGGACCCGCCGCCGCGAACGTTCGACTCTCCGACCTCGGCCCTTCTGGCCGAGTCGAGCCGGGAACGGGACGGCTTGATCTCCTGGCGTACCTCGTCGCGGCGTCCACCGTTTCGGGAGGCGTCACGCCGGTCGTCGATCTACGGGGAATCGCCGATCAGCCGACCGTTGCCGCCGCGGTCCAAGGCCGATGCGGCCTGATCCGAATTACCTGAACAAACCGACCCCGTTGAGACCAGCCTGCCACGGAAGAGGCCGACGCCCCAACACCGTCCGCAGCCGATACAGTTGTGCCATGCCTGCCTCGCGCGATTACTACGAAATCCTTGGCGTTGCTCGCGGCGCGACCGCCGACCAGATCAAGTCGGCCTATCGTCGCTTGGCGCGTGAACTCCATCCCGACGTCAACAAGGCTCCCGACGCGGCCAAGAAGTTCAACGAGGTCCAGGAAGCCTACGACGTGCTCTCGGATAAATCGAAGCGGGAAAACTACGACCGATTCGGCACCGCGGAGCCGGGATTTGCCGAAGGACCACCGGGAGGCGGCCGACGCGGTGGAACCTACACATGGTCGAACGTCGCGGGCCGGCCGACTTCCGCCGGGGACTTCAACGACTTTGACGCCGGGTCGATCTTCGAGGAAATCTTCGGCGGGCGCTCCGACCCTTTCGGCGGGGGCTTCAGCAGCGGACCAAAGGCCCGCGCCAAGCCCATGCGGGGACGGGACATCGAGCACGAACTTGTCATCGACTTCATGGAGGCTGTTCGAGGGGGCGCCAAGTCCATCCGCGTGTCCAGAGGAAGTGTCACGCAGACCCTCGAACTCACGATCCCCCCCGGAGTCGCCCACGGGACCAAGCTGCGCATGCGCGGCGCGGGGATGCCGAGCATGGGACGAGCGCCCGCGGGCGACCTCATCGTCACCGTGCATATCGCTCCCCATGAACTCTATCGCCGCGAGGGGCTTGACATCATCCTCGACCTCCCGCTGACGATCGTCGAGGCGACCCTCGGCGCTCGGGTCAGCGTCCCCACGCTCAGCGGCAAGGCGGAAGTCACCATCCCGCCGGGGACCTCGAGCGGGCAGCGCCTCCGCCTGCGCGGGCAGGGAATCAAGACCGAGAAGGGAACCGGCGACCTGTTCATCGCCGCGAAGATCGTCGTGCCCCGGGAACTCGGCGATGAGGACCGCGAAGCGCTCCGAAAGATCGGCGAACACCTTCCCAATCCGCGCGTCGGGCGTCATTGGGAGTGACCCGCCCCGTTTCGAGCCGGTTTCAGCGCATCTGCACCACGACGCAATCGCCTCCCAACTTCGACTTCGCGACGGCGGCCTCTTCCTTGGTCGAGAACTTGCCCGCCTGCACGAGGTAAATTGTTCGCCCCGTTGCGTCGGGTGTTGCGACGATCGTCGGAGTCGGCAGCCCCGCCTTGGACGCACGCTGTCCGCCCGCGGCGAGCGCCTTGTCCGCGTTCGCGCGGTTTGCGAACGCGCCGAGTTGCAGCGTGAAGCCGCTGGAGGACATCCGGTTCCCGACCCGCGAGCGCAACGCGGGATCGCGTGCGGCCAACCTCGCCTGTTCGTACGAGCGCGCCGCCGCGTCGATCCGGCCGAGAATGGAATAGCACTCCCCGGCGAAAAAATGCGCCCGGGCCGCCTCGTCCCCTTCCAGCCGGCGTCCCGCGGCGGAGAAATCCAGCGCCGCCGTTGAGTACCGCTCACGCGCCACGTTCACGAGTCCGAGCGTCGCCGAGGCCCGGCCGGCGACCGCCGCGTCGGAACTGCGCGACGCCGTCCGGAGCCATCGTTCCGCTTCTGAATACTTCTTCAACTCGTAGGCGCTCATGCCCGCCACGAGCGCCGCCTTGTCGCTCTCCGGCGGGCCGGCTGACTGGGCCACCTGCTCGCCCTCGCGGAGCGCTTCGGGAAACTGGCCCTGGTGGTAGAGCGCCAGCGCGCGTTTCGATCCTCCGCCGGAGCACGCGGGCAGCGCCGCGAGCACCGCGAGGAGCACGAGCGACACGGACGATGCGATTCGACGTGACATGAGACTTGACTCCAGAAAGCGACGGGCGACAGGCGCCGGATCACCTCGCGCGCCTTGCCGCGCGACCCCGGGAACGAGGGGCCGGACGAGAGAATATCATCGGCCCGTCGTCGCGGTCCGCAGCAAGGAGCGAGCGTGAGCGTTCACTGGCCCATCATCCAGACCTGCCTCTCGAACCCCCTGCGTGTGCTGATCACCGACGACCAGCGTCGCTGGCGCGCCATTGAACTCCTCGTCGGCGCCCTCCACCTCGCCTCGGAGATCGAGCGACGATCGAACTCGTGGACCGTCGGCGTATTGCTGCCCACGGGGGGGGCCTTCCCGATCGCCGCGCTCGCCGCCTGGATCACCGGCCGAACGGTCGTCCCGCTGAACTACCTCCTCAACCCCGATGAACTCCAGTACGTCATCGACGACTGCGAGACCGACTGCATCATCACCGCCGGCGCGATGCTGTCGTTCCTGGGGCGAACCCCGCGGGTCAAATCGCTGATCCGACTGGACGAGGCGAACTTCCGCGGCATCCCCGAGCCGCGATGGCCCGCGTGCATCACGGACGATCGACTCGCGGTTCTTCTCTATACCTCCGGCACCTCCGGGCGACCCAAGGGAGTCATGCTCTCTCACGCCAACCTGTGCGCCAATATCTCGCAGGTCATCCGGTTCGCACGCTTCACCCGCGACGATGCCGTGCTGGGTGTCCTGCCGCAGTTCCACACCTTCGGCTTTACCGTACTCACGCTGCTGCCGCTCACGGTCGGCGCCCGGGCGGTCTATGCCGCGAGATTCGTCCCGCAGCGCATCGTCAAGCTCTGCCGCGAGCACCGCCCCACGGCGTTCATCGCGATCCCCTCGATGTTCAACGCACTTCTCCACGTGAAGGACGCCACCCCGGACGATGTCGCCAGCCTGAGGTTCATCGTCTCGGGCGGAGAGCCACTTCCCGAAGCGGTCTCGACCGGATTCCGGGAACGCTTCGGCAAGCGCATCTGCGAGGGCTACGGCCTGACCGAGACCAGCCCCGTCACGAACTGGTGCCCGCCGGACGCCGACCGCCCGCACTCCGTCGGCCCGCCGCTCCCGGGTGTTCGCGAGCGGATCGTGAACTGGGAAACGGGCCACGAACTCGCTCCAGGAGAAGAAGGCGAAATCCGCATCAAGGGGCCGAACGTCATGCGGGGCTATTACAAGCTCCCCGCCGAGACCGCCGCCGCCTTCGACGAGGAAGGATGGTTCCGCACCGGCGATATCGGTCGGCTGGACCACGACCACTTCCTTTCCATCACCGGGCGACTCAAGGAAATGATCATCGTTGGAGGCGAGAACGTCTTCCCGCGCGAGATCGAGGAAGTGCTCGACAAGCACCCCTCCATCGCGGCCTCGGCCGTCATCGGCGTGCGCGACCACATCCGGGGCGAACTGCCCTGCGCCTTCGTCGAGTTGAAAGCAGGCGCCTCGTTCGACGAGCCGGCGCTGCGGACCTGGTGCCGCGAACGCCTCGCGGGCTTCAAGGTGCCCCGCGAGATTCATTGCATTGAAAAACTGCCGCGCAATCCCACCGGGAAGATCCTGCGGCGGGAACTCAAGCAGCACCTGCTCGCCTGAGCGCCCTCGCCGGCGTGCTCGTCAAACTTCAGTGCCGGTGCGTGAGCCGCGCCAACTTTCGGGTCGCGATGACTGCGCGGCGGCTACGGTTGATGAGCCACAAATCACCATAAAACAACCCGAACTCGCGTTGCGACGACGCGGTTCTGGCGTACACTTGATCGGATTCGATCTTGGAGGCGGCCGGGAGGGTGACGTGAGACGAAACAAGATCATGGTTCACCTGCTGCTGTCTCTCATCGCGGGGATCTCGTGCGACGTCCACGCAAGAGCGGATTGGATCTCGTCCACGCAGGTCATTACGTCGCCGACAATCGATGAACGCACCGGGCAGGGGCTGGTGACG
>JAEUIV010000215.1 GCA_016795005.1 Phycisphaerae bacterium
CAGACGACGGGCGTGCTTCGATGCGACAGCCGATCGGCCATCGCGGGGATGGATACGACCAGGCCGACGATGGAAAGTGCGATGAGCGCGATCCCGGTGATTCGTCCTCTGTTCATCGTGCGCTCAATGACCCGCCGCGGGCTTCTCCGCCGGCGTGTGACCCGGGTTGGTGCTCACGGCGTGCGCGTTCTCGCGTGCGGCCTCGACCTGGCCCTTTCCGGTGACCCACGTCCCGTCCGCGGCGCGGTGGGCCGTGCCCCCCTCGACCACCTTCGCATGCTCCATCGGGTCCATGATGCCCCGCGTGGCGGAGTCGGCGAGCGTCAGCCCGATGAACATGATGACGGCAAAGACCGTCGCCCCGGCCACCACGGTGTTCATGGGCTGGTCGTACTTCAGGTGCATGAAATACATCGCGACGAGCAGGGCCTTGATGATGGCGATGCTCATGGCGATCAGGATGTGAACGGTGCCGCCGAGCACGATCTCGGTGTTGCCGATCCAGAACCCGTGGACGTTCGACGACCAGACGGTAAGCGCGGTGAGCGCCAGGAGGATGGCAAAGACCCAGAACATGGGCCAGAACGGGGTGACGTGAACGTGAGCGCTGTGGGCCTCGTCGCGGCTCAGGGTCTCATGCGGATCAACGGTGTCGTGAAGGGACGGTGTGTTCGACATGGTGGGGAGTCCTGTGGAGGGCCGAGTGGCTCAGACGAGGTAGAGGAGGGGGAAGAGGAAGATCCAGATGATGTCGACGATGTGCCAGTACAGGCCGACGTTTTCGAGTGAGGTGTAGTGACGGGGACCGTAGTGGCCGCGCGAGGCCAGCCACATGGCCCAGCCGATCACGATCATCCCGACAAGGACGTGGAAACCGTGCGTCGCGGTGGAGATCCAGTAGATGGACAGGAAGATGTGGTCATAGGCGTTGGTGACATAGGAGCCATGATCAACGTGGAAGATGGAGTCGATCAGCCCGCCATGAGCCGCGGCCTCGCCCGCTTCGACCGTGTGCCCGCCGTAGGTGAAGTTCGCCCCGGGGAGTTCGCCCTTCTGCCATTTCGGGGCGTACTCCCAGCCGAGCTTGACGATGAGGAAGAACGCGGCGCAGAGTTCGGTGATGAACAGGTTGACGAGCATCATGCCCTTGCGATTGGTCTGAGCGCCGCGGATCGCCAGCACGATGGTGAACGATGAGAGCAGGAGAACCACGGTGTTCGCCGCGCCGATCTTCCAGTTGAGATAGTGACGCGAGGCGGCGTGCCAGTTGTCCGGGTACCAGTAACGGAACACGGTGTACGCGCAGAAAAACCCGGCAAAGAGCAGGATCTCCGTGGCGAGGAAGAGCCACATGCCGAGCTTGGCGGCTTCCATCTCGTCCTGCGCGTTGCGCCAGTGGTGTCCGGGGACGTACCGCTCGTGCGGCTCGAGTTCCCGGTCCAGCGCGGCGTTCCCCATGGGCAAGGTCGTCATGCGTCGTTTCCTTCGTTCGGGATCGTCTGCTCGTGCGTGTCAATGGTGAGCGAGCGCGGCGACCTTGGCCTGATCGGGCAGCGGGTAGTCTCGCGGATCGCAATGGGGCGGGTACTCGGTGTCGTAGTCGTACGGGCCGTGGGTGATGACGGGTTCGTGCGGGAAGTTGTGCTCGATCGGAGGGCTGTCGGTCTCCCACTCGAAGGTCAGCCCGCCCCACGGGTTCTTCGGCGCCTGGGCGCCGCCCATGAGCGATTGAATGAAGACCATGAGGTGGAGGAGCAGCCCGCTCGCGAGCACGTAGGAACCCGTGGTGCTGATCTTGTGCATCCACTCGAACTCATCGACGTAGGTCGCGTAGCGACGGGGCATGCCCTGCGTGCCGAGGAAGAACTGGATGAAGAACGTGAGGTTGAATCCGATGAACACGAGGATGCAGCCGAGACGCGCGAGGTTCTCGTTGTACATCCGTCCCGTGAACTTCGGCCACCAGTGATGCAGCCCGCCCAGGAAGGCGAGCACGGTCCCGCCCATCATCACGTAATGGAAGTGCGCCACCACGAAATAGGTGTCGTGCAGGTGGATATCGGTCGCGAGCGTCGCGAGCGGAGGCCCCGTCAGCCCGCCGATGGTGAAGCAGAACAGGAAGGCCATCGCGTAGAGCATCCCCGTGTTCAGGCTGATGCTCGCCTTGTACATCGTGGCGACCCAGTTGAAGACCTTGATCGCGGTCGGGATCGCCACAAGGAACGTCAGCGCCGAAAAAATCGCGTTCAGCGCGGCGGTCTGGGAGGTCAGCATGTGGTGCGCCCAGACCAGGAACGAGATCGCCGCGATCGCGATCGACGAGAACGCGATGGCGCGATAGCCGAAGATCCGCTTCCGGCAGTTGACCGCGATCAGTTCGCTGATGATCCCCATGCCCGGGACGATCATGATGTACACCGCCGGGTGCGAATAGAACCAGAAGAAGTGCTGGAACAGCACCGGGTCGCCGCCCAGCGCCGGATCAAAGATCCCGATGTGCAGCGTTCGTTCGAAGACGAGCATCGCCAGCGTGATGCCCAGCACCGGCGTCGCCAGCACCTGCATGATCGCGGTGGCGTACACGGCCCAGACGAACAGCGGCATGTCGAACCAGCCCATCCCGGGGACGCGCAGCTTGTGGACCGTGGCGATGAAGTTGATCCCCGTGAAGATCGAGGAGAACCCGAGGATGAACGCCCCAAGGACCATGCTCGTCACGCCGCCCCAGTTCGTGCTGCTGCTGTAGGGCGTGTAGAAGGTCCAGCCGGTCTCCACGCCTCCGTGGATGATGGACCAGATCGCGAAGATGCTGCCGAACACGTAGATGTACCAGGAGAACAGGTTCACTCGCGGGAACGCGACATCCTTGGCTCCGAGCATGATGGGCAGGAAGATGTTCCCGAGCGCCGCGGGGACGGCGGGGATGATGAACAGGAACACCATGATCGTGCCGTGCAGGGTGAACGCGCGGTTGTACGCGTTGTTCGCGGTCACCTGCTGCCCGTTCTCCTTCCAGCCGAAGAGCACCTGCCCCGTGGTCTGCGTCTGCCCCGCGTCGGTGATCACGGTCCGCGTGGGTTCCCACAGTTCGGTGCGGAGCACGATGGCGAAGACGCCGCCGAGGAAGAACGCCAGCAGCGTCGCCGCCAGGTACATCACGCCGATGCGCTTGTGATCGAGGGTGTAGACCCATGCCCACACGGACTTCCAGAAGGTGTCCTTGGGGGCGAGATAACTGACATCGTGGTGCCCGCTCATGGCTTGGCCTCCGTCTTCTGCTTGAGTTCCTCGGCCGCGGCGGCCTTGGCTGCTTCCTTGTCGGCCTCGTTGTCGCTCAGTGTCTTGATGTACGTGGCCACCGCGAGGATCTCGCGGTCGGTGACCTGGCCCTGGAACGTGGGCATCTGGTTCGAGTACCCGTCAACGATGTGCTTGCCGGGTTCGAGCATGGACTCGCGGATGTAGTTCTCGTCCGCGACCGCGGAGCCGCCGTCCTTGAACTTCCTCGACTGTCCCCAGATCCCCTTCCACGAGGGGCCGGTGCCCGACGAGCCGTCCACCGAGTGGCACGCGACGCAGCCCTTGCTCTTGTGAAGCTTTTCGCCCAGTTCCGTGAGCGGAATCCCGCCGGTGTCCGCCTGCTGCGACTTCCAGAGTTGATAGTCAGGCTCCGCGAGGACCATGATGCGGCCCATCATCTGCGAATGCTGATCGCCGCAGTATTCGGCGCAGGTCAGGTAGTAGCCCTTGTCCAGCGGGTTGACCGGCTCCCACACCTTCTCCGTCTCGTTCCAGCGGTGCGAAATCTTCGTCGGCTGGACCCACTGCCCCGTGTAGAAGTTGGGGAACACATCGCGCTTGGCGCGGAACGCCGGGAGATACATGCTGTGGATCACGTCCTGGCTCGACATGATGAACTTGGTCGGTCGATCCACCGGAAGCGCGAAGACGGGCCCGTCCATGTCGGCGAGTTTCTCGGTCTGCAGCGGGCTGGCGCCGTTGTCGTACACGATCGACCAGGCCCACTTCTTCGCGGTGACGCTGATGACCTCGGAATCCGCCGGGGCAATCTTCATCGGGAGGTACGCGACCAGCCCCCAGATGAACATGATCGCAAACAGGATCGTGGGAATGATCGACCACGTGAGTTCGAGGATGGTGTTGTGCGACACGCTCGCCTCGGGCGCGACGCCCGGGATGCGCCGATACTTCCACGCCCACCAGAACATCAGCGCCATCAGGAGGACAAAGAAGGCGGTGGAGGTCCAGAAGATGTAGAAGAACACCCCGTCGCTCGACGCGGAAAACGTGGACGAGTCAACATGACCGTTGAACCACAGCTTGTCCCACCAGTCGAGTGCGAGGGTAAGCGGCATGGACGCCGGACCATGATGTGCGCCGGGGGTGGGCATCAGACTCGAGCCTCCTGGTCATGATTCTCTTGGAGTTCGCTGGCGTGGACGCCGCGGATGCGTCGCCCGCGTTGACGGGCGACAAAGAAGACGAAGCCGCCGAGCGCGACGGCGCACGCCGACGCGCCGATACGCATGATCGCGAACGCATCCGCGGAGTATCGTCCCGTCTTGGGGTCGTACCGGAAGCAGAAATGTTTCACGCGATCGAAGATGGTCCCGATCCGGCCGTCGGCGGCCTCGGCGAGCGCGATCTGCACCTCACCCGCGCTGAAATCGAGCTTCTCAAGGTAGTTGTGAACCGCCCCCGTCGGCGTCAGGAAAATGAGGGCCGCGGGGTGCGAAAACTCGTTCTTCTCGGGGAGGAACTTGTAGTGATACCCCACCGCCGTCGTGAGCGCGCGGATGTTCGCGACATCCCCCGTCAGGAACGGCCAGGCGGACTCCGGCACCGGCTTGTTCAGCCCGAGCAGGTACGTCTGCTGCTTCTCACGCGCCATCGCCGTGGTGTTCAAGTGATCGAACGACACGGTGACGACGCGGAAATCCTCGCCCGCGGTCCACTTCAGCTCGTTCAGCACGCGCTGGACCCGGTTGAGCACCAGCGTGCACAGGAGCGGGCAGTCGTAATACGCCATGACCAGGATGACCGGGCGCGAGCCGTCAAAGAACTCGCCCGTCCGCACGCTGCGACCGAGGCTGTCGGTAAAGACCAGGTCCGTGGGCACCTGGTCCCCGCGATGCTCGACGATCCCGACGTCCTGGATCTCCGGGAGTGTTTCGAGGATGAGCTGGGCGCGCGCCTCCGGCGCAAACGCAACGCACGCCGCGAGGATCGTGGCGTGTGCGGCGGCGCCGGCCCGCAGGATGGCACGGAGGCCGAACGTCAACGCTTCGCTCCGAGTGATTTGTGCTCTTCCATCTGGAGACGCATGGCGACATCGAGCGGGACGCGGACAAGCCCCTTGGCGGGATCGGCCCATTCGTAGGAGTTGAACTGCGATCGTGCCGCGGAAAGCCCGGTCTGGTACTCATGGCTCAGCGGGCGCGCCTCCGCCTTTTCGCGCAGGTCACGCATCATCGGCTCAAATGCGCCGTAGTACGTCACGAGCGCGGTCACGACCACCAGGCCCAGGGTGGCGACCATCACCGCATTGATGCCCCAGGCGTTGGTCCCGCCGTGAGCCGCCTGGTGATGCGGCTGGGAGGGATCGTGCCGGAACCACGAATCATGGACCTCGAGTTCGTGCTCGAAGGTCGCGGAATCGTGCAGTTTGCTGGATGAACTGTGTGAATGGCTCATGGGGTGGCTTCCGAGCATTATTGCCGAGGCTCAGACGTAGTTCTTGTGGGCAAGACCCTCGGGGAGCCGGGGATCCTTGAGAGGGATGAGAGGCCCCGAACCGACCTTCCGGATAAGGAACCCGATGAAGACCAGCACGGGCGCGACAACCGCGATCACGTCGATGGGGCTGGGACCGAGGATCGTGTCCTGCCCCTCGATCTTCGCCTCGGGGCGGATGGCCCAGTAAAGGTCAAAGAGGTGCATCACGATCAGCCACAGAGAGACGAGCGCGACCGCCTTGCGGCTGCGACGCATCGGCCGGGGCAGGAGCAGGATGAAGGGAATGATGAAATGCCCGATGGGGAGGAGCCACGAAAGCCATTCCCAGGACCCGATCTTGCGCCGGAGCATCCACGCCGTCTCTTCCGGGATGTTGGCGTACCAGATCAGGAAATACTGGCTGAAGGAGATGTAGGCCCAGAAGACGGTGAACGCAAAGATGAGTTTGCCCAGGTCATGCAGGTGTTCATCCGTGAACGCGCCGTGGAGCCGCCCGAACGCACGGAGGGTGATGAGGATGAGCGCTCCGAGGGCGAGCATCGAGACCATGCTCCCCGCGAAGAAGTACACGCCGAACATGGTGGAGAACCAGTGGTAGTCGAGCGTCATCATCCAGTCGAACGCGGCAAACGCCGAGGTGAACGCGAACAGCAGCAGCCCGGGAGCGGAGAGCGTGCGTGCCCGGGCGGTGTGCCACTTGTCGCCGTCGATGTCCTGACGGGTCGAGTATTCCCAAAGACTTCGCGCGAGTACGAACCAGATGATGAAGTACGCGATCGCCCGCGCGGCAAAGAAGGGCACGTTCAGGTAGCCGCTCTTGTGCCGGTAGAGTTCGTCCCCCGCGGTATGGGCGGCGTTCATCCAGTCCCAGATGTAGACGTGCCGAGCGCTGTTCATCAGGAGTTGGAAGGCGATGTCCACGATGAACAGCAGCCCGCCGACCCAGATGAGACTCATGATGTTCTCAAACTGCCGCCGGATCGTCGCGGACCATCCGGCGTTCGTCTGCTGCAGGATCATCACGAAGCCCATCGCGGCGACGGAGAAACCGATGACCGCCATCACCCCGGTGTGATACGCGTGGGCCGCGATCGTCGCCATCGCCTCGTCGCCGGAGAAGGCGGCGAGGATGGTCGCCGCGATTCCCACGGCCCCGACGCCGATGAGGACGCTCGACAACCCGCGCCCGGCCCCCTCCGACAACTCGATGTTGTCGCGCGCCATGATGAGATTCGTATCGATCGCGTGGCTCACGATGAGCCCTCCTTTCGGCCGCTCGTGCCCGTCGCTGCCTGCGGCGTGGCGCCGCGGCGCTTCTCAAGATCGTTGCGCTCCCGCTCGGGCACCGATTGGAGCGGGGTGCCCTGCTGCTTCTGCAACGCACGGATGTACTCGACGATCGCCCACGCCTCGCGCTCGGACACCTTCGAAGCGTAGGACGGCATCTTCAGCGGATAAGGAACGTTCTCACCGACGTTGGCGACGCCGTTGCGGATCGTGAAAAAGAAAAGCCCGTCGGTCCCCTTCTCCCCGCCGCGCTGATACTGCTCGGCATGCCACGTGGGGAGCGGATACGACCAGCGCGTGCCCACCGTGCCCTTGCCGTCGCCCTGCGGGCCGTGGCAGACAACACAATAGATGTTGAACTTCTTCTCACCCATCAGAATGAACGAGCGGTAGGCCGAATCGAACCCCGGATCGGTCGTCTTCACTCCCAGGAGCGTCTCGATGGGTGTGCGCTCGACGTACATCGTCCGGACGGCGCCCGTCTCATCCTTCACCGGCTTGCCGTCGGCATCGAGGACGGTCTCCTTCCCCGTGTAGAGGCGCTCGTCCGACTTGAGGTAGCCCTCACGCCGCGCGAAGTCAACGCCGTTGAACTCCTCGACGAACGGCTTGGCGCCGAACGCGACCGTGCCCGCGACGGGATCACGCATGCTCCGGCCGTCGGCGAAAAACGTCGAGGAAGACTGCGCCTTGTACTTGGGCTGATCGTCCAGGTCGGGGAAGAACTGGCGAGGACGCTTGTCCGTCCGCTCCCCGCGACAGCCGCCGAAGCCCGCCACGGCGATGAGCAACAGGCCGAGGCCGACCCGACGTGCGCTCGTGCGATCGAGGTGTATCACGATTCCTCCTCCACGCGGTCGATGTGCTTCCCGCCGAGCGATTCGAACATCCGCCGGAGGTCCGGCTCGTTGAACTTCGGATCGGCCGCTTCGATCGCGATGACGAAGCGGTCGTCGCTCACCCGAAGGAATCGCTGCTTCCCGAACAACGGATGATTCCAGCGAGGCAACAGGTTGAGAATCAGCATCCCGAACACCGCCCCGAACGCCGAGAACAGCACCGACAGTTCAAAGAGGATCGGCGTCGCCTGCTCCCATGCGAACAGCGGCTTGCCCGCGACGACGATCTTGTAATCCACCCCGCCCATCCACCATTGCATGAGCCACGCGCACGTGAAACCCGTCAGGCACATGAACCCCATGATGAACGTCACGCGGCTCGGCTTCAGCCCCATCGCCTCGTCCATGCCGTGGACCGGGAACGGCGAGTACACGTCCCAGTTCCTGAAGCCCTCTTTCTTCACATGCTTCGCGGCGCGCGAGAGCGACGCGGGATCGCTGAACTCCGCCATCAGCCCCCAGAGCGGGCGGGCGTCGTCGGGAGCGGCGTGTGAGCCGTGGTCGTACGCCAAGGTTCAGTGCCCCTTTCCGTGGTGAGAGTGCGGATCGTGCCCATGGCCGTAGCCCTCCCAATGCGGGCTGGCCTGGGGCATGACGTTCTTGACTTCGCTGAGCGCGAGCATCGGAAGGAAGCGGCAGAAGAGCAGGAAGAGCGTCATGAAGATCCCGAGGCTGCCGATGAACGTGAAGATGTCCACGTACGTCGGGCTGAAATAGCCCCACGACGACGGCAGGAAGTCGCCCGAGAGCGTCGTCAGGATGACGTACCGCTCGAACCACATCCCGATGTTGACGATGATCGAGATCAGGAAAATAAACGGGATGTTGGTCCGCGCCCACTTGAACCAGAAGACCTGCGGCGAGATCACGTTGCACGTCACCATGATCCAGTACGCCCACCAGTACGGGCCGAACGCACGCCGGATGAATGTCTGGATCTCGAACGTGTTCCCGCCGTACCACGCGATGAAGAACTCCATCATGTACGCGAAGCCGACCATCGAGCCGGTCACGGTGATGATCTTGCACATGTTTTCGATGGTCCGCGCCGTCACGAAGTCCTTCATCCCCGGGTACAGCGCCCGCGCCGGGATCAGCAGTGTCAGCACCATCGCAAAGCCGGAGAAAATCGCCCCCGCGACGAAATATGGCGGGAAGATCGTCGTGTGCCAGCCCGGGATGATCGACACCGCGAAGTCGAACGACACCACCGAGTGGACCGACAGCACCAGCGGCGTGCTGATCCCCGCGAGCATGAGGTACGCCTTCTCGTAGTTGTTCCAGTGCCGAGCGCTGAAACGCCACCCCATCGAGAGAAACCCGTACGCATACGCCGCGATCGTGTTCAGGGGCAGTTCGATGCGGTTGGTGATCCGGTCGAGGAACCCCATCCCCGGCAGACCGAGCGGCCCGAGCCGGACCTTGATCCCCATACGCTGAATCGCGCGATCGCGCAGCGTCGCAAGGTCGGGGATCATCCCCATGTACCAGAACAGGAGCGAGACCGTGAAGTACGTCCCGACCGCGAACACGTCCCACAGCAGCGGGCTGCGGAAGTTGGGCCAGATCCAGTTCGCGTTGGGGATCGGGAAGAGCATCCACGCCATCCACACGCGGCCGACGTGAATCCCGGGGAACGTCCCGGCGCAGATCACCGCGAAAATCGTCATCGCCTCGGCGAAGCGGTTGATGCTCGTGCGCCACTTCTGCTTGAGGAGGCACAAGATGGCGGAAATGAGCGTACCCGCGTGGCCGATACCGACCCACCACACGAAGTTCGTGATGTCCCACGACCACATCACGGGGTTCATCAGACCCCACACGCCCACGCCCGTAATGATGAGGAAGACAATCATCACCGTGCCCAACCCGGCAACCGCGGACGCGACCGCGAACGCGGGCATCCACCACTTGGGAGTGGGATTCTCGATCCAGCCGCAGATCGTGTTGGTCACGCTGTGAAAATCGCGATTGCCCAGCACCAGCGGAGCGCGGATCGACGGATCGCTGACAAGCGTTCCATCGAGCGTCTCGGGGTCAAATCCTCCGGCGGTGAGACGCGAGAGGCCGAGGGCGGTGGCTTGATCGGGCTGCATCGTGGTCATGCGAGCACTCCGTTACCAACTGAGAGGATCGGCAGGCTCATCACGTGCCCCTCGCTCTTGGTTTGCGTGTGGGAACCGGGATCGGCGTGGCCCCCGTGTCCCGCGTGGTGGAAGGGCTGCTCCCAGCGGGCCTTTCGGGCCGCGTCCGCGAGCGCGGGGTTCGGATTCCGCAGACGCACCATGTGCGTCGTGCGCGGCCGGGTGTTGAGGAACGAGAGCAACTGGTACGAACGCCCGTCGTTCCGCTTCTGCTTCACGCGGCTGCCCCGTCCCTCGTTGGCGTCATGGTCGTAGATATCGCCGAAGACGATGGACCCGGTCGGGCACGCCTGCTCACACGCCGTCTGCATGAACCCGTCCGGGATGTGAGACAGGTCCGCCAACTTGGTCTCGACGCGCGCCATGTTGACACGCTGGATGCAGTACGTGCACTTCTCCATCATGCCGCGGCTGCGCACCGTCACGTGCGGGTTGTTCTGCATCGTCGCCACTTCGAGCTTCTTCTGCCGCAGCCGCGGCGGGACGAAGTACTCGCTGGGCGGCTGCATGATCTCGGGCAGGTTCTTCACCGTCTCCTTGCCCGCGAAGTTCCCGCGGAACTGCTTCGTGCCGTAGTCGAAGAAGTTGAACCGACGGACCTTGTAGGGGCAGTTGTTCGAGCAGTACCGCGTGCCGATGCAGCGGTTGTAGGCCATGTTGTTGTTGCCCTGCTCGTCGTGGACCGTGGCGTTCACCGGGCAGACCACCTCGCACGGCGCGTTCTCGCAATGGACGCAGGTGACGGGCATCACGAGCATGTCCGGCTGCGCGATGATGTCCGCGTCGCCGCCGACGCCGAGGGTGTTCTTCTCGGCTTCACTGGTGGCAGCCGTGCCGTAGTAGCGGTCAACGCGCATCCAGTGCATCTCGCGCCCCTTGGCCAGCTCCTTCTTGCCGACGATGGGGATGTTGTTCTCCGCCTGGCAGGCGATCGTGCACGCCCCGCAGCCGGAGCACGTCGTGAGATCGATCGACATCCCCCACTGCTGGATGGCCTTGCCGTACTGGTTCTTGATCGCGACGACCTGGCCCTTGGCGTCAAGGAGCGGGTTCCCGTGCTCGTCCTGCTCGGTGAATCGCAGAGCCTGCGCCTGCTTCTGCTTGTTCTTGTAGATATCGACGTTCGCCGGGGCGTGCGATTCCATCCCCAGCCGCCCCGCGAAGTTCAGGTTCCGCGTGCGGTCGTACGGATCCTTCTGGACCTCCTGGTTCTGCGAGAAATCTTCATCGCCGAACTTCTTCCACGCGGGGAGGTCGATCTCGCGGAGGATGTCGCGCCCCTCCATCGTCCAGTGATCCTGGGTCGTCGCGATCAGGTGCGGCGCCTTGCCGGTGTTCGGCGTGACCGTCACCCCCCGCGCGATCCGCATCGAGCCGGTCGAACGAAGGACGTACGTGTCGAAGCCGGTGCCGGCGCCGATGCGCCCGCTGATGCGCCGCCCGTAGCCGAGATGAACCGCGACGGTGCCCTCGGCCATGCCGGGCTGGGGCCAGAGCGGGAGGTCCGCCGACTTCCCGCCCGCAGAGATGGTCGCAAAGACCGCGTGGTTGTACTGCTCCGTCTTGGGGTGACGATCGGTGGAGAAGCCGAGCTTCTTCATCGTCGCCGGGCTGGCAAGCGCCGGGTTGTCCCACGAAACCTTGGTCACCGCGTGCGGGAGTTCCTGGAGCCAGCCGTTGTTCGCAAATCGCCCGTCATGCACATGCGGCGAGGCCAGGAACAACAGCTCGACCCCCTCACTCGCCTTCGCCGACTCGGAGAGCGTCGCCACCGCCGAGGCCACGCCCGACGTACTGAGCGCCGGCGAGGCAAACGCCGGCTCGGCGGCGGGCATCAGCCCGTCGTGCAGCGTGCGACGCCAAACGGACTCGAAGCCGACCAGGCCGACCCGCGCGCGCAACGTGTCACGAACGATCGTGTATGGATCGGTGTCGTTCTCACCCGCGATTGTCGCGAGGAACTCCAGTTCGCCCTTCGAAACAAACAGCGGCTGGATCATCGGCTGGACCACGCTGAACGTGCCGTCCCATGAGGTGACATCCGACCACGTCTCGAGATAGTGACACCGCGTCAGGTGCATCGTCGAGGCCATCGCGGTCTCGTCGCCGGCGCCGAGGTGGATGCGGTGCGCGATCTTGGCGTATTTCTCGGCAAAGTTCAGGTCGGCCGGGGCGTCATACACCGGGTTGCACCCGATCACGACCAGCGTGCTCACACGCCCCGCATCCATGTCCGAAACAAGAGACTTGATCGACGCCGCGCTCGACGTAGCGGCGTCACCTTTCACCGGCAGGTAACGAACCGTCTTCCCCACATGGCCGAGAACGCTGTTCAACGCGGCGACCAGCGCGTGAACCGCCGCGGGCTGCGTCGGCCCGGCCAGGACCGCCCCCGCGCCGCGATGAGCCACCAGGTCGTCCGCCATCGCGTCGATGGCTTCCTTCGAAGGAAGGTCGGCCCCCGCCGTCGCCCCCGCAACGGAACTGATCGCGGACGCCAACCCCGCCGGAGCAGCGCCGCCGAGTCGCGCGAGCACCGACTGGGCCACCGCGGCCGCCACGGCCCCGACACGCGACGGCTTCACCGCAAAGCGATGGTCCGCCTGCCCGCCGGTGAGCGACATCATGGATTCAATCACGTAGAGACGGCTCATCTCCGCGTCCGCGGCGGCGCGCCCCGCAGCCGTGCCGCCGATGTACCGACCGGCCGCGTAGCCGCGGGCCTCGCCGAGCGTGCAGCCTTCGCCGCCCAGGAAATCTCGATCAAACGACACGATCACTCGGGCCTTCGAGAGGTCGAGCGACTCACGGAAAGCCGAACCGAACGCCGCGCGAGTGCCCTCGAGCGAGTTCTCGTCGTCGATTGCCTCGTAGGCATGCCACTTCGCGTTCGGCCACTTCTTCAGCATGCGATCGCGGATCGCGTCGCGCGAGGGGCTGGTCGATTTCTCGACCAGGAACGAAAGACCCTCGCCCTTTGAAAGATCAAACGAGCCGAAGTGCTTGTGCGCGAACGCGACGAAATCGTCCCACTTGGTCGCCGTGAGCGTCTGCCCGCGCTCGGAGGCGAGCGCCGAGTAGACCGCGGGGTCGCGGTCCGGGTCGTACAGGTCGAGCACGCTCGATTGCGAGACGATCGTCGAACGACCAAGATTCTCGGGATGCAGCGGATTGCCTTCAAGCTTGGTCGGACGACCCTCGAACGTCTCCGCGAGAAGCCCTTCGCAGCCGCCTCCGGGAAGCGGCATCGCCGTCGCGTAGAACAGCGGCTTGCCGGGAACAATTTCCTCCGGCTGCTTGTTGTACGCAAGGATGTGATTCTCGGGCCGTCGGCAACCGGGAACCGTCGCCGCACCCGCCAGCGCCAGCGACGCCCCCATGATGCGGAGGAAGTGACGACGAGAACCGTCGAGAAGCTCGCTCGCGTAGGCCGGGAACTCGCGCTGGAGAAACTCCTTGAACTCCCCGCTGCCCGCGAGTTGGTCGAGGCTCCGCCAGTACACCTTGCCCGAGGAAGCGTGCAGCTCCTTTGCGGACGGCGCCGCCGCGGAAGTGTGCGCGGGCGTGTCGTGCGAGGTCGGGCACTGGTCCAGCATTTTTCGCCGATCGCTCATGTTCTGTTCCTGACATCTGGCCGCGAGATTGAACCTGGATTCGAGAACAATGGTCCGCCACGCCGTGACGCGGCTAGTAATGACATGCGCCGCAGTTCTGCGGCGGCTGAAGTTGCTTCGTCCGCGCGATCGCCAGCCCGCGCTCCGCCTGCTTCGGATCGGTCAGCAGCGCTTCGATCGCGGAAAGGTCCGTGATCTTCGGCAAGTCATTGGTGATCACGTCGTCCGCATCCACCAGGCTCTTCTCGGGGTTGCGGTGGCACTCGAGGCAGAACGACATGCCCATGCCGTGAACCTGCCGCACCACCGCCTGCTGATCAATCCGCCCGTGGCACGAGAAGCACGAGATGCCGGCGTGCAGGTGAACGGAGTGATTGAAATGCGCGTAGTCGGGAACCTTGTGAATTCGTCGCCATTCGATCGCTTTCCCGGACGAATACGCCTCGCGGACCTTCATCAGGTTCGGATTGATCTTGTGCGCGCCCCAGAGTTGAGTGTTGAGGTACGCCGTCTCCCCCACTCCCGTGTGACAGTTCATGCACGTCGACGTATCGGGGATGTTGGCGTGCTTCGATTCCTCCACATGAGTGTGGCAGTACCGGCAATCCATGCCGAGCTTGCCCACGTGGATCTGATGGCTGTAACTGACCGGCTGCACGGGTTCGTACCCCACGCGCCAGTAGTCCGGGGTGAAGTAGTACATGTATCCGGCGCACACGCCGACAAACCCAAGCCCGCCGAAAACAGCGCCCAGAGTCGGCAGTGCGTTCATCCACTTCGGGAAAATGTTCGCCACGCCCACGCTCCCAACCGGACGGCCCTCGCCGCCCAACTTCGCACTCAGGCCAATTCCCGAGGCGATTCTGCCTGATCGCCGCTGGACCACGCACTACTGGCCAGCGGGAAAAATTTCGCTTGGACAGGATTATCCAA
>JAEUIV010000050.1 GCA_016795005.1 Phycisphaerae bacterium
CCCGAGCGTGACAAGCCCAGTCCCGATACGTGCATGACGGTCTTTCACGTTGTTCTCCCACGCGCGCGGCCCCAGGTCCGCACGCCGACATCAACATCAACGCGCCCGCCGAGGAAACTCCGTTCGCCCGCGGCCGACACCTTCACCCAAAGAATATCACTCAAGCCGCCCCGAACGCAACCACAACCACCCAAAAAACAACCACGAAACCCGCCCCATCATCACTTCTCGCTCAGCACGATCGTGCCCTTGAACTCGCCCTCGGCACCGCCCCGCTCCCGGACGTCCGCAATCGCATCGCGGTACTTGTGGGCCATCTCGTGGTCCTCGAACTCCTTCTCCAGGCGATCAAACAGCGCCAGGGAACGATCAAAGTCCGCATCGATGTACGCCTGCACCGCTTCCGTCGTCAGCCGGACCCAGTCCGCCGTCCGCTCACCTTTCGGCTTCATCGTCCCGATCGGCTCCCACAGCGTCTCAGGCTCCGTCTTCCCCTTCACCACCACCCGCCCGATCAGCCTCACCCCGGCCGTCATGCCCGCCAGCGACCGCGTCCGCTCCGTCATCAGGATCTTCGATCCGAACTGCTTGTTCGCGGACTCCAGGCGAGCCGCCAGGTTCGCCGAGTCGCCGATCACGGTGTACGCGGACTTGTGCGGCGGATTTCCGAAGTCCCCGACATTCACCTCCCCTGACGCCAGCCCGATCCGCACCCCCACCTGCCCCGCCGCGCCGAACGCCCCCGCCTCGTTCATCTCCCGCAGCTTTTCTTGCATCTTGATCACCGCATCCACCGCGTGACGCGCGTGATCCGGGTCCTCGACCGGCGCTCCCCAGAACGCCATGATCCCATCGCCCAGGTACTTGTCGATCGTCGCCCGGTTGTCCTGCAGGATGTCCGTCATCTCACGCAGATACGTCGCCAGGAACGCCGCGATCCCCTCCGTCCCGATCCGTTCGGTGATCGTCGTCCAGCCCGCGATGTCCGAAAAAAAAATCGTCAACTCGCGCTTCTGCGGCGCCATGCTGTTCAGATCGGGGTTGTTCACCAGGATGTCAACCACGTCGGGCGACACATACGAACGGAACCGCGCCTCCGTCTGCCGCCGGCCGCGCTGCTCCACCAGCAGACGGTGCAGGATCACCGCGAGCCAGCCCAGCAACGCCGCCGCCATCGGCGCCGCCTCCACCACGAACAGGTTCCGCCAGTCCCAGAACACAACCCCGTCCACCAAAAACCACACCGCCAAAGCCCCGATCAGAACGATCGGACTCTGCACCACCCCCAGCCTCACGCCGATGATCGTCCCCAGGCACCCCAGCACCACCACCGCCACGAGGTTGATCCACGCGGGCGCTTCCGCGATGAACTGCGGCGACTCGACCGAGTTCAGGATCGCGTTCGTCACCGCCGCATGCACCAGCACCCCGGGAGTCCGCGGATCAACGCTCGTCTCCACAAAGTCCGCCAGCGCCCCCGTCGCCGCCCACCCGATGAAGCACACCCGACCCCTCACCCGGTTCGGCAGGTCCGTGTTCCACCATTCATCCAGCCGGCTCAGACCGCGCTCGATCTCCGCGATCTGCCGGGGCGCGTCGTTCGCCGCGCTCGACAGCGCCGACAACTGAAGCCGTTCTTCCTCCGTCAATGTCGCGGGATCAATCGAAGGATCGAGCGCCCCCTCGTGCATCTCCTTCGCGCTCCGCACCGCGCTCAGCCACGCCTCACGCTGCAGCGCGTACAACTCGCGCCACCTCGGCTCATCGGGCGACAGCCCCGCCATCTCCGCCGCGCGCGGGCCGTACGTCTTCCAGTCGCCGATCCCGAACGCCGCGCCGAGCGCCTCGAGCGCCGAATCCAGATTCGCAATGTTCGCCTTGATGCTCGGGATCACCACCCGCGACGCATCGATCAGCCGTCCGACCGGCAACTCCGACTCCTCCAGCCCCCCACCGCTCGATTCCACCGCGAACTGAGACTTCCAGCCGCCGAATCCCCCGCGAGGCCAGGGCACCAGCATCAACCCGTCAAGCTCGCCCAACTCCGCAACGTCCTTGAGCGCCGCCGACTGGGTCGGAATCGTCAGCGCGCTCCCGCTCGGCAACGTCAACTCCGTCTCCCGGGCGCTCACCCGGACCGAATCCAGCGGCACCCCCAGCCGCGCCGCCGCAGCCGCCAGCCCCAGCGTCGGGTACAGCCGCGACCGCCCCTGGATCCAGAGCGGAATTCGGCGCACCGCTCCGTCCGCATCACCTCCGCCGAACGAAACGCTCGCCACCCCCTTCGCGCTCCGCGCCACCATCGGCACCGGCGGGCTGGGTTCATTCGACACCGGCCAACGCGCCGGCTCCGCCGGCACCGGAACACCCGAGCGACCCTCGATCGCCAGGATCGTCCGCACCTGCGTCATCTTCATCAGCAGGTCGTCGATCGGCGCCCCCGTCGGCGGTTGATCCGGCAGCACCCGCTGCCTCAGCCCCTCCAGCGTCAACGATGGGTCATCCGTCAGCGCGTCCCACACCTCCGCAAACCTCGCGCGAACCACCCCCCGCGCCGCCTTCTCCTTCTGACGCGCGACCGCCTTCACCGCATCGACGTACCCGAAACTCGCCCCCTGGATCACCCCGCCGTGACCGCCGATCGCCTCCGCGAGCAGCCGGTCGTTGTCGACGGACTCGATCTCCTTCCCCTCGGGATCGCGCGCGACGTACATCAGGCTCTGAGGATCGTCGTGCAGAAGATCGAGCGCGATCACGCTCGCTCCGCCGCGCTTCAACTCCCGGATCGCCTCCGCCAGCAGCCCCCGAGGCCAGGGCCACTTCCCCACCGTCTCGATCGACGGATCGTCGATCATGATCACCGCCACCTTGTCCGAAGGAGGCGCCGTGAACCGGTTGAACATCTTCATCCGCAGGTCGTACAGCGGATACTCCGCCGCGCGAGTCCACCCCAGCGCCTGCACCAGCGCGATCACCGCCGTGATCGCAAACCCGAGCCACAACTGAACGCTCGCCAGTTTCGCCGCGCGCACCCCGCCCCCGCCCCGCAAGGCCTTCGCAGCGTTCGGAGTTGGGGTTCCCGCGGTCATCAGGCGATCGAAGGCCCCG
>JAEUIV010000052.1 GCA_016795005.1 Phycisphaerae bacterium
CGTCCGAAGCCCGTGACGATCGCGGGGTCATCCCCGTAGCGGCGATCGCCATGCAGTTCGACGAACTCCTTGCAGATCATGGAGGCATAGTCGCGGAACTGGGGCCGCTTCGGGTGGCGCGCGACGCGGACGGTATCCCACGGGGAAAGATTGGCGTAGACCTTTTTCAGCGCCTGCTGTTGCTGCTTGCGGAGGGCTGCGAGTTCCTTGGACGCATCCGCGGCGGACATCGTCGGGTCCGCGATCGGGGCGATGCCGTTGGACGGCGCGGCAACCTTGGCGATGGCTTCGAGGGCGCTGATCTTGGCCTCGATCTCTGCCAGCGGCTTCTCAAACTCCAGCGTGTAGCGGATGGACATCGCGGGGCGTTTCTCCTCGTTGGCTGACGAAGGTAGTGTACCCGCATGGGCACGCCCGGCATCGCGGTGATCGGCGGGGGGAACATGGCCCGCGCGCTGGTCGAAGGCGGGCTTCGGGCCGGTCTGATGACTCCTTCGGGGATCACGGTGGTCGAGCCGGACGAGGCCAGGCGTGCGCGCTGTGTGAGTTCGGGGATGGGGGGCTTGGCGCGGGCCGACCTGCTCACCGGGCGCTTGGCGCTCGATACGCAGATTGTGCTCGCGGTCAAGCCGCAGGCGCTCGACGCCGTGGCGCGGGATGCGGCATCGGTTGACCTGTCGGGGCGCATCGTCATCAGCATTCTCGCGGGCACGCCGAGCGAGCGCGTGCGAATGGCCTTCGGAGGAGACGTGCGCGTGGTCCGCGCGATGCCGAATCTTCCGGCCCAGGTCGGGCAGGGATGCACGGCGGTGGCGATCGGCGCCGGCGCCGTCGAGGGGGATGACGCTTTTGCGGTGCGACTGTTCGGCGCGGTCGGTCCCGTAGTCGAGCGCGTGGACGAGATGATGATGGACGCGTTCACGGCGGTCGCGGGTTCCGGGCCGGCGTATGTGTTCTACCTGGCGGAGGCGATGGCTCGTGCGGCGGTGTCCCTCGGGTTCACGGCCGACGCGGCGGATCGCGTGGTGCGCCAGGTAATCGCGGGGAGCGGGGCGATGCTCGCCGCCGCGGGCGACGAGCCTTTCACCTCGATGCGTGCCGCGGTGACGAGCAAGGGAGGGACCACCGAGGCTGCGTGCCGAGTTCTGGATGACGCCCGGATCATGGACGCGGTGGTTCGAGCGTTGTCCGCGGCGCGCGATCGTGGCAGGGAACTGGCTCGCGGCAGCGGGGAGGGGTGATGCGCGGAGGAGTATTCAAACGGTTGCGATGGATCATCGGCTTGCCGGCGTTGCTCGTGATGGTGGCGATTGTCGCCGGATGCGACCGGCGGAGCGAGTGGGACGAGGTCAAGGTGACCAGCGAGCACGTGGAGCGTCTGGCACGCGATGTTAAACTTGATGCGGATCAGAAGCGCGCGGCGATGGACCTGCTGACGGCGTATCAACTTCAGCACGCGCAGGCGCTTGAAAAGATGTCGTCGTATCGCGAGGCCTATGAACGTGCGATCAAGGCGGGTGAGACTCCCGAGCAGAAAGCGCACTTCGCGGAGACGACGGCACGCTACGAGCGGCACTGCCGGGCGTTGCGCGACGGGCTGATCGTGGACCTGCGGTCGATCCTGACGGGGCCGCAAGAGGCGCGATGGCCGCGATTCGAGCGCTGGTACCGTCGCGGCGAACTGCTCCCGAAGGGGACGCTGCACGGCGAGAGCGTGGATATCGAGCGCCTGATCGAGCGTTTCCGTCCCCTCGGCACGCGCGAGGAGGCGGTCGATCAACTCATTGATGAGTACTCGGTTGAGATCGACGCGGCGCTGACGGCGCGGCAAACGCTGATCGAACGGCGCAAGCCGACGGGCGACGCGGAGATGCCGCCGGAGGCAGTCGCCGCTGCGATCGAGCGGATGATCGACGACGAGCACCAGGCTCGGCTTCGGGTTCGCCGGGTGAACTTCGCCTTTGCGGAGCGTGCGGCCGGTCTGATCGAGGGCGATGGGGCGGAGCAGTTCCGACGGGCGTTTGATGCCGCGGCGTACCCCGAGGTCTTCAGCCGCGAGTCGGCGGATGCGGCGTTCGGCGAGGTCTTGAGATTGGAGGACCTCACGGACGAGCAGCGCGGGGCGATCGAGCAGGTCCGCGCGGAGTACGAGGCGGCGCTGCCCGACGCCAATCGTCGCTGGGCAGAGGGGATCCGGCGCGGCGAGGATCGCCTGACGGCGCGGGTGCTGCTGGCGCGGGCGCGTGAGCCGGGCGGCCCCACGGACGATGACCGCGGCGCCCGGGAGGCGCTGGATCTCCGTGCGCGTTCGCGGGTGGCCGCAGTGCTGACCCCCGCGCAGCGGCAGCGTCTTTCGTGGGCCTCGTCCACGTCCGGGTTGCCACGGGTAGAGTTCTAAGGATTCTCTTCCGCTCAAGGAGCCTTCGATGAGTCGCGAGTCATGGTGCCGCAGAGTGCTGCCGGTCGTTGTGCTTGCGTGTCTGGCGGCCGGCCGTCTTGTGTGCGGGCAGGTCGAGGTCGAGGAGGATGAGGCGGGATCGTCGTTCGAGAATGGCGAGACCCGCACGCCTCCGAGCGTGTCCCGAAACGAGGTGACATTCTTCGTTCGAGCCGCCGGGTTGTCGGCGGAGCAGCGGGAAGCGGCGCTTGAACTGTGGGCGACGTATGCCGAGCGTCACGCGGCCGCGGCCGACAAGTTTAGGGAGTATGCCGAAGCCGTCACCGGCGGTGAGCGGAACCGCGGATGGCAGGATGATTCCATCCGCAAGCAGTTGATGCCGGTCCGAATGGACCTCCAGGCCTTTGAGAGGCAGATCGAGGATCAACTCAAGTCGGACCTGCGGCAGGTGCTGACTCCCGAGCAGGAATCGCGCGCGGGCTGGTTTCAGCGGCGGACGAGGGTGAGGGCGCATTCCAACCTTGTGTCTTGGTCGTACGCCGGCGAAGCGGACCTCGCGCTCATCGCGCATCTCGTGACGGGGTCCGGTGCGTGGAGCGAGGAGTTGTCCGCGACGCTGGACAAGTATTACGGCGAACTGCTTGATCTCATCGAAGAAGCCCAGAAGGACCAGGAAGCCGCGCTCAGCGAGCGCAAGCAAGACCACCCCGCGGGAGAGGGGGAGGCGGCCGACGATGGAGAGGCGGCGGCGATGCGTGAACAGGCTCGTTGGCGCGAGCAGCGGAAGCGTGGGGATGTGTTCCGACTCCGCGGCGCGCAACTGAACGAGCGGTACGCGGCGCGGATCGCGTCGATGGTTCCGTCCGAGCAATCGGAGCGATTTGAAGAGCGATACCTGCGTGCGATGACCTCGCGGCGGTCCACGCCCTATTCGGACGCGGGGCCGGTGTTCGATCGGGCGCTCCTTGCGGAGGGTCTCAGCGAGGACCAGCGAGCGCGGCTGATGGCGATGCGCGGCGAGTGGTCGAAGGAAGAGCGGCGCCGTCTCCGCGATTCGTTGAAGCAGCGGCTGGCGAGTCTTGAGAATGGGGATGATGAATCCGAGGCGATGCTGTGGTCGGACGACGTCCAGGAGCGGATGAAGAAGCAGGCGGCGACTCTGGCGGCGGTGCGGGGCGTTCTGACGGAAGAGCAGGCCGAGGCGGCGGGTCCGCCGTTGAGCAAGAGCACGATCCGAATCCCCGACTTTGACGCGGAGGACGAGCCGGAGCCCGCGCGTTCGACCACGAAGGGTCGGACATTTGACATGGAGGGTCTGCTGAGCATGCGGTCGCTTACAAGCGGCGACATTGCGTACTACACGCGCGTGGCGGGGCTTGATGCGGATCAGCGCGAGGCCGCGGCGGACCTGCTGGCGTCGTACACGTCGCGGCAGCGCCGGGCGGTGCGGAAGATGGCGGCGTACCAGTCGGCCCTGACAGAGCGCCTGATGCAGGGCGACACGGGCGAATCCATGCAGAAACGCGCGACGCAGGTCTACTTGAGGTTTGACGAGTACACCAAGCGGCTGACGCGGGAGACGCTCGACGATCTGAAGTCGATCCTGACCGATGAGCAATCGGGCGCGTACGACCGGCTGGAGAAGCGGCTTCGGCGGCGGACGATGCTGAACCCGCAGGTTGGGATGATCTCGGCGGGAGCGGGGCTTGACCTGGTTTCGTTGCTCGAAGGCGTGGTCGGGAAGTCGGGTCTGCCCGCGGAGGCCGAACCGACGCTCGAGCGATATGAGCGAGAGATGGCCCCCGCCGTCGATCGGCTGCGGCAGTTTGAGGAGGATCAGATTGAGAAGGCGAAGAAACTCGCGGAGGGAGCGGGTGAGATGGACCCCGCAAGCCAGATGGCGAGCGCGATGGAGTTGATGACGCAGATGCAGAAGATTGCGAGCGAGGCCCGCGACCTGAACATCCGGTACTTCCGCGAGGTGCTGCCGATGCTGCCGGAAGCGATTCGCCCCGAGGCCGAGCGCGCGTTCTATTTGGCGGCCTCCCCCTTCTCAATGATGAACATGATGGACGGCGATGAATCAAGCCGGCGCACGCCCCAGGGCCTGTTCGACGAGGCCGCCGCGCTGGATGACCTGACCGATGAGCAGCGTTCGTCGCTCTCGGCGGCGTTGCTCTCGTACACCAAGCAGGCGTCCGCCAAGTACCGTGAGGTGTTCGACATGCTGGTGCAGATGGAGAAGGATCATCCGAACATGATGGAAAGGATGACCTCGATCGCGGGTTCGGGGGTCTACAACACGGAGGTGGAAATGGGGGCAAAGCGAGACGAAGCGTTGGAAGCGATGCTCGCATCGCTCACGGCGGAGCAACGCGAGAGGCTGCCCCGGCCGTACCGCCCGCCGGGTGTTGTGCCTCGCCCGCGGTTCGACGAAGATTGAGCGGGCCGACGCCACGCTGACCTACAATCGCGCGTCGTTTCGGTTCGGCGAGCGAGCCTTGTGTATTCACCTGGAGACGGAATTACTCATGCGTGCCTTCATCCGTGGCGTTGTCGTGATTGCGGCGGCACTCGTCCCAAGTCTTTCCGCGGTCGCCCAGCCGGGGATGATGGGGGGGTTCGGCGGTGGGCAGATGTTCGACCCCGGTGTGTCGACGCGCGACCTGGACAAGTACGCCGAGTTTCTCTCGATGACCCCGGAGCAGAAGGAGGCAGCGGCGGCGCTTCTCGATGGGTATCAGACCGAGTTTGATCGGATGGCGAAGGAGATGCGGGAGGCGACCGATGCCGCACGAGAAGAGTTCCGTGACACGCGGGATTTCACGGTGTGGGACGACCTCCGGCCGAAGATGGAGGCGTTCCAGGCGAAGAGGAAGGAACTCGAAGGGACCCTCCTCCGCGATGTGAAGGACCTGATGACCGATGAACAGGCGGCGCGCTGGCCCGAACTGGAACGCCTGCGTCGTCGTGACACCACGCTCCGTCGCGGGTTCCTCAGCGGGGAGACGGTGGATGTGGTCAAGCTCGTGGAGGATTCGGCGCTCCCTGCCGAGGCGATGGAGCAGGTCCGCCCGCTCCTGAGCCAGTACGAGATCGAACTGGACCGCGTGCTGATCGAACGCAACGAACAGTACGAAGCGGGCATGGGGCAGGGGATGGCGCTCTTTCGTCAGGGAGATATGGCGGCGGTCAACGAGCTTTTCAACAAGGCCCGCGAGGCGGGGGCCAAGGTCCGTGATGTCAACCGCCGGTACGCGCGGCTGATCGAGGGCGTGATCCCGGAAGGGCAGCGCGAAAAGTTCAGCCGGGAGTTCAAGGAGCGTTCGTTTCCGCGCGTGTACCGGGAGGGTTTCGCGGGACGTGCGCTCGACGCGGCGGTGAACTTCAAGGATGTGACGGAGGAACAGCGATCCCGGATCGCCGAGATCCGCCAGTCGTACGACCGCGACGCCGAGGCGATCAACGTGAAGTGGTCGAAGGCGATCGAAGAGAACGAGATGACGATCACACCCATGGAAATGATGGGGGGAGGCGGCGGTCCGGCGCTGCGTGAGGGGCGTACCGCGCGGCGTGAGCTTGACCAACGAACCGTGGACAAGCTGAAGGCCGTCTTGACGGAGGACCAGGTCAAGAGGCTCCCGGAGCGACGAGAGCGAGACGAGGCGGATGGGGATCGTCCCATGCCGCGTCCAAGACGGGGCGAGACCTAATTTCCGGGCCGGTTCTTAGGTTTCGGCGATAGGGGGGTTCGACTGGCCATCGGCTGACAGGTTTGGTCGGTTCGAGCGTCACCATGAACCATGCACCCGCCCGGCGGCATCCGTGTCGCATCCGTTGGCTCGGCGGGGAGAACTTCGTGGACCCACTGGAGACTGACTCATGCGGAAGGTGAAGTCTGGCTGGCGTTCGGTAATTTTGCCGGGTGTGATGGTGATTTCGGCGCTTTCCGGTTCAATCCCCGGAACAGCGGGGGGCCAGAACATCCAGTTCTTCGGCGGCGACGGCCCCGGCGGGGGTGGTCCGGGCGGTCAGGAGCCGCCGGTGAACTCGAAGCAGATTGCGCGGTACGCCGACCTTCTGGGCCTTGACGCGGACCAGCGGGAAGCGGCGGCGGCGCTGCTCGAGGGGATGCAGGCCGAGTGGGACGCCGGGGCCAGAAAGATGCGCGAGGAGATGGAATCGATCCGCGAGGAGTTCCAGGAATCGCGCGATCCGTCCATCTGGACCGAGCGGCTGCCTTCGATCATGCGGAAGCAGCGCGAATCGCGCTCGCGGATGGAGCAGACGCTCATGAGCGACTTCAAGTCGCTCCTGACCGATGAGCAGCAGGGGGGCTGGAGCCAGGTCGAGCGAACCTATCGCCGCGACACCACGATCCCGCGCGGCCGGCTCAGCGGCGAATCGGTTGACCTTGTGAAACTCGCGGAGGAGTTGCCGCTCTCGGAGGCTTCGCGCTCGATTGTCCAGAGCACGCTCGACCAGTACGAGGCGGACCTGGACCGGGCGCTGATCGAACGGAACGACATTGTCGAGCGGGCCCAGCAGCGCGCGGGCGACGGACCGGCGGCGATGGAGCGTGCGCTGCAGGACGAGGAGTTCATGAAACTTCGCGAGAAAGCGCGTGAAGCGCGGCTCAAGGTGCGTGAGACGAATCAACGCTATGCGCGTCAGGTGGCGTCGGCTCTTCCGGCCGACGAGGCCGCGAAGTTCAACGAGGCGTTTACGAGGCGGTCGTTCCCCGACGTGTTCCGCGCTTCGCTGGCGGCTGATTCTCTCAATGCCGCGGCCAACTTTGACGACCTGACCCCGGAGCAGAAGGAACGGATCAACGCCATCCGGGAGAGTTACGCGCAGGAGATCGAGCGGGCCAACAAGTCCCTGATCGACGCGAAGGAGAAGTACGAATCAACGTCAGAGGGGTACGCTTCGGCGCTGGGCGGCGGGATGAACATCCGCATGTTCGGGGCCGGCGGGCAGGAGGACGGGAAGGAGAATCCCGTCGAGGCCGCGCGCGGGGCGAAGCGCAGCGTGGATCAGAAGATGCTGGACAACCTGAAGGGCATCCTGAACGACTCGCAGCGCGAGCGTCTGCCCAAGCGGCGCGAGCGCGGCGGGGGCGGGCCGCGATCCATGAGGGGCGGTCCGAACGGAGCCGCGGTCGTGGCGCTGGACGGCGGGCAAGGGGGGGAGGATGTCGAGGAGGGGAACGTCGTTCACGTGATGCGGCAGGTCGACATCGGTCCCGACGGCAAGCCCAGGGAGGCGACCGCGGTCTTCGTGCAGAAAATTGCGCCGGGTGAGGCGCCCCCTGAAGGAGAAGGCGATCAAGAGACGATCATCGAGGTCCACCAGAAGCCCGGCGCCGGCCCGGGTGATGGCGACCCGCCGCCGTCGGAACCGAAACCGGATTGAGTTGCCTCGAAGCCTCATCGGTCGGGTGCTGATTCCTGGGTCGCCCGCGCGGCATGAAATCGTCGAGTGCCCTCGCCGTTCGGCTTACGCAATGTGTTCCGCGCCGGACGGTCTTTTCTTGAGTCAAGCCCCATGAGCCTCGCCGCACTACCATCCAATCCGGCTCAGACCAGACCTGAAGCCGATGAGGGACCGATGCCCGACGATCGCGCCGAACACATCCTTGACCCCGCGCCCGTGAAGGCCGCCGAACACGCGGGTTTGAACGGCTCGGTCAACGGCAAGCCGGACTTTGATCCCGCGGCGGCTCGTCTGATCCAGGCGGAACAGGCGATTCGTCTCCGGGCCGTTCCGACGCGCATCGCCGGGGGGCGGCTGCACGTTGCGATGCTCGACGCCACGGATTTCGCGGCGGCGGATGAGTTGTCCGTCGTGACCGGCCTGCCCGTGACGGCGCACGCATTCGGCGAACAGCCGTTCAAGGAACTTCTGCGCGAGGCGTACGGGATCACGGCGGCGGAGATGGCGGCGCGACTCGCCGGGCCTGGGGGTTCGGCCTCTGACGACGGCATCGCCAATCTCGAGTCCGTCGAGGCCGAGGCGCTGCACCGGATGGCGGAGCAGCCGACGCTCATCAACCTGGTCAACCTCCTGATTCTCGAGGCGATCCGCGGGCGGGCGTCCGACATCCATATCGAGCCGTTCGAGAAGCGGCTCAACGTGAAGTACCGGGTCGATGGTGTGCTGGTCGAGCAGCCCTCGCCTCCCAAGCATCTTCAGCCGGCGATCACCTCGCGCATCAAGATCATGGCGGGGATGAACATCGCCGAACGCTATGTCCCGCAGGACGGGCACATCACCCTCCGTTTCGAGGGGCGCAAGGTCGATATCCGCGTATCCACGGTGCCGACGATCTATGGCGAGAGCGTCGTGATGCGTCTCCTGGACAAGGAGTCGGTCTCGCTTGACCTCGAATCGCTGGGCATGCGAGCGCAGGATTGCCGCGAGATGGATCGGCTGATCGCTCTGCCTCACGGGATGGTGCTGGTCACCGGACCGACGGGTTCAGGAAAGACGACCACGCTGTACGCCGCGCTGTCGAGGCTGTACGACCCGACGAAGAAGATCATCACGATCGAAGACCCGGTGGAGTACGAACTTTCCGGCGTGAACCAGATCCCCGTCAATCCCAAGCGTGGGCTGACGTTCGCGACGGGTCTGCGTTCCATCCTGCGGCAGGACCCGGACATCATCATGGTGGGCGAGGTGCGTGACGCGGAAACGGCGGAGATCTCGGTCCGATCCGCGCTGACGGGCCATCTCATCTTCAGCACGCTGCACACCAACGACGCGGCGAGCGCCGTGGGGCGTCTGCTTGACATGGGCGTGGAGCCGTTCCTGCTGGCCAGCGTGCTTGAAGGGGTGCTCGCGCAGCGCCTGGGGCGTCGAATCTGCGTTTCCTGCCGACGGAACGAGCCGATCTCGGACGCGGTGCGTCACCGGCTTTCGCCCGCTGAACTGTCGATGTTCCCCGGCGGGCAGTGCGTGCGCGGGGCCGGGTGCGATCGGTGCGATCGGACGGGATTCCGAGGCCGAATCGGGTATTACGAGATCATGCGTGTGACGCCGGAGATGCGTGCGGCGATCGGGCGGCGTGTGCCGTCGCACGAACTGCTGCGCACGGCGTCCGCGGACCACGTGACGATGCGCCGCGACGGGTTGATGAAGGCCGCCGAGGGGCTGACCACCGTCGAAGAAGTGCTTCGCGCCACGCAGGACGCGGGGGAATCGGGCGGATGAGGCGGTTGAACTGATCATGCCGACGTACCGCTACGAGACCGCCTCGCCGACGCCACGCAACGGAGCGCTGGTGATCGACGCGCCCGACCGGGCGGCGGCCATCCGTTCGCTGGTGCAGCGGGGAGAGGCGCCCGTCCGCGTCGAGGAAGTGGGGGAGACGGGTGGGGGCGCCGTCTTCGGGCGCTCGGCGGGTTCGTTCGCCGCATCGGGCGGGATGTCCAGGGCGCAGATGGCGATGTTCATCCGTGAACTGGCGACGGCGGTGAACGCGGGGCTTCCGCTGGTCCAGGCGCTGCGGACGATCGCGAGGCAGGGACGCTCGCCGGCTCAGAAAGCGATGCTCGCTCGCCTCATCGACGACGTCGAGCACGGCAAGACGCTGAGTGACTCGATGCGGGCGCACGGCCGCCCCTTTGATGACCTGGTGATCAGCCTTGTCAGCGCCGGAGAGGTTGCCGGCAGACTCGGCGAGGTGCTCACGCAGGCGGCGCGGCTGCTCGACCGTGATTCCAAGATGCGCGCATCGTTCCTCGCGGCGATGCTTTATCCCGCGATCATCGCGGGGGCGGTGTCGATCGCGGTGGTCATTGTTGTGACGGTGATCGTGCCGCGCGTGCTCGGCGCGGTGGCGGGGCAGTTGACGGTCCTGCCCTGGCCCACGCGCGTGGTGCAGGGGGTGGCGGCGTTTGTCGGCTCGTATTGGTGGCTGCTGATCCTGCTGGCGTTCGGCGCGGCGTGGTTCATCACGTCCCTGCTTTCGAAGCCCGGGCCGAGGCTCGCGGCCGACCGGGCGATTCTTCGTCTCCCGGTCATCGGCGGGGCGCTGCGAGATGTCTCGGTGGCGCGGTTCACGCGAACGCTCGGGACGCTGATCTCAGCGGGGTTGCCCGTCGTGGCGTCGCTCCGGGTCACGCGCGATGTCCTGGGCAATCACGCGCTTCGCGCCGCGATCGACGATGTGTGCGACCAGGTGGCGGGGGGAAGGACGATCGCCGAGCCGCTCGAACAGTCGGGATGGTTTCCGCCGCTCCTGGTGCAGATCATCAGCCTGGGTGAGCAGACGGGCCGGCTCGACGAGATGCTGGACCAGGCCGCCGCGGCGTTCGAGGACAAGACCGAGCAGAGCATCAAGATCGTGACCACGATTGTGCCGCCGGCGCTCATCATCGTTCTGGCGTGTCTGGTCGGGTTTGTTGTACTGTCGATCCTGCTTCCGTTGATCGAACTCCAGGAGAGCATCGGATGAATCGTTCCAGGCGCCGCGTTCGCCGCGGCTTCACGCTGATTGAAGTGATCGTCATCGTCGTGATCCTCGGCGTGCTCGCCGCGGTCATCGCGCCGAGATTCCTCAGCCGCATCGGGCAATCGAAGCAATCGGTCACCGAAGCCAACGCGTCGTCCCTCGCGACGGCGGTCCGGCTCTTCATCGCGGACCACGGCGCGCCCGAGCAGGGGGCGACGATCGACATTCTCTGGGAACGACCGGGCAATGTCGAGGAATCAAAGTGGCAGCCCTATGTCGAGAACCCGGAGAAACTGCTCGATGCCTGGGGGAACAAGTTCGTGCTGAAGATCCCGGGAGACAAGAACGCATTCGACTTTGACATCGTCTCCTACGGCGCGGACGGCAAGCCCGGAGGCGAGGGCGAAAACGCGGACGTGGTCAAGCCATGATCCCCGCGCGGCGCTGCCACCGAGACCGGTTCGCGCCAGTTGGGTGGTCCGGCCCGGCTTTCACGCTGATCGAACTGATCGTAGTGATCGTGATTCTGTCGGTGGTCGCCGCCGCGGTCGCGCCGCGGTTCTCCGGGGGTGATGCGCGACGTGCCGAGCAGGCGGCCCGGAACGTTCGCACGCTCCTGTCCATCGCCGCGCACCGGGACAGCCTGGGTTCGGAGCGGCTGTCGCTTGCGTATCAGCAATCGTCCCGGACGCTCACGCTGGAGACGCGGCGCGCCGCCGCGGACGGCTCGCGCGGATGGCATGCCGACCCGCTCATCGCACCGGCGGAGCTTGGTCCCCTGGCGATCCGCAGCGTTTCGATCGACGGCCGCGTGCTGGCTGAAGGCGACTTCCGCATCGAGTTTCCCGAGCATGAACCGCGGGGGCTGATCGAGTTGACTCTCGAACGCCCGGGCGCGGCGGAATCTTGGAGCATTGTGCTGCTCCCCTCTTCGGTTCAGGCGGACATGAATCCCAACGGCGCGAGGCAAGACCTGGTGCGGCCGATCGACCTGGATGCGCAGGGTTCGGGAGAATCGCCGTGGTGACCTGTTCATGGACGAGCAGCGGACGACGGGGCTTCGCCCTCATCGAGATGATCGTTGCGTCGATCATTCTCGGGATTGCGGTCTCCACGGTGCTCGGGCTGATCAGCCGCTCGGTTTCGGCGCAGACAGACGGCGAGCGGATCGACACCGCGGCCCGCCTCGCGGATGAGCGGCTCAACCTGGTGCTCGCCGTCGGAGCGGAGGGGTATCCATCGGTGTTCCCGCTTGCGGGTGAGTGCGAGACGCCCTTCAACGACTACCGCTACGAGGTCACGATCGAATCGGCCGCGGGAGGGCAGGCGTACCGCGTCCGGGCGATCGTCTCGTGGTCCCAGGCTTCGCGCCTGCGCTCCGTATCGCTGGAGACCTTCATCGCCCCGCGCGTAGGCGACGAGCCGGACCCGGACCGCAAGCCCCAGGAGACGCTCTCGCGTGAATCGCGCTGAGTCACAACCCGGATGCGTTCTCGGCTGGCGCCCGTCGCGTGGAGGGTTCAGCCTGATCGAACTCATCGTCGCCTCGCTTATCGCCGCGATGATCGCCGGCGCGGTGGCGGCTTCGCTCGGCCAAGCCTTGCGGGCACGATCCGCGGCGGAAGCGAGGCAGGAAGCGCTCGCGCGGGCGACGGCCGCCGCCGATCGAATCGCGCTGGACGCGCTGAACCTTGTGCGATCGGGCGACCTGTTCGACGCCCGGGTCCTTCTCGTGGACAGCCAGGGGGCGGACCTGGCGGGACAGCGAGACGAGTTGTTGCTTTTTTCCAACTCGCCGAGGCAGGCGCGTCCGAGCAGCGAGCAGAACGAAGGCGGAACGTACGAAGTTCAGTACCGTCTGGAGACCCCTCCCGATCCCGCCGCCTCGGGATACATCCTGTGGCGCCGCGCCGATCCCGTCCCGGACGAGGTGCCCGACGGGGGCGGCATCGCCAGCCCGATCGTCCGGGGGATCACGGCCCTTTCCATCGAGGCCTTTGACGGAAAATCATGGCTTCCCTCCTGGGATTCGGATCGAGACGGCTTCCCGCACGCGCTGCGGATCACCACCCTTGCTCGCAGCGAGGGGGCGAAGCGAACCGAGTTCGCCGCGCGTCGAACCGTCGCGATCGACCGTGTCCCGATTCCATTCGCGACGGTGAGCGGCGAATCGCAGGGAGCCGCGCGATGAGGCGTGGAGGTTGCACATTCCGCCGCGCTCGTCCGGGCGCCTTTGCGCTCATCATCGTGCTGCTTTCGCTGTCGGTGCTTGCGATGATCCTCGCGGGGGTTCAGGCGGTGTCGTTCCGCCAGGCGGCCTCGGGCCGGGAGACGCTTGCTCGCTTCCGTGCGTATTGGGCCGCGCGGGGAGGGGTGGAATGCACGCTCGCGCGCCTCGAAGCCACGCTTCAGAGCGGCAACACCGGCTCGGCGTACGCCATCCCGGACGACATGGCTCAGGCGGCGACCGGCTCCCTCGACGGCGCGACCTGGCGCATCACCCATGCACTGCCCGGCCGATCGGCCGAGGCGCGCGACGGCCCCGCCGACCCGCATGCAAAGGTCAACATCAACCTGATGACCCGCGACGATCTCCTGCAACTCGAGAGCATGACCGAGGATGTCGCCGACTCCATCCTCGACTGGATCGACGAGGATGACACGCCGAATGCGCTGGGCGCCGAGGCGGGGTATTACTCGCAACTTCCGTCTCCCTACGAGCCTCGCAACGGCCCGATGCGGTCGCTCTTCGAACTCGAACTGGTCGCGGGGGTCGAGAGCGACCTGGTGCGGGGCGAGGATTGGAACCTCGACGGCGTGCTCGACCCGAACGAGGACGACGGGGATGAATCCTGGCCGCCGGACAACGCCGACGGCGTGCTCGACGCGGGATGGTCCGCGTACATCACGGCGTCCAGTTGGGAGCCGGCGCTCGCCGTCTCGGGCCAGTCGAAACTGAACCTCGTCGAAGCCACGAGCGACGACCTCATCGCCCGCGTCTCGACGCTCGATCCGCTTCAGGCGCAGACGATACTCGGTTACGCGGGGCGCGCCGGAGCGCGGCTGGAGGACTTCATCTCGACCAACCTTTCGCAGATCGCCGGGCAAGGGTCTCCCGTCCGGAATCTGCGGGACGATCAACTCCGAGCGCTCTTCGAGGAATGCACCTTCATCGACCCAAAGGGGGAGCCATCGCCCGGCCGGATCAATATCAACACGGTCACCCGAGAGACGCTCGATTATGTCACGGCGATCCCGCCCGGGGTCGCTGATTCGCTCATCCTGGCGCGCGACGCGGCACCGACGGGCTTCACCAATATGATGGACCTCCTGGAGGTTCCCTCGATGTCCCCCCGGCGTGTCACGACCTATTCCAGTTATCTGACAGTTGAGGCCGGCTCATACGTCCTGACGAGTACGGGCCGTGACGAGGCCTCCGGCATGGAAGCGCGGCTGACGTGCGTCGTTTCGACGGGCGTGCTGCCGGTCTCGATCGTGGAGCAACGTGTGCGATGACCCAACCGAGCGCCCGAGCCTCTGAGAGCCGCGCCGCCGCCCTGCATCGCCAGGGTGGTTCGTGGCGGCTTGTGGTGCTCGGGTCGGCGGGATCAGCGGTCAGATTGCTCGAATCACGAACCCTGCCGGCGGGTGATGTGGCGTCGGTGCGGTCGGTGCTCGAACACCATGACGTGCCGCGGCTGATTCGCGTGCTCCCCGCGTCGAGCGCTGTCTGCCGAGTCGTCGAAGCACCCGAGGGGGACCCGGGGGAGGTCGCCTCCGCGTTGAGCCTCATCGGCGAGGCGACACTCCCCGCACATCTCCCCGCACACCGGCGCGCCGCGGCTCCCCTCGCCGGGATCAATGGGACCATCGGTTCGCGGGCCGCGCTGGTCGTCGGCTGGTCAGGCCCGGCGGACGACCCGCCGATCGGCGGCATCGAGGAGTCGTGGACCGCCGAACCCGCCGCGCTTCTCTGGCTCATCCGTCTCCGCTGTCGCGCCGCGCTCATCGCGGACCGCGCCACCGGCTCGGTCAGCGTCTTTGCCGCGGGCGCACAGCGGATGATCGTCCGCGGATTCAAGGAGAGCAACGCCTCGGACGCCGAATGGAACCGGGCGGTTGACGGGTATTTCGAGCAGTCCGCCGCCGGCGCCGGGCTTTCCACGGCCTTCAGGCGATTGTCCGTGGATGGCGTGGACCTGCGAGTTGATGCCTCGGCGACCGAACTCTTTGCTTCGCTCGCTCCCGAGTGCGGCTCGGATCGGTGGGCGGCGGAATACGGCGTGGCGGCCGGCGCGGCGCTCGGAGCGCTCCTGGGGCCGATCGCGATGAAGCCGCTGCATTCGCTGACCGCCGAAGCGACTCGAAGGGATGAATCCCGTGCCGCCCGCGTGCTGCGTGCGATGGCGTCGGCCGATCGCGCGCCGTGGATCATGGCCGCCGCCCTCATAACCGCGCTGCTTGGGCCGCTCCTTCTTCAGACGGCCCGACACTCGATCTTGAATGCGAAGTCCGGCGGCCTCGCGGCTCAGCAGGATTCGGACCGCCGAGAGGCGCTCGTCGGCGAGTTCCATTCACTGCTTGAATCGCGCCGCTGGCCCATGATCCGCCTGCTCGCCGACCTCTCGGGGTTGCTGCCCGTCGGCATCACCTCCGAATCGATCCGCCTGGAGACGGGGCAGCGAATATCTCTGCGAGGCCGGGCCGAATCGCTTGACCACGTCAATCGCTTTCAGTCCCGGCTGAACGCAAGTGGTGTCTTTGCCGAGGCGTCGATCGACCGGACACAGGCCGCGAAGGACGGTGGTGGTGTGGAGTTTGACCTGTCTTGTCGCGTGGTTCGACCGTATTCGAACGCCGTGGGAGTGGAGGATTTTTCGAAGGAGACGCTCGCGCAGCGGCTGTACGGGGCGGACAGCGGCGAATCGGCCGCCGGAGAGCCGACGGCCGCGGATTCGAGATCAGGTTCCGCCTCGCCCGCGGGATCGACGGAGGCTCCGCGGGCCACGTCGCGCGAGCGTTCAACCTCACGTCCCGCCGCCAAGCCGGCGGAGATTCCCGAGCCGCTGACGGATGAAGCCATCGCCTTGCTCGACGCCTCGGCCGCGATGAAGCAGTGGACCAGTCGGCAGAAGGCCAGTAAGCAGGCGGGGATCGACGCCGCTACGCGCGATCGGCTCAAGGCCGAGGCGGAGAAGTGCCGCGCACGGATGCAGGCGGCTCGAAAGGAGTCGTCATCATGACGCTCCGTGACCGCTGGAATTCGCTCCCCAGAGCGGGCCGATGGCTCGTCGCCGCCGCGGCGTTCATGCTTGCTTACTTTGTCGTCGTGGAGCCGGCGCTTGACGCCACGGCCCGTGCCGCGGCCCGAGCCGACGTGCTCCAGGCGGCGCTGGATCGCCGTCGCGCCACCGCCGCCGGCGCCTCGGACGCGGCGCGGAATGCAACGCTTGCGGCCACAAAGTTCGGGGCCGCCTTGCCTCCCGGCGGGTCGGATCGGCCCGCTGCGCTCAACGCCTGCATCGAGCGTGTGCTCCGAGATCGCCCGGTTTCAGCGCTCGCCATTCGAACGCGCGCCATGGTTCCGCTTGGGCGCGCGGTCTTTGCGGGCCTGATCCCCGAAGGCCAGCAGGCGCAACGCCTCGTTCTCGACGTGGATTTCGAGTGTGCTCCCCCGGTCGCGGCGGAGATTCTTGCCGAACTTGAACAGGCCCCGGAAGTCACCGCCGTCGGGCGCGTCATCATGCGAAAGATCGAACGCGACGGCCGGCGCGCCGTACAGGTCAGCCTGTCCCCGGAAACATGGGTCATCACGGCCAAGCGAGGTGAGCGATGAAGATCGCCGCTCGGATCACCGGCTGGACCGCCGCGGCCAGGTCGCTCGGACCGTGGGGCTGGGGGTCGCTCGCCGCCCTCCTCGTTGCCGCGACGACGATCATTTCCGCGCTTCCGGAGGTTCTTGGCGCGCTGGTCGCTCCATCATCGACCGCGGTGTCGGAGGCCTCTCCCGACAACTCACGAGTCGAAACGTTCCGAGCCTCGTTCTCGACGCACCTGGCGCAGTTCAACGGCCGGTCCATGTTCTTTGTGCCACCCCGGCCGACACCACCGCCAGCCGAAGTGGAGTCGAGCGAGCCGGAGGAGCCTCCGCCCCCTGCCCGATATGGCGGCCCGGCGATCATCGCGATGATCAACCGCACCGTGTGGTTCGAAGGTGGGAATCGTCTCCGCGAGGACGAGGCCGCGAGCGGGGGCCTCCGCGTCGTTTCGGTCAACGCGCCGTGGGGCGCTCGGATCGAATGGCGCGGGCAGGAGTGGGATGTGCCTCTCTTTGACCGTACGACCTCGCGATTCCTCGAACAACCAAACGCCGCGAAGGCGGAATCACCCGAGCGCCCGACGAGCGACGAAACCGGAGAAGCACCGAGCCATGATTGACTCCCCATTGATCACACAGCGGAGCGCTCGGCGTCTCGCCCTCGCCGCGCTCATCGCGGTCCTCGCCGGTCCTCACGGATTGCGTGCACAGGACGCGGCGGCGCCAGAGCCGGCGCGCGCGGAGGCGACCGATGCGCTGGGTCGTCGGATCCCGGACGGCAAGACCACCACGCTTGCGTTCAAGAATGTGACGGTGGAACAGGTCGTCCCCTTCATCGTCGAATCAACAGGCAAGGTCGTCCTGCCGCAGACCGAGGTGATGTCCCGCCGCATCACGATCCTGAACGACAAACCGATTCCCCAGGCTCAGGCCCTCGACCTGGTCCTCCTGGCGCTCCAGCAGGCGGGCATCGCGGTGGTCGAGACGCCGCAACTCATCACGCTCCGCGACATCGCCGAGATCGAACGGCAGGACGTCCCGGTCATCAACGGCGATGAATCCACCCTGAAGCGGCCAGACTACGGATCGATCGCCGAAAAGGTGTATTCGTTGCGGCACGCCTCGGCGAAGAATCTCGGCGAGGTGTTGAAAACCTCGATCCCGAGTTACGCCACCATGGCGATCGACGAGGAATCGAATCAGGTCGTCGTTCGCGGGAACATCTCGCTCCTCCAGCGGCTTGAACGCCTCATCAACTCGCTCGATCGCCCCAGCGCCGCGTCGCTCACCACGGAGACGTTCCGCCTGCGATTCGCCGACGCGGAGCAGATTGCCACGAACATCCGTGATCTCTATGAGCAGCAGCGGGGCGGCACGCAGGGGCCGTTCCAGCAGGGCCAGCAGAATCCCTTCCAGCGGTTCTTCGGAGGCGGCGGGCCGTTCGGAGGAGGCGGCGACGCCGGCGGAGCCGGTCAGGCGCAGCGCGGCGGTGGGGGCGGCGGCGGCGCTCAGCAAGCCGGCCGAGGCGGGCAGCAGCAGGCCGGAAGACAAGGCCAGGCGGATACCGGGACCGTTGGCTCGTCTCCCAATCTCCGCGTCACCTCGAACAAGCAGCAGAACTCCGTCACCGTCCTCGCGGAGCAGGGGATCCTCGACGAGGTGCGGAAACTCATCACCGAGATCTGGGATCAGCCGCTGCCCGGCGAGGCCGTCGCACCGAAAATCTATGACCTCAAGAACTCGGACCCGATCAAGGTCCGAGACCTGCTGCAAGGCCTGTTCGGCTCGCCGACCGGCGCCACGACGCAGGCAACATCATCGCAAGGCGTCGGTCGGCTTGCGGGCCAGTTCTCATTCCAGGCCATTGCGGAGGCCGGCCGACTGGTCGTGGTCTCCAAGACGCCCGACAACTTTTCGGTCATCGACGAGATCATCGCGGGCGTCGATCAGCCTCAGACCGTGGGCCTGCCGGAGATTGTTGAACTCAAGCACGCCTCCAGCGAGGACCTCTCGGAGCAACTCAACACCCTGCTTGCGCAGGAGGGCACGCTCGCCTCGCTCAGGCGGAGCGAATCGGGCCTCACCGAGGATTCATCGAACGCCAGCCCCTTCGCGTCGGACCAGACCTCGACCACCGGCACCGACACCGCGAACCAGCAGAACACGAACTCGAACGCCGACACGATCAACTTCTGGTGGCAACGCGCCCGCCCGCCGTCGGACAACCGGGGAAGTTCGAATCTCGTGGCCAAGGTCCGCATCGTGCCCGTGTGGAGGCAGAACGCGGTCATGGTCCTCGCGCCACCGGAGTACCGCGCCAGCGTCGTCGAGATGATCCAGTCCCTCGACAAGCCCGGCCGACAGGTGCTTCTCTCCGCCGTGGTCGCCGAGATTTCAAACGACGACGCCACCCAGCTCGGCATCCGGTGGTCGAACCAGGACATCACCACGAGCAACCCCGACAACGCGATCAACCTGAACGTCGGGACCGAAAACTCAAAGAACAACTTCCTCGCCGGCCTCTTCGACACGTCGGTGCTCAACGTCAACACCGATCTCAACGTCCTGCTCCAGGCGCTGAACCAGAAGACCGGAGTCAAGATCCTTTCCGAGCCGCGCGTCTTTACCGGCGACAACCAGGAAGCGGAGTTCTTCGACGGCCAGGACATCCCCTTCATCACCGATTCCCAGGTCAACAACCAGGGCAACGTCACGCAGTCCTTCGATTATCGCGCCGTCGGCATCCAGCTGCGCGTGCGTCCGCGGATCACCGTCAACCGCGACGTGGACCTCCGCGTCAATCTTGAACTTTCGTCGATCCAGCCCCAGCAGACGGTGCTGGGCGGCTTCATCGTCGATCGACGCGAGACCACGACGCAACTCATCGTTCGCAACGGGCAGACCATCGTCATCAGCGGCATCCTCCGCAGCGAGGTCTCTGACATCAAGCGCAAGGTGCCCCTCCTCGGCGATATCCCGCTCCTCGGGGCGCTCTTCACGAGCATTGACAAGAAGGAAACGCGCACGGAACTCGTCGCGTTTATCACGCCGATCGTCGTCGATAACCCGGAAGAAGCCGCAACGGTCAACGAACCGTACCGTCAGCGCCTCGAAGTGCTCAAGTCCGAACTGAAGGGCACCACCGGCGCGCCCGAGTTCAGCGACGCTCCCACCACGCCGCCGCAGCAGGAGCCGCCCAAGGATGAAAAGCCGTGAACGCGGACGCTCCGCGACGCTCGGCTTCGCGGCGAACTCACTGCTTCTCACTCTCGCCCTGACGGCTTGCGTCACGGAGAAGGCTCCGCGTCACCACGCTCCCGTCGGAGGCGAAGTATTGCCCACCGCGCCGCTCGCCACTCGCGTGGACCCATCCCGGTCCACGAACTCGGCGGCAAAGGTGGCGCTTCAGCCGCTCGGCCTGATCCCCTACGACGGCAACGCGCTCCCGGTTATTTCGTCCGACGGCAACCATATCGCCACGCAGATCGGAACCGCCCCTCCCGACGCGGGCGAGCCGCAAAGTGTCGAGATCTTTGATGCCACGCATCTGCCCATGCGGTCGGTCCGAACCGATCCACGCCAGCCGATCGTTCTCGCCTCCGGCGGCGATGCCGAAGGGTTCTTCGTGTTTCGATCGGACCCGGCCCGGGAACGGATTCAAGCCAAGGTTCTCTTCGACGGCTCGATCGTCGATGCGCCCCATCCGCCGCTTGACCCGCGAGTTAAAACTCGAATCACCCGCTCTGATCGAGAGTCGATGCTCGCCCATGCGCTGGCCTCGATTGACCAATCGCCGATGGGGGCCGTGGTCTTTTATGACCCTGATTCCGCGCGGATGACCGCATGGATGCCGCGGGAGGCGGCTCCCGTCTTGCTTGCAAAGAACTCCATCGCCGCGTGTTGGGCGGGAACCAGCCCCGACCCGTCGGTCCTCATCACCACGGCGGACGGCCTGTTTCTGCAACGACTCTCTCACGATTCGACCGGTTGGCGAGCCGAAAATCCCGTCCGCCTGCTCCGCGAGCCGTTCGTACCGCGATCCACGACGAATCCTGAGCGCTCGTACATCCTCATCGGACCCGGACCGAAGGACAAGCCGCACATGCTCCAGGTCATGGCCATGCAACTCATCGAGTAGACGAAGGAAGGGCGTGCTTCACTTCGATCACCGACTCTCCGGCGGCGAACACACGGTCGTCGTCGCGCGGGTGGATCGTCTTGGCGCCCGTGAACGAGCCGAACGCCGGCAGGATCGTACAACGCTTCCCAACCCAGAAGCACGGCACACGCATCGTCGCGTCGCCACGACCAACCAGCCGCGCCGCCGGGTGGACATGCCCGCACAGCACATGGCCGCGCGAGTCCTCGCCCGGCTCGTGCCGAAACACGAGCGATCCATCGATGTGTGGACCGTCCACACATTCGATCCCCCATTCGCGCGGCGGATCGCCCGCATGCCGATCGTGGTTCCCTCGCACCAGAAGCATCCGTATGTCGCGCGCCTCCGCGCGCCATTCGGAAAACACCCGGAGAACGTCTTCCGATCGCCCCGCCGCGCTGTGGATCATGTCTCCCAGGATCACGACTCGACGCGCCGCCAGCCGCTCAATCAATCGAGAGAGGCGAAGAAGATCATGTCGAGTCGTCCCCTCCGGCGCCGGGATGCCCCGTGCGCGGAACGTCGCCGTCTTGCCGAGGTGCAGGTCGGCGATCAGCAGCGTCGAGCGGCCTTCCCACCAGACTGCCCGTTCGGGCAGCAGTTCAACCCGCTCAGTTCCCAGCACGACGGCGAGCACATGACCCCCTTCCCGTCTTGGCTTCGGTATCGGCCGTCAGCCTGGCCTTGGTCTCGAGCGACAACGCCATCTTCTTCACGCGGGTCGCCCACGACTCGCTGCTCACATGCTGCGTTCGAAGACCCTCGGCCCACAACGGGAACGCGAGCGGTGAGAGCCGATCCAACTTCACGATCGTCCATCGTTGTGAAGCGAGCCGCGTCAGCGAACCTCGCATCCGCCCGGCCTCCAGTTGCTGCTCCATAACTTCGCGGCGTGCTTGTTCGAGCAGGAGATTGCCCGGATCAAACTCCGCGAACACGTCGAAAAATAACCCGCTCGACGCCTGCACCTGCCGCACGCTCTTCCCGGACCCCGGGAAACCCGGAACAATCAGCCCGGCAACGCGCGCGATATCCCGGAACTGTCGCCGCGTGAGTTCCGACGTGTTCAGGCACGAGAGCAGGTCGTCAAGGAGATTCTCGACCGACAGCACGGCCCGCCATGAGGCTTCGTCGCCCGGCCAAGCCTCGGCACAGAGCAGTTCGATGCCGTAGTCATTCGCCGAGACGGTGATGGAGCGAGGGGAGTGCCTCGTCAGACGGTGCGCCGCGAGCGCCCCGATCCCCTCGTGAACCAGCCGACCCTCGAACGGATACACGAACAGGTGGAACCCCGCATCGGTTTCGAGCCATTCGATCAGCAGCTCATCCGGCTCCGGAAGCCGCGACCACCGCGATTGAAGATCGAGAAGCGGCTCCACCGCCCGCATCTCCGGCGCTTGCGCCTCTGCGCGCTCCCCGGAACCTAGTCCCAGCAGCCGCCGGACCGCGCGTGAGAGGTGCGTCGAGAGCGGGGACCGTCCGCCTTCCCACCTCGGCACGGCCCCGCGAAGGGTCGCTGCGCGTTTCACCTGCGCCGTCATGTCGCGCACGCGGACCAGCTCCAGGGGCTTGCCGCCGAGCACAAACCGATCCCCAGGTGCGAGGCGGGCGATAAACGATTCTTCGATCGTGCCGATAGTCGCGCCGCCGACATACTTCACCCGGATCGAGGCGTCGCTGGTGATCGTCCCGATGTTCAACCGGTGCATCCGCTCGATCGCGCCCGTCGTTCCCGCGACGCGCGAGCCTTCTATCCGCACGCGCGCGAATCGCGGGTACGCCCCGAGAGTGCGGCCGCCGCGCGTGACGAAATCGACGCACCATTCCCACTCCTCGCGCGACAGCCCGCGGAAGGCCCAGGTCGAGCGCACCTCGCGCTCCATCGCGCCGATCTCGAACCCGCCGCCGAGCGCGGCGGTCACCAGGTGCTGAACCAGCACGTCCAAGGGCTTTTCGATTGGTGTCCGCGGCTCAATCTCACCGCCGGCCATCGCCTCTCTCGCCGCCGCGAACTCGATCAACTCCAATGCGTTCGTCGGGACGCACACCACCGTGCTCGCCGCGCCCGGTTGATGCCCGCTCCGACCGGCGCGCTGCAGCAGCCGCGCGACGCCCTTGGGACTACCCACCTGGTTCACCTGCTCATCGGGCGAAAAATCCACACCAATGTCAAGGATCGACGTGCATACAACGCATCGCAACTCGCCCCGTCTCAGCAGGTCCTCGACCTCCGCACGCACCTCTCGATCAAGCGAGCCGTGGTGGATCGCGATGCGCCCGATCCAGTCCGGCCTGGCTTCGAAGATCGCGCGGTACCACAGCTCAGCCTGCGAGCGCGTGTTGGTGAACAGCAGCGAGGCACGCGATTCCTCGATCGCGTCCAGCACCGGTGAGAGCAGCCTCAACCCCAGGTGCCCCGCCCACGGGAAGCGCTCCGTGCTCTCGGGAAGAATCGTCTTCACCACGATTCGCTTCGACACGTCGCCGCGGATCAAGACCGGATTCTCCGCATCGGCGCCGACGAGCGAACGCGCCGCCTCGTCCAGGTTCCCGAGCGTCGCCGAAAGCCCCCACGTCCGCAGGTCACGCCGCCATCCGCGAAGCCGAGCCAGGCATAACTCTGTCTGCGTGCCGCGCTTGGTCGAGAGCAACTCGTGCCATTCGTCAACGATCACGCACCGCAGCGATGAAAACCGCTCCGCCGCGTCCGGGTAGGAGAGCAGCAGCGAGAGGCTCTCCGGGGTCGTCACCAGCGCGGTCGGCAGCCGTTCCTTCTGTCGAATCTTGACGGACGACGCGGTATCGCCCGTCCGCTTCTCGACGCTCCAGTCGAGGCCCAACTCCGAGACCGAATCCGAGAGCGACTTTGTCGTATCAGACGCCAGCGCACGCATCGGCGTAATCCACAGGACGCGGAACGCCGCCGAGGCCTTCCGATCGCGCCATGTCACCCGTTCCGCGCCGTACCGAGGTGGTCCGCGCTCATCGAGGTACTCCTCGACGGGTCCGAGCCACGCCGCCAGCGTCTTGCCCATCCCCGTCGGCGCATGGATCAGCCCCGACCGTCCCGATCGGTACGCCTCCCAGGTCCGATGCTGAAAAGGGAAGGGCGACCACCCGCGCGAACCAAACCACTTCACGATTCGATCGCGCGCCGCCCGCGTCGAAGGAACGTCGCGCGTCGTCACGGCAGGATCAGGGATTGGCGCCGCGGCCGCGATCATTCCACTAGCGTAGACCATCCGGCGATCAACTCGGCCCCGCGTACGTCTATTCTTTCGCCGCAGCCAGCCCCGTGTATCGCAATCGGTACACCGCGTTCGTCTCGTCGCACGACCAGAGAACCGACCCGTCCGGGGCCTGCACGCAATCGACCGGCCTCGCCAGCGTCCGGCCGTTTGCGTCCAGCGTGCTCACAATCGTCTGCATGCCGTAGGGAGCCCCGGTCCAGGGGTCGAACATCACCCGGCAGATCTGGTAGCCGATCTTGACCGTTCGGTTCCACGAACCTCGGCATGCAACGAACAGATCGCCGTTGTGATCCGCCGGGAACGCATGCGTCCGATCGTTCACCTCGGGGTCGATGAAACAGAAAGCGTTCGCCGCCGAATGCGCCGGAAAGGTCCACTCCGGGACCACCGTCTTGGCCGCGAGGTCCACGATGTCACGGCGTTCGCGGAACTCGTACCGAGGCAGGCGATACCCCGTGATGAACGGATGCCCGTAAAACCCTCCCTCGACGTACTTGTTGAGTTCATCCGGCGGGTTGAAGTCGGTCACGGGTTGCACGCTGCCGGTGCGTTCGCCGAGCGCCTTGCCGAAGTTGTCAGAGCCGTGGTCGATCCCCCAGATCTCCTCCGTGCCGGGTCTGAAACGGAGTTTTTCGGTGTTGCGGATGCCGGAGGCGAACAGCGTCTTCCCCGAGCCGTCAAGGTTGAATCGCCAGATCTTCTGGCGGTCGGTGCCGCTCTCGTCCGTGATGTTCCCGGAGTCGCCGATGGAGGTAAAGAAGTGTGTGCGAGTGACCAGGATCGACCGCATCCAGTGGTTGCCGCCTTGTGAGAGCGTCGTGTCCCTGGTCACCTCGACCAGTTCGTCGTGGTCGCCGTCGCCATCCAGGTCGCGCGCCTTCCAGACGACTCCCGAGGTCGTGAACCAGAGCCATCCGTTCGCCCAGCAAAGCCCGTGGACGCTCTTCATGTTGCGCGAGAACGTGCCGCGCGTCTCGTAGAAGCCGTCGTGGTCGAGGTCTCGCAGCGACAGGATCTCTCCCCCCGGGTTCGAGACGTACAACGTCCCCTTGTCATCAAACTCCATGAATCGAGCGGCCGGGAAGTCATCGGCGGCGACCGTCACCTCGTACCCCGGCCGAACCAGAAACGGCGGAGCCTTCGGCGCGGGGGCGGGCGCATCGGGCGCTTCCTGGGCCAACACATGACCCGCCGCGACCAAGATCAAAACACTCGCAGTCGAACAGGCGCGATTACTCATGCCGTCATGGTAGTGGGTGGCGCCACGATTCGACCCGACATTCCGGGCGGGCGGATCACGCCGATATCGGGGAGCCATCGGGCTCGCCAGTTGGTACCGTCGAGTCGCATGCCGGCCGTCACACTCGCCCCGGATGGATCAGTTCACATCGCCGTCAAGGCCGTTCCGGGCGCCTCGCGCGATCAGGTCTCCGGCCTTCTCGGCGATCGGTTGAAAATCCGGGTCTCGGCCCCGCCCGAAGGCGGCAAGGCGAACGAGGCCATCGAAACTCTCCTCGCCGACAGGCTCGGGGTTCGACGCCGCGACGTCCGCGTGATCCACGGACATTCGAGCCAGGAAAAAACGCTCAGCGTGTCCGGCATCTCCCCGGCCCTCGCGGCGGAGCGCCTCGGGATTGATCGCTGAACAACGCGCGGAGAGGCCTCAGCCCCGCATCGCCTCGGCCACCTTGTGAAGCGCCTCGCCGATCTGCTTCGTCTGCGACTCGCTCAGGTTGTGATGCACGGGAACGCAGAAAAGCGTCCGCGAGAGCCGGTCGGCGACGGGCGGATGATCCTTCACGTGCTTCTCAAACGCGGGCTGCCGCGTGAGCGACCTCGGGTAATGGATCGCCGTGGCGATCCCCTCCGCGTTCAGCGCCTTGCAGAACTCGTCGCGGACCGTTCCCTCGGCCGGTGTCTTGAACCGACCCTCGTCGATGCGGACCGGGTAGAGATGGTACACCCCCTCCGCCTCGGGAGTCATCTTCGGCGCGTGAAGACCGGGAATCGCGCCGATCGCTCGGTCCAGCGCCGCCGCGGTCTTCTGCCGCCGCGACGTGTACTCGGGCAGGCGATTGAACTGGCTCAGCCCGATCGCCGCTTCGAGGTCGGTCATGCGGTAGTTGTATCCCACGCGCCCGTGGATGTATTTCTGAGTCTCGCCGTGCGAGCGGAGGAGCTTCATTTCCTTGAAAAGTTCCTCGTCGTTGGTTGTGACCATGCCGCCTTCGCCCGTGGTCATGTTCTTGGTCGCGTAGAAGGAATAGGTCGTCACGTCGCCGTACGCCCCGATCCCCTTCCCGTGATAGGTCGCGAGGTGCGCCTGCGCCGCGTCGTAGATGATCGACAGGCCGTGCTTCGCCGCGAGCGATTCAACCCCGTCGATATTCACGGGGTTGCCGTAGAGATGCGTCGCCGCGATCGCGGTGGTCCGCTTGCTCACCTTCTTCGCCGCGTCGTGGACATCGATGTTGTACGTCTCGGGATCGGCGTCCACGAAGACCGGGACGCCGCCCCGCGCCACGACCATGCTCACCGTCGCGATGTACGACCACGCCGGCACGAGCACCTCATCCCCCGGCTTGATCAGCGGTTCGTACGCCAGTTGAAGGGCGCACGTCCCGTTGGCGCATGTCAACGCAAACTTCGCTTCGGACGCCCGGCCGAACTTCTCCTCCAACGCCAGGCAGTTCTTCCCCTGGGCCATCATCCCCGAGCGCATCACCGCGACCGCCGCCTGGATGTCCTCCTCGGAAATCGTCACGGAAACGATCGGAATCGAAGGCGATGCAACCGGAGTCCCGCCGTGCAGGGCGAGCGTGGAAGCACGAGACGGTGCGGCGATGGTGGTCATGCGATCTCTCTATGGTGCGTCAGGAAGGCTTGGAACGAATCCGTTCGTTCCGACCTTGAAAACAACGGCCCCAATGGTACCAGACCACGAAGAAATAAGGCAAATCATCCATTCTGACTCATGGCTACGGGGTTGCCGGTCATCTCCCAGCGAAAGGGTATGGTGCCGGACTATGGAACTCTGGACCGGGGCCGCCATCGGAACTGCGACCGCAACCCTCGCCATTGCTCTCATCATCGCCGGGGCGTCGCTCGTCCGCTCGCCCTATACGGAAACGCGCGATTTCGAGTACTGGTTCTTCGCCGCCATCATCCTGCTCCTCATCGCCGGCGCTGATCGGCTCACGCTCCTGGACGGCCAACTCCTCGTTCTCGTCGGCCTGCTCTTTCTCTGGTGGAACGGCGCCCGACGATCCCCCGGCAACTCGCCACCCATGCCTCCCACCGTCGTCGGCATCAGCGGCCTCGCCGCCCTCTTTGGAATCACTTTCGGCGTTGGAACAATCGCGATTGCCTTCGTCACCAGCCGGGTCGTCGACGCGGTTCGCACCGCACCCGCCGGCCCTGGATCGCTGTCCACTGCGGATGCCCTCCAGATCGTCGCGGAGGTCGCGCGGAGTCGCCCGAGCCTGCGAGGCCTGGCTCGACTCGCCCCGGATGCGTTTGTGGCGGGATTCGCCGCTGTCGCGGTTTTGTGGATAACCGCTCTCCGAGGCGGGTTGAAGAGGCTCGTCTCCATCGCTGTCGGCTTGGGGATGATCGCCGCCGCGCTGCTGATCGCCTTGCTCGCGTATTCTCAGATCGTTTCCCGGCTCCCGTGACGAGCCGGCCGGAGAAACTACAGGACCCCCTCCCCCTCCCGCCGATACGTTCACGGGCCGATCAACCGCTTGACCGTTCCGACCGAGGATCACTCATGCCGGCACTCCCCATCGCACCGCACCGCCAGGTCCTGCCCGCGACACGCGAATCGATCACCCACAAGTTCAGCATCGGCAACCACGAGGGCTACCTGACCGTCGGCTTTCACGAGGACGGCCGACCCGGCGAGATCTTTCTCAAGATGTCGAAGGAAGGCTCAACCATCAGCGGCATGTCGCAGGCCTTCTGCCGTGCGTTCAGCCTTTCTCTCCAGCATGGGCTGTGCGTGCAGGACGCCGCGATGCGCTTTCGGGGCATGCGCTTCGAGCCGATGGGGATGACCAGCAACCCGGACATCCCCGAGTGCTCCAGCATCGTTGATTACATCGCACGCTTCCTCGAACTGCATTTCTGCGACGAGTCACGCTGAGAGCGATCATCCGCAGCCGTGGCCCCACGCGCCGAGCGTCGTGGTCAGGTCGGCGAAGTTCACGGTCCCGTCAAAGTCCGAATCTCCCGGCAAAGGCGTGGCGCCCGCGTCGCCCCAGTGACTCAGCACGGCGGTGACATCCGAGAAATCGACCACCTGGTCGCCGTTCGCATCGCCGAGACAGCCGGGGCAGGGGGGAGTCGCGGCCGTCAGGTCGCCCGACGCGGGGCTTCGCACCACGAGGCCGTCGCTCGCCGTCGCCTGAACGAAATAACTGACCGATTGTCCGCAGCCCATCGCCGGGATCGTCGCCGTGAACGTTGTCGGTCCGCCGGTGAGCGGGACCTCGTTGTACGGGCCTGACATCCCTTGGCGCCACATCAGTTTCGCCGAACCCGCCTGCATCGTGTACTGGTTCTCCGTGGTGATGGTGACGCCGAAAGAAGCGGGGGAGTTCAGCGGAAGCGACGCCGGTGTGCCGAACGTGCTGACACGAAGGCGGACCTGGATGTGCTGCGCAAGCACGACAATCCCGGCCCACGCCTCCGTCGCCGCGGGAACGATCTGCTCGGGAGGCAGCGTGAACCCGAACGCGCCCGTATCGCGCAACTCAAAGGTCCACGAAAGCGCCCCGCGCGTCCCGAACGCCCAGTCCGGCGCCGTGCCCGACGCGATATACAGCGTGGTGGACGCCGGGCCGCCGGTCCAGTCGGTCCCGTTCACGGCCTCGATGGCGCTCAGCATCGCGCTGGTCAGCGGGTTCAACTCCGCCGCTCGAGGCGGTGCGGTCGTCGTGTACCCCCACGGGCCGAGGACCAGTTGCGAATACGTGTGCAGGTCGATGTGCGACTTCAG
>JAEUIV010000109.1 GCA_016795005.1 Phycisphaerae bacterium
GGCGTAATCATCGCGCGGCGCGCCTGGGGCTGGTGCGCGTCCTGACGATCGGCCCGAACTGCGGCGGGCGACGGACATGCGGACACGGTAGCGTCTCGGGTCAGCGCTTGGAGGCGGGCGCCGGGGCGGCCTTCTTGGCCTTCATCTGCGCGGCGAGGCGGGACTTCTTGCGTGCGGCGGTGTTCTTGTGGATGACGCCGTTCTGAGCCGTGACATCGAGAAGCCGGCAGGCCTTCTTGAACGGCTCGACGCAATCGGCATAGGCGGTGTGGAGGAGTTTGTCGCTGAGTTCCTTGAGCGCGTTGCGAAGGGTGCGCTCGCGCCAGCGGTTGCGCGCGGCGCGTTTCTGGTTCTGGCGGACGCGCTTCTGAGCGGAGAGGGAATGGGCCATCTGTTTGCTCCTTCACGAGCGTCCGATCCGCTTGACGGATGGGGCACGCCCGCCTTGGCTGCGTCGAGTGATGCGGCGGATGCGGGGGCACCCGTCCCACACCGGTGCTCGGCGGCACGGGGTGAAATCCACGCTTCCCTGGCCGTCGGACCCATCGGGGCCCGCCACCACCGGCCGGGGGAGGGGGGCGGAATGATTGCACAGTCCGGTTGAAACGGCAAGTGGGGCGGGAAACGGACTTGCCGAGGAGGCGATCCGAGGCTACGGTGGGCGGTTCGAAAGTTCGGTTTGTTGCGGGCGTAGCTCAATTGGATAGAGCACCTGACTACGGATCAGGAGGTTGAGGGTTCGACTCCTTCCGCCCGTGCTTTTCGGAAGTTCCGCCGCTCGCGCAGGGGGAAAGTCGGCTCAGTGCGGTTCCAGCGCTCGGATCACCGGGCGGTCCTCAACGGCTTTGAGAATTGGCCGCGCTAACCAGACCCGCCCCCACTCGCGGCCCGTCGCCTCTTCGAGCATTCCGGCTTTTTCAAGTTGCGCGATCGCTTTGCTCGCAGTGGGCTGCGTCACGCTCAAGCGCTTTGCGGCTTGGGCAACGGTTGTGTACGGATTGACAAAAAGTTCATCGAGGAGTGCCAACGCCCGGAGTTCCCGCTTCATCGTTGCTCGATATTTGTCACGCAGTGCAAGGATCGCCTGGCTCGTCTCGATCGCGCTCCGCGCGGTGTCGCGGACGGCGGTGAGAAAGTACCGGAACCATTCGGCCCATTCGCCGTGGGTGCGGATGCGCTGGAGCAGCCCGTAGTACGCCTCACGGTTCTGCTCGATGTAACTTGACAGGTAGAGCAGCGGCTTGCTGAGCCGTTTCCGTTCGACCAGAAAGAGCGTGATGAGCAGTCGCCCGATGCGTCCGTTGCCGTCAAGGAATGGGTGGATCGCCTCGAAGTGTTCGTGGATCAACGCGCACTGGATCAACTCGGGCATCGTCCCCCGCTCGTGCATGAAGCGCTCCAATTGAGTGAGGCATTCGTGCATTTCCGGGTCGTGAGGCGGCGGAACGTAGGTCGCTTGTGCCAGTGTGCAGTTTGGTGGGCCGATCCAGTTCTGGCTGCGGCGGAACTCGCCCGGCGTCTTCTCCTGGCCCCGGACATCCTTCATCAACGCTTCATGGAGTTCGCGCAGCAAGCGCCCCGACAGGGGCAGCGTCTCGACGCGCTTCAGCCCCGTGTTGAGCGCGCGGACATAGTTCCGCACCTCGCGCACGTCGCTGCCCGGCGGTGTGCGTTTCGGCTCGATCTCATCCAGCAGCAGATCAGAGAGGTCCGCTTGCGTCCCCTCGATCCGGCTGGACGCCACCGCTTCTCGCTTCACGTAGGGGGCGATCAGCAAGTCCGGGTTCGGCAGGTAAAGCCCCATCCCGGAGAGTTCGCTGAGCGCGGCGTCTGCCTGGGAGAGCAGGAGCGTGAGTGCCGGGTCGTATTCAATGACCGGCGGCAATGGGGCCGGGACGAATGCTCAATAACCCGTGGCGGTCTTGACAACCCTCCCTGCCCGGTCTGATTTGAAATCGTTAGGGTTCATTCCCGTTTTTGACCCATGGAGCTTTCAAAGCGCGGGTTGCTTTGAAAAATCATAGCGTATTTTTTCAAAGCCAGCCGATCCTGCCAAGAGATTTTCAAAGGACCCCGGCTCGGAGCGACCGCGGAAGGATGAACGATAACCACCTTCGCCAATTGATCAGCCGATCAACGACGGGTGATGTCTGGCTGACCTGAGTTGGCTCGCGGCCTCATCACCGGGATCAGGCACAGCGCGATCACGGCGAGGGCCGCGCCGGCGGTGAAGGCTGCCGAGGGTCCGAGCCGGTCCCAGAGCACTCCGGCGATGGTGCTGGCGAGCAGGGTGAGAAGCCCGTTTGCAAGCGAGAAGACGCCGAGGGCGGTGCCGCGCATGGCGGGTGGGGCGTGGTCCGCGACGAGGGCCTTGCCGATGCCTTCGGTGAGCGCCATGTAGAGGCCGTAGAACGCCATGAGCGGCCAGATGCCGGCGGCGCCTGTGAAGGCGAAGCCGATGTAGACGGCGGCGTAGATGGCCCAGCCGAGCGCGATGATTTTCCACCGACCGATGCGGTCGCTGATGATGCCCGCGGGGTATGAGAACGCGGTGTAGGTGATATTGAAGAGCGCGTAGACGATCACAACAGTCCACGGCGAAAGCCCGACGTCTCGAGCGCGCAGCAAGAGGAATGCGTCGCTCGAGTTGGCGAGCGAGAACACCAGCAGCGGGGCGATCGCGCGCCAATACGTCGCGGGCAGTCGGCGGCGAGTGTGTGACGTCGGCGGGGCGATTGATTCGGTGTGCGCGGCGGCTTCGGGTTCACGGAGGAAGAAGGTCAGCGCGAGCGAGAGCAGCCCCAACGCGGCCGAGATCCCGAAGATGAGCCGGTAGGCCCAGCCGTGGTCGGAAGGGTGTTCGGGCACCGCCCCGGCGGTGGGTGAATCGGTGAGCCACCAGAGGAGTGCCGCGGCGAGGAGGACGCCGACGAGGGCGCCCGCGGTATCGAGCGCGCGGTGAAAGCCGAAGGCTCGGCCGCGCATCTCCGGGCCGGCGGCGTCGGCGATGAGCGCGTCGCGCGGGCTGGTGCGCAGTCCCTTGCCGAAGCGGTCGGTGAGGCGACCGGCGAGGACCATTGGCCAGGCGACAGCGACGGCGAGGAGGGCTTTTCCGATGACCGGCAGGCCGTAGCCCATTCGGACGTAGGGGACGCGGCGTCGGCGGCGGTCGCTGCGCCACCCGGCCCAGGCGGTGACGAGCGCGACCATGAAGGTGGCGGCGCCTTCGATCGTTCCCAGTGTTGTGGCCGATGCGCCGAGGACGCCGACGACAAAGAGCGGGATGAGCGGATAGATCATTTCTCCCGAGACATCCGCGAAGAAGGAGACCCATCCGAGGAGGATGACGGATCTCGGGAGTGACGGGCGTGGATTCGCGCTCGTGCGGGGCATCGGAGTACGTTTTCTGACGGTGCTCTCGATCGCCGAGGGGGTTCAGCGGTGATCGTAGAATAGCGGATCATGGATGGCCGGATTCCGGCTGGTTGCGGGCGTAGCTCAACTGGATAGAGCACCTGACTTCGGATCAGGAGGTTGAGGGTTCGAATCCTTCCGCCCGTGCTTCAGGTGTTCCGCCGAGCATGTGATGCGGATTGATCGGCGGTGGCGCGGGGACTTTCCGCGGGATGACGCGCGGCGGAGTCGTGCGCCGGACTGGCTTGGCTCAATCACGTTGGTCCGTCGTGGAGCGCGTCGATGTGGGCCGCGACGTTGTGGACCCTGAAGAGGCGGATGCCGGCGCGCCTGTGAGCGACGGTCACGGCGACGCTCGCCGCGTCACGGCTCTTCGGATGATCGCCCGGAGCGCTCGAGAGGAATGACTTTCGACTGGCGGCGCTCAAGACCGGGAACCCCAGGGTCTGGATCTCGTCGATGCGCTGGATGAGTTCGTGATTCTGGGCGACGCTCTTGCCGAAGCCGAGGCCGGGGTCGAGGACGATGGATTCGGGATTGACGCCGGCGCGGACGGCGTCTTCGGCGCGCGATTTCAGGAACGAACGCACGACCCCGACGACCCCCCCCGCTTCCTCGGCGTATACCGGCGCGCGTTCGTATTGATTCGAGTAGACGTCCTCGCTCGGCGGGCGGAGCCGGTGCATGAGGATCAGCCCCGCGCTTCGTTCGGCGGCGAGAGGGATCATCGCGGGGTCGTCGAGGCCGGCGCTGACGTCGTTGATGATGTCGGCGCCGGCGTCGATCGCGGCGCGTGCGACCTCGGCTCGCGTCGTGTCGATGCTGATCGGAAGGTCGATCCCTTCTCGGCGCGCGGCCCGGATGACCGGGAGGACGCGGGCGGCCTGCTCGATGGGAGGCACTCGGGCCGCGCCGGGGCGTGTGGATTCTCCGCCGAGGTCGAGGATCGCAGCGCCCTGGTCGCGGGCGAGGCGGATGCGGTCCATCGCTGCATCCGGTGTGAAGGCTTCCCCGCCGTCGGAGAAGGAGTCGGGGGTGATGTTGATGATCGCCATGACCATCGGGTGGTCGAGGATGATCGGGGGGCGATGGGCGATGAGCCAACGTTGCGTCATCGCATCTCCCGCGGCGGGCCTCGTCGCGGCCGGGGGCGTGGTTGCTGCTTCGTTGTGGACGGCTCGCGGTCGGGGTCGCCCGCGCCGAGGACGTTGAGCGCCTTGAGCACGTCGGCGGGAGCGACGAGGGTGAGGCACGCCGTGCCATCTTCGACGGTGATCGCGGCGGCGACGGGCGAGAGTTGCTCCGGGAGGGCGGCGGCGGCGTGCGCCCCGGCGAGCATGGGAGCGAGTTGCTTCACGGCGGACGAGCCGTCGAAGTACGCCTCAACGACGCGCGGCGAAGGCAGCCGGCGCGAGGTGCGGGCGAGCGGTTCCTGGCGGTCGAGGGTGGCGTGGTCGGGTGCGGCCATCGCGGCGATTGATTCGAGCAGCTTCGCGTCGCGCGTCCAGGTCAGGTAGGCGCGTCCGTCCTGGGTGGTGACGGTTCCCTGCACGTCCGGCGCCGGGCCGAGGAGCATGGGGAGCATCGGCATGGCGCCGGCGGGCGGGGTGATGGTCCACGCATCCATGCCCGGGGCCGGCTGGTAGCGCGCGGTGACGACGGCGTTGCCGATGGGCCGTTGATCGAGCGACTCGACCCAGGCGCGGAATGCGCGGACGCCCTCTTCGGGCGCCGGGGCGCGCCACGACACGATGGTGCGCGCCAGCGAGCCGAACATGACGCTCGTCGGCTCGTAGACGACGATCGCGAGGGCTTCGGTGGAGGGGATGGAGTTGAGAACCATCAGTTCGGACTGTGCGAGCACCCTGGTCGATCGGCCCGGGGGCGCGAGTTCATCCGCGAGGGCGCGGACGGCGTGGTGGGCCGAATCGATCCCGACGGCGACGAGGTACGGCGCCGCGGGCATGTGCGCCAGGGGGGAGGCGGCGGGAGCGCCGGCATCTTTGGGAGGATTCGAAGCGCGGGCGAGGACGCCGTCCGGGGTGAAGGTGGAGGCGATCTCGAGCCGGAGCGCGGCGGGGTCGAGTGATATCGCCAGCAGGGCGCGGCGCGATTCGGCGCGCACCAGGCTCATCAGCCTGCCGAGAAACGTGGCGTCGAGGATTGTCCCGGCGGGCGCGGCTTCATCGCGGCGGAGCGCTTCCTGGAATGCGCGCTGATCGAGTTCCCCGTCGTTGGCGAGAGACATCAGGGTGTTGAGCAAGGCGGCGGCGCGCGCGGGGTCGGCGATCGCCACGAGGTCGGCGGTGTCCACCAGGCGCGCGCCGATTGGGCCGAAGGCGGCGACGTGCCGTTCGGCCGGTCCGTCCGCCGGGACGAACGATTCGATCACGTCCCGGCGGTCGCTGAGCGCGATGTACGAGTGTCCCATCGTCCGGGTGAAATAGGTTGATCCGGCGTAGTCGAACGCCCTTGCGCCTTCCTGCTCGCGTGCATGCACTCCCGCGAAGAACTCTTCGGGGTCCGAGGTGGGGAGGATGATGAGCGCGGCGGCGTCTTCGTTGGCGCCGGCCGGGAGGAGGACGAGCGCCGCCGAGCCGGTGAGGTCGATGCCGTCGCGCACACCCATGGTCCGCAGCAGGGGATCGAGGCCGGCGTAACCCGGGCCGCCGACGGCGGTGAGGAGAGTTTTCAATCGTGCATCGGCGAGATCGAGATGGTCCACCGCGATGGCGGCGTATGGGCCGTCGCTCGGGATCAGGCTCAAGACGCGTGGCGCGGCGGCGGGCGCGGCCGAGGTGAGCATCGCCGCCACGAGCACTGGACGGATGAACGATGCGTACGAGGTGTGCGTCATGGCGGGTTTCCAACTTGCGGAGAAGGGGAGCGAGTATAGAAGTGTTCGGCGATGGGTTGATCCGGTTTTGAGCCTGATGCGTCGGCGGGGGCGCGGCGGGTACCTGCTACTCTTTTCCGGAACATGACCGACTCCACGACGACCAAGCCGCACGAAGAAGGATCGGTGAAGGAGACGTTGACCTCGCTGGTCATCTCGTTCGTGATGGCGCTGGTGTTCCGGTCCTACGTGATCGAGGCGTTCATCATCCCGACCGGGTCGATGGCCCCGACGCTGATGGGGGCGCACATGCGTTTCCAGAGCGGTCAGACGGGCAATACGTGGGCGGTGAACCCGTGGTACCTCGCGGCGGACGGCGAGACTCCGTTTTCAATCCAGGGCGGCGGTCAATCCCGTGACGGCGCGCCGACGGCGACCGACCCCATGACGACGAGCAAGGTGAACCCGTTCCGCGTGGGCGGGCGTCCGACGCCGAACAGCCCGTTCGGGTACTCGCCTCCGCCGACGCCGATGCCCTTGCAGGCGGGCGACCGCATTCTCGTGCAGAAGTACCTGTACGAGGTCTTCCCGCCGAAGCGGTTCGACGTTGTGGTCTTCAAGAACCCCGAGCAATCGACGCAGAACTTCATCAAGCGATTAATTGGGCTGCCCAACGAGCAGCTCTGGGTGGCGGACGGCGACGTGTTTGTCCGCCCGATCGAGAAGGCGTCGGACGGCGCGGTGACGCCGAGGGGCGAGTGGACGATCGCGCGGAAGCCGGAGCGCGTGCAGGAATCGCTGTGGCGTCCCATCTACTCGAGCGAGTTTGCGCCGTTGAATCCCGAGCGCGATGGCCGCCGGTGGTTCATCACCCCCTGGAAGGGGCTGAACTGGGAGACGGAGAACCGGCGCGAGTATCGGTGCGATTCGGCGGAGGCGACGACGCTGGCGTGGGATTCGAGCGGGTGGCCGATCACCGACTGGGTCCCCTACAACGAGTACCCGGGCAAGCTGCTCGATCCGCGCGGGCTGCAGCTTTTTCCGGTGGCGGACCTCCGGCTCAGCGCCGGGATCAGGCCCGATCGTGACGGGCTGAGCGCGCGGGCGACGATCGCGGCGCTCGGTCACGAGTTCCAGGCGGTGATCGCGACGGGGAGCCTCTCGCTGCGGATGCGGCCGATCATGCCCGGCGCGGCGGAACCGCCCGCGTGGCAGGAACTCGGCACCGCTCCCTTTGGCGGGTTGGAAGCGGGGCGCGTGACGAACATCGAGTTCTGGCATGTTGACCAGGCGCTGCTGCTGCGCGTGGACGGTGCGACGGTCGTCCGCGGCGAATACAACTGGGGGCCTTCGGATCGTCTGCTGCACGCGACGGGCACGCCGGGCGATGCGTACACCGACACCAGCCACAGCGGGAACGCGCTCCCGCTGGCGGAGACGTACTCGGGAACAAGGCCGAGCGTGCGCTGGGAGTTCACCGGCTCGCCCGTGACGCTGTTCCGGGTCGGGCTGGCGCGCGACTTGTATTACGAGGCGGCGAAGTTCAGCCGCGGCGGATGGGGGCCGGCGCTCGCGACGCATCCGATGAACCTGGCGTCACTGGGGCGAGATCAGTTCTTTGTGATGGGCGACAACAGCCCGTCGAGCAAGGACGGGCGGCTGTGGGAGGGGGTTGATCCGTGGGTGGCCGACCAGATTGACGACACGGTGGGGGTCGTGCCGCGGAAACTGCTGCTCGGCAAGGCGTTCTTCGTGTATTTCCCTTCGCCCTACAAGGCGTTCGGGACGATCCCGGTGCCGGATTTCGGGCGGATGCGGTTCATCCGCTGAACCCGTGCCCGCGGCTTGCCCGGCGAATGTGTGATTCCTAGACTCGACCGAGTTCTTCTTGAGGGGGCCGGGGTATGTCAATTCGACGTGTGCGGGTGCTGTGCGTTCACGGCGTGGGCCGTCATCTTCCCGGTTCCGGGTGGGACCGCGAGTGGCACGGGACGATCGAGCGGTGCGTTTGCGCATGGAACCCGGAGGCGGCGTGCGAGTTCGAATCGTTTGAGTACGACGCGCTTTTCGAGAAGTCGAGGCCGAATCCGCTGACCTATGCCTCGGCGCTGGCGAAACTGATGGGGAGCGCCGCTTGGCACGGCGTGGGCGATGCCCTCAAGCGTCGCATCGGGGCGCACGGCGAACTGTCGGATCAGCTCCGGTGGACCGCGGGGATGGTGGCGCAATGGGCGGCGGACGGGAAACTCAGGCGGGCGCTGCGCGCCGCGCTGGGCGATGTCATGAACTCCTTCTTTGGTGAGTCGGGCGAGAAGATCGTCGTGGCGCACAGCCTCGGATCGCTCGTGACGTACGACACGTTCCGCCGGGATCAATCGCTGATCGCCGGCGCGCGCTACGTCACCTTCGGCTCGCAGATCGGCCATCCCGCCGTGCGGAGCACCCTCGGCGGTTTCATCGCGGGGCTTCCCTCGGCGGCGAGTTGGCACCACCTCTACAACCCGCACGACGACGTGATGACCACGCCGCTCGATGTCCGGGAAAAGAACTTCCGCCAGGTGGACGCGACGTTCAGCATCAAGGGCGTCGCGGATCACGACGCGGTGATGTACCTCGGTCACGCGGGGGCGTGCGACACGGTGTGGCGCGAAGCGGCGCTGGGGAATCTCGGCGTGCGTTCGCTCGCCGGGCCTGATCCCGACGGGCGACCCGGCGCGAAATATCCGTGGCGCGGCGGCGAAGCCCATCCGGCCGAGATGCGGCCATCGCCCCGCGCCGGCCGGGCCGAGGATCAAGACCCACGCGGCCGTGCCACGGTCGATTGAATCCTGACCGGCGGCGACTCACGAACCCATGGCTTCGACATCGCAGGTCGGGCTAGGGACGTTCGGGGTGAGCGAATCGACCTCGTCGCGGTCGCCCGGGTCCAGCGTCGCGGCGAGGGCCAGGTTGTCCGCCGCGGTGTCGGCGCGCCCGCCGATGAGGGTGTGGAGCGCATCGCGTTCGGCGCGGAGTCTCGATCGTGCGGCGGCGATGTCCGCCTCGCTTCCGCGTCCTTCGAGCGCCACGAGGCGCCCCAGCGCCCGGTCACGCTCGCGGACGATCTTGCGGCAGGCCTCCTCCGCGATGGGGCCGAGTTTCGCCGCGCGCTTCAGCACCTCGACCTGGCGTGATTCGACCGGAGCGCCGCGCTCGGCGGCGTTGCGGAGCGGCCGGAGCGCCAGCCGTTCCTGCTTCGCGAGATTCTTGATCGCGCCGGCGCTGATGGCGCGCATCTTCGCGATCGCCTTGTCGGCGATCTGCGAGGGCGTGGCGGCGGCGGAGGCCGACCGAGCGGTCAACGGCAGCGCCGAGAGAAGAGCGACGACGAAGAGTGGAAGCACGCCGATTCGCATGGCTTCATTCCTTATGGTTCGCGACACGGTACCGCGCGGCGCGTTGATCGTCCGGTCTACCGGGTCCCCTTGCCCATCCAGCCCAGATAGGCGAACAGCCCGAGCAGCCCGGCCGCGATCAGGATGCTGACGATCCAGAACGTGACGTAGCCGTATTCCCAGAGGAGTTCCGGCATGCTGAGCGGGCCGGCGTCCGTGTGGAAGTTCATGCCGTAGACCCCCGCGAGGAACGTGAGCGGGATGAAGATGGTGCTGATGATGGTGAGCACCTTCATGACCTGGTTCATGCGGTTGCTGACGGCGGAGAGGTAGATGTCCCGCAGGTCCGCGCTGACTTCCCGATCGGTCTCGACCAGGTCGATGATCTGGATGGTGTGGTCGGCGCAGTCCCGCAGGAACGTCCGCGTCTCATCCGCGATCAGCGGGTGGGCGTCGCGGATGGTGGAGTTGATCGCTTCCCGCAGAGGCCAGGCGGCGCGTCGGATCTGAAAGAGGTCGCGCTTGATGTCGTGGAGCCTGGCTACATCCGCCTGTCGCGGCTCGGACAGGATGCGCTCCTCGATCGCTTCGAGCGATTCTCCCAGTTGCTCGACGATCGGGAAGTAGGAATCGATCACCGCGTCGAGCAGCGCGTAGACGAGGAAATCCGGCCCGCGCGTGCGGAACCGGCCCGCCCCGTCGCGCAGACGAGCGCGGACGGGATCGAAGCAGTCTCCCGCGTATTCCTGGAACGAAAGGACGAAGTTTCGGCCGAGGAAGAGGCTCAACTGGTCGGTCTCGAGCCGATCGCGGAGCATCAGTTCGCGCGCGACGAAGAAGAGGTGCTGGTCGTACGCCTCCACCTTGGGTCGCTGGTGGGTATTCACCACGTCCTCGAGCGCCAGGGGGTGGAGGCCGAATCGCTTTCCGAAGTCGGTGATGACCCCGGCGTCTCCCAGCCCGTCGATGTTCAGCCAGACGACCGGGTACTTCGAGAGCAGAGGCTCGGCGTCGGCGACGGATGCGAGCGGCTGCTCGATCCATTCGCTCGGCCCGTACGCGATCGCGCGGATCACCGGCGCCGGCGCAACCGGATCGACCATTACGACGCCGGGCGCGGCGCCGGGCTTGCTCCGCCTCTTGAAGCGTCTCAAGCGGAATCCTCGATGCCCGCCGCGCTTGCCCATGAAGACACTCTACTCCGCGGAGGCCCGGCCGGACGATTCGGACCGATCCTTCGACCCGACCGCCGGCTCGGTGTCCGCCCCGGCCGCCGGTGGCGCATCCGGCTTTTTCCCGCGGTCGATGCGTTCGCGGATGATCGAGGCGATCACCCCCGCCGCGAGCAACCCGGCGACCACACCGAGCGCGATCTCCGTCGGGACGGGCCTGACCTGCGAGAGGAGCATCTTGATGCCGATGAAGAACAGGATGAAGACGAGGCTGAGTTTCAGGTAGCGGAAGGTGTCGATGACGGCGGCGAGCGCGAAATAGAGCGACCGCAGCCCGAGGATCGCCAGCATGTTCGAGGAGAAGACGAGGAACGGGTCCCGCGTGATCGCAAAGATCGCGGGGATCGAATCCACCGCGAAGATCACGTCCGTCGTCTCGACCACCACCAGGACCAGGAAGAGCGGCGTCGCGACGTAGCGGGTTCCCTGCTTGATGAAGAAGCGGCTCCCGTGGTACTCGCGCACAAACGGGAGGAGCCGGACCGCGAGGCGCACGGCCGGGTTCTTCTCGGGGTCCACCGCCTCGTTCATGAAGAGCAGTTTGAACGCGGTCAGGATCAGCAGCGCGCCGAAGACATAGATCATCCAGTGAAACTTGAGGATCAGGGCGGCGCCCACGGCGATCATCACGCCGCGCATGACGATCGCCCCGAGCACCCCCCAGAAGAGCACGCGGTGCTGATACTTCCGCGGCACCTGGAAATAGGCGAACACGACGGAGAACACGAAGATGTTGTCCACGCTCAGGGCGTACTCGACGAGCCAGCCGGTGAGGTACTGGATCGTCGCCTGACGACCCGTCAACTCGACCTCCATGCCGGGCGGGTGCATGATCCCGCGCTCATAGATGAAATAGACGACCGGGGCGAAGAGCAGGGCGATCGCGACCACCCCCGCGGTCCAGCCCAGCGCCTCGCGGACCCCGATCTCACGGTCGCCCCGGTTCACGACGAACAGGTCGAACGCGAGCATGCCGAAGATGAGCAGGATGAATCCCGACCACACGAGGAGCATGAACGAGCGGATCTCCTTCTTGAGATGCCTCCGGAGTTTGGATGGTACTCAAAGCCGGAAACGTCGAATCGAACCACCGACGACGTTCCTCGCGCCGCTTTGTCCCGGCTCGCGGTTCCCGCTGGCCGAGAGATCGGCCGCCGGTGCTTTCCGCACCGACCGGGGGTCACTCGGCCAAGGGAGGCCTCGGAATGGGAACAAAATCGGGGATTCGGGCGTCGCCGACGCCCTTCGACGACGCTTGCCCCATGGTCCCAAAGTACGTGCCTTGGGGGACCGATGGTCGAATTCGCGGATGAATTGTCCTGCCGCGGCTCGCCGAGCCTTGAACACCGGCCGATCCGGGGCATACTGAACACGTGCTCCGAATGCACCGCCGACGGCGCACGACCTCGAAGCAAGGGAGCCTCGCCATGAGCAGCCGCCACCTCACGATCGCGCTCGCCGCCCTGACGATCACGTCCTCGGCGTTCGGCCAGAGCAACATCGATTCGGTCAAGAAGTTTGCATGGACTGAGAACTGCGGGTGGACCAACTGGCGTGACGCCAACAGCACCAACCAGGGGGTGGTGGTCGGCACGGCTCACCTCCAGGGATTCGTCTGGGGCGAGAACGTCGGCTGGATCAACACGGGCAACGGCGGCGCGCCGTACGCCAACACCAACCACACCAACTTCGGCGTCAACATCGGCGTCGGCGGCTTCCTGAACGGGTACGCCTGGGGAGAGAACATCGGGTGGATCAACTTCAACACCCAGCCCCAGATCGGCGCGCAGGGGGCGCGTTACGACTCCGCCGCCGGACGGTTCCGCGGCTACGCCTGGGGCGAGAACATCGGGTGGATCAACCTCGACGATTCGACGCATTACGTCGCGCGCGTCCCGACCTGCTGCCTGGGCAACGCGGACAAGGTCAGCGGGCAGGTCACCTTCGGCGACATCACGTCCGTCCTCGCCAACTTCAACGGGCCGGCCAACCTCGACGGTTCATCCGTCGGCGATGCGGACTGCAACGGCGTGATCAACTTCGCGGATATCACCGCCGTGCTGGCGAACTTCCTCAGCAACTGCCCCTGATCCATTCACCGCGCGGCGTCGGCCTTTGAAGGCAGCGCCACCGAGAGCGCGATCGCTCCCGCGAGCGTGGCGACCACGACCAGCAGCGAAGTCAGCGTGTCGATCTTGATCGACTTGACGGGTCCGATCTCCGCGCCGAACCACCGGCCGATCTCGTCCAGATAGGGCGGCAGCGCGAGCACCAGCAGTTTCATCCCGATGAACGCGAGGATCAGGATCAGCGCCGGCTTCAGGAACCGGAACTTCGAGATCAGCGCCGCGAGGCAGAAATAGAGCGACCTCAGCCCGAGGATCGCGAAGATGTTGCTCGTGAAGACGATGAACGGATCGGGCGTGATCGCGAAAATGGCGGGGATCGAGTCCACCGCGAAGATCAGGTCGGTCACTTCGACCATCAGAAGCGCGAGGAACAGGGGTGTCATGGCCAGGCGCCCGAGCGAGCCGACGGGGGGCGGGTCCTGGATCAACTCCCCGCTCACGGGGTCGCGCGCGTAGGTGGGCGGAAGCGTGCGGCGCGTGAAGAAGTTCTGCCCGTCGTGAAAGTCCCGGAGCGGCAGCACCTTTTTCGCCAGGCGCACCACGATGTTCATGCTCGGGTCCGATGTGCCACGGATGAGCGCCATCTTGCCCGCGGTGAGCAGGAGGAAGGCGCCGAAGATGATGAGCGACCACGAATAGCGCATCACGAGTTCGGCCCCGAGGAAGATCATCCCGCCGCGCATCAGGACCGCCCCCACGATGCCCCAGAACAGGACGCGGTGCTGATACTTCCCCGGCACCGCGAAGAACGAAAGGATCATCGCGATGACGAAGATATTGTCCATCGCCAGGGAGAACTCGACGATGTAACCCACGAGGTACTGCTCGGCGGCGTCAAGCCCCCGCACCTCGCCGCGGATGATCGGGGGCGCGTCGGGGTTCGTCGCGGAAGCCGAGTTGTACATGGGCGTGTCCAGGCCCAACCCGAGCCAGTGGCGCTCATACGCGTGGTACACGAACACGGAGAACACAAGGCTCAGGGTCACCCAGATGGCGGACCACGTCGCGGCCTCCTTCATCGAGACCTCGTGCGCTTCGCGATGGAACACGCCGAGGTCCAGCGCCAGGCAGAACACCACGATCGCCAGGAACCCGGCGTACGCCCAGAACTTCAGCCCGAGCGCAGGAGCATCAGCGGACGCCGCGAGCAGCAGGTTGAGCACGACCAACACCTCCGGCCCCACGCACCTGAGCGGCGCGGAGCATCGACGACAGCGCTGTTGGTCTTGCACGGGCGGTCGCTTGTGCGACACGCTCGCAGGGCCGGGGATGGTCGGACCAGCCCGTCTTGACGACCTCTGCTCCCGCTTGACGCCGCGGGCGGCTACTCCCCAACTGGGAAAGGGGCGGAACGATACTCCATCCACCCGACGCGAGCAACCGGGGGCTATTTCCCCACGCAGAACACGGAGAATACCCGGCCCAGCACGTCGTCCGGCGTGATGCGCCCGATGATCTCGCCCAGCGCGTCGAGCGCCAGTCGGACCTCGCCCGCGATCAGTTCCGGGGATTCAAGCCGCCGCGCCCCGTCCGGGCCGGCGCTCGCGAGCGCCCGCCGGAGGGCGTCTCGCGCCTCGGCGAGCGCCCGCCGATGCCGAGGCACCACCACGGACGCATCGGCCGCCCGCGCTCCCGCGCCCGAGGCGGCGTCCGCGATGGCACGACGGAGTGCGGCAAGGTTCCATCCGTCGAGCGCGCACACCGCGATCGCCGATGGTGGGTCTTCCGCCGACGCGCGCAGCACATCCGCCTTGGTCCGCACGCGGATCACGCGCTTCCCTGACAGCGGCAGCCCCGACTCATCGAACCGCCCTGCGGTATCGCACAGCACGACCACGTCCGCGCGTTCGATCTCGCGCATCGCGGCGGACTGCGCCGCCGAGTCGATCGCCGATGATCGCGTCAGCGCCGAATCCAACCCCGCGAGATCAACGAGCATCACGCTCGGCGCTTTCCAGCCCGCCCCGGCGTGCGCCAGGTCAAGCGGCTCCGCGATCGCGTCGCGCGTCGTGCCGGGCACGTCGCTCACCACCGCGCGCGCTCGCCCGAGCAGCGCGTTGAACAGCGTGGACTTCCCCGCGTTCGGCGGCCCGACCAGCACCGCGCGGGCTTCCGTCCGCGCCGCCTCGGCCGCCGCGGGGCCGAGAAAACATTCCAATCCGAACAGGCAGTTCCGCAGTCCGTGCGCCAGGTCGCGCGGCGAGATCGGCACGACGTCCTCCTGATCCGTGAAGTCGATGCCCGCTTCCACGAGCGCCAGCAGGCGCGCTGTTTCGTCCGCCAGGTCCCGGTATGCGCGCCCCATCTCGCCCGAGAGAAGGGATTCCGCGGCCGCGAGTTCCGCGTGGGACCGAGCCGCGATCGCCGCCTGCACTCCTTCGGCCTGATCCAGCGACATCTTGCCGTTCAGGAAGGCGCGGGCGGTGAACTCGCCCGGCTGCGCCGCGCGGACTTCGGGATCGCTCATGAACTGCCGCGCGACACGCTCGAGCAGCGCCGGATGGCCGGGCAACGTGATCTCCGCCGCGTCTTCCCCGGTGTAGGAGCGCGGCGAAGCGAACACAAGCAGCAGGCAGGGCAGTTCGGACTCGCCGCCGGCTTCGAGAGCGAGTCGCACTCGCGCCCGGTGCGCGCCGGGCGCGCGACTCGCGCCGATCAGCCAGCGATCGAGCACCCGCCCAACCGCCGGCCCGCTCAGGCGGATGATCCCGCGCGCCGAGAGACCGGCGCCCGAGGCGAGAGCGGTGATGGTGTCGCCGTCGGCCATGCGGAGATCATGCTATGTCTCCCTCGCGGGAAGGCGGACGGGCCCGCCTGGGCGCTCGCGAGATCTGAGCCTGCGAGCCGGCGCCAAGATGCAAACGGATTTCTTAGGTAGAATCCGAAAGATTTCTTGCTTTTTTTTGCTTTGTCCAAAGGATGGCGCAACCGCTGTGAATCCCGTGCGTATCAGGGTCCATGAAGCGTGCACGGCGTGAGCGCGGGCTGTTCGGTCAGCCGATCGGCGAGGCGAATGATCAGGAGACGTTGAAGGTGGTGAAGCTCGCGATGCGGCTGGCGCGGCGGCACCTCTCCGATTACTCGCACCCCAAGAGCCCCCGGAAGTTCACCCAGCCGCAGCTGTTTGCCTGCCTCATCCTCAAGGCGCACTGGAACTGCACCTACCGCCGCTGCGAGGAGCTGCTGATCCTCATGCCCGCCGTGCGCGAGGCGATCGGGCTGCTCGAGACGCCGCGCTTCACCACGCTGCAGATGTTCGCCGACCGGCCGGAGATCGCCGCGCTCATCGACGGCGTGCTGGCCTCGATCGGGCGGGTGGCACCGGTTCCGCGGGACCATCCCCGTGCCACCGATTACCGTCTTCGGTAATCGGTGTCCCCGGCGGGTGGCACGCTCCACGACCAAACTTGACCACCGGTTGTCGGGGTGCCACGGTTGAGCCTTCCGAGATTCGACCGTGCTACCCCCTCTGCCGTCTCTTCGAAGTGACCGAACCACGGTCCAACTGAAGACCGTCGGACCGTGGCACCCGATCTTGTCAGAACTTGGTGAGTGTCATTTCAGTGGCCGATGAGATGCGAGTCCACCGGCACTT
>JAEUIV010000112.1 GCA_016795005.1 Phycisphaerae bacterium
CGATCCTGCGCGCCGGACCCGGTGATCAGCACCACCGCCGGGTGCGGCCCATCACCGACCGGGACCGTGAGTGTTCCCGCGATGGTCACTCCACCGGCCTCACTCTTGAACTCGACCGCGCGCTCCTCGTAAGGAAGCGGCGGAACGGGTGTCTGAGGTCGCTTCAACTCGGTGGCCGCCGCCTGCTCGGCGGTCAGGCGCGTCATGCTCACCGGAAACTGCTGGCCGGCCTGGCTCAGGGTTCCCTCGGCCTGCGCGCCATCGTCCGAGACGGTCATGTCAAACTTCGCCCAGGCGTTCTCCGGCGCGCCGGGAGCGGCGAGGGTGAACTTCAGGCTGTTGCCGTCCGCCGCGCCGTTTCGCAGCGGGAGATCCCGCGCCCCCTGCATCGGGATGCTGATGCGCCCGCCGTCGGGGCCAAGGTTCACGGTGAAATCGAGTTTCATCCCGCCCGGCAGCGTGACGACACCCTTCCAGTGCTGCGTGGAGGAGTCGTCCGCGAAAACACCGGCCGGTCCACATCCAAGAGCAACCGCGAGCACCAGGAGCGGGACGCGGGCGACGCGGAGAATCGTGCGGATCATGCTGGGCCTCCGTTCAACTGGCGCCCAGCATAGTTGAGCGGCGCCTACGCCTCCGCCGACCGAGTGGGCGAGATCAACCGGAGATGCTCCGCGAGGACCCGCACCGCCATGGTCGTCCGCCCGCGAGCGCCGACCTTTCGGTACAGGCGTTCAAGATGGGTGTGCACGGTGTGGGAGGAGATGCCGAGATCGTCGGCGATCGCCGCTTCCTTCTTGTCGTCGAAGACCGCCTGGACAATCTGGAGTTCCCGCGGGGAGAGGCGCAGCGCCAGCCCGACCGCCGTCCACTCCGAGTTCGTCAGCACATCGCGTCCGTCGGGTGGAATCCGGCGCTGAGGCCGCTTGACCGGTTGCGTGCCCTCGGGCCAAGGCTGGGCGAGCGTCAGATGGGAGGAGGCGGGGAGGAGGCCGGAAAGATTGGAGCGCGCCGTGGTCATAACCAGAGGCGAACGACGGCCGGCGGCGGGACCGGCGCGGCAAGTCTGAAAAATCGCGCGGAATCGTCCCCTCCGACGCTCATCCCCCGCGTCCCGGCCTCATCGGGATCGGCGCAGGCTCCATGAACTGGGCATAGGCGTCGAGCGCGGCACGGACCTGGACATGCGCCAGGCGGTTCGTCTGGATGTACCGCCGCGCCGCAAGCCCGAGCGCCTGCGAATCCGCCACGGAACCCAGGAGCGCCGTCAAGGCCCGTGCCCACCCCTGTTCGCTCGGCTCTTCAACAAGGATGGCGATCGACGGGTCGCTCGCGATCGAGATCAGTCGGTCGGCACGCGACACCACCGGCATCGCCGAGGCCATCGCCTCAAGAACAAGGCTCGCGTGCTCTCCACGGCAATCCGCCTGGATCATCGCGTCCACGCGCAGCACGAGTTCCCGCTGCGATTCGATGTTTGAGATCACCGTCAGCCTCGGCAGGAGTTTCAGCGCGTTCGCATGACGCCACACCTCGGGGTGCCGTTCGACCGCGCGCGCATCAAGAAAAATCATCGGCTCGACCGGGATCCCGGGCGTCCGCGCCAGCGCGGAGAGCAGTTTCATCACCGCCGAAGGCTCGTCACCGGACGAAAGTACGCACATCGATTCGATGGGCAATGACCGCCGCACGCTTACGGATTCGATGGGCGGGACGTGGACCCCCCACCACCCCGTGCGAACGGGCCAGCGCCGCGCGAGGCGCTCGACGGCGCTCCGCATCGACTCGTCCGGGGCCAGCCAGACCGCGGAGCACGGCGCGGCGGCTCGACGTTCGGTCGCCTGCACCTCCGAGAGCGCCGGCCGCGACGGCACCTCGAACACCAGGTCCGCGCCCGTCAACTCGGCGAGCGCCAGCGCCAGGGACCATGCCGAATGCCCCAGAACGTGGATCACGTCCACGGATCGTTCGTCATCATCGCTCGCGAACGCCTGGAGTTGAGACAGTGCGCGCTCAATCGCCCGGGCGGGTGAGAACGGCCCGACACGCCACGCCGCGTCGGGATACGAGAGCGCGCCGGCCAGCCCGGTCGCCGGCTCGATCGAGGCCCCCTCCGGGGCGACTCGGACCACGCGGCATCCCTCGTCGACCAGGCCGATCTCAAGACGACGCAGCATCGCGTGCTCGCGCGTCGCGGCGGACCGGTCTGTCAGGAGGAGAAGTCGCATGCGTATCGCGGGGTCCGGCTGAATGCTATTCGGGTCATGCGGGCGGGGATGATTAGACTCTTCGCGTGACCGCGATCCCGCGCGAGGTAGCCGTGTCGATCGTTCGCGCGCTGCGCGATGCGGGGCATGTGGCCTATCTCGCCGGGGGATGCGTCCGGGATGAACTCCTCGGCCACCCTCCGAAGGACTACGACGTCGCCACCGATGCCCCCCCCGAGCGCATCGCCTCGCTCTTTGCCCGGACGCGCGAGGTGGGCAAGTCCTTCGGCGTCATGCAGGTGCTCCAGAAAGGGGTCACCGTCGAGGTGGCGACGTTCCGAAAGGAGCACGGCTATTCGGACCGACGAAGGCCCGACGCCATCACCTTCACCAGCGCGGAGGAGGACGCCCACCGACGAGATTTCACGATTAACGCGCTCTTCATCGACCCGCTCGAGGCCGAGAACAACGTGCGGGGCGTGCGGGTTCAAGGCCGGGTGATCGACTACGTCGGCGGCCTCGACGACATGAAACAAGGGATCATCCGCGCCGTGGGAGACCCCGAGGCCCGCCTGGCGGAGGACAACCTTCGCGCCCTCCGCGCCGTTCGCTTTTCCGCAAGGCTCGGCTTCGCGCTGGATGACGCCACGGCTCGGGCCATACGCAAGCACGCGATCGACCTGGCCGGCGTCAGCCGGGAGCGGATCGGGGATGAGACGCGGCGGATGCTCACCGACGATCGACGCGCCGACGCCGTCGGCATGATCGAAACGCTCGGGCTGGACGCCCCGGTCCTCGCCGAGCCTTCGCGCGGCCCCGCCAGGCTGCCGGTGCTCGCTTCGCTGAAAGGATCGACCAGCGTCGCGACCGCGCTCGCCGCATGGATGATCGACCGAACCCCGGCAAACCTCGCCGCAACGGAAACGGTCTCGCGCCTTCGTCGGGCGCTCTGCCTCAGCAACGACGAATCCGATTCCCTCCGCGACCGGCTCGCGGGCGTGCGCCGCCTGCGGGATGAATGGCCGCGACTCGGCGTCGCCGGCCAGAAGCGAATCGCCGCCTCGGGGTGGTTCGCCGATGCCCTTCGAATTCTCGCTGGGATGGACCCGGCCGCCGCCGGGGGCGTGCGGAGCCGGGCTGAGCACCTTGCCCAGACTCCCGGCGGAGTCGCCCCGCCCCCGCTCGTGACGGGTGACGACCTGATCGCCGCGGGCATCGCGCCGGGCAAGGGGTTCGGGGAGTGGCTGGACGCGGTCTACGACGCGCAACTGGAGGGGCGGATCGAGACCCGGGAACAAGCGCTGTCGCTGGCGGTTCGGCTCGCCTCGGCCAAATAAACGCCGCCCGAACTCCCGGAGATCCGGGCGGATTCGGAACCGGTCGGGTTCTGGCCTCTATAATCAGACGAGAATCCGCGGAATTGACGGATATCCGAGCGCTCGCCGACCGCCGGGATTGTTTCCCGGCAACCCGCGTCGGGCCGCCGCGTATGGTGCGGCGGGGATTGTTTCCAGTTGGCTCGTCACGGTCCCGACCCCGCCCCGCCGGCGCGACAGTGTGCCGCGCCCCTCATCAGGAGACTTGAAATGAACCAACTTCAACGAATGATGGGCCTGGCTCGCGGGCTGACGGCGCCGGTTCTGGCTTCGCTGATCGTCGTCGCGGCGGCGAGCCTGTGCTCCCCGGTCTCCGCCTCGGACGAATCCAAGCCGGCGTCCAAGTCGGTCGCACCGACGAACGCCGCGCCCGACCGGGTGGTTCTCCGAAGCGGCAAGGTCGTGGACGGCCTCATCCTCGAAGAAACGGAGACACAGATCACCATGACGGTGGTGGTCGCCGGCATCTCGGCAAAGACCACCTATCCCAAGAGCGACATCCTTGAAATCAAGCGGGGCAACAACGTCAAGCCGGCGGACGACGCGGCGGTCAAGGCCGCCGAAACGACAACACCCGCCGCCCTGGAGAAGCCCGCCGACACGAAACCCGCGACCGACACCCTCGCGAAGGATGACGACCCGGACCTCACGCGCCTGTATCTCGTGAAACTGGAAGGCCGATTCGGTTCCGATATCGCCAAGACGACGCTCGCCAACCTCTTCTCCGAGGCGGATAAGGAACTGGGCGACGCCGTGCCCGGCGCCGGGACCATGCAGGGCAAGACCGTGGTCGATCCTTCAAAGCGCGATCGAAACATCATCGTCCTGAAACTCGACACCGGCTCCGAGGGCCGATCGGACCTCTTCAAGGCCGAAGACATCGTCCCCGTGGTCAAGGAGCAGATCGTCGATCGCGGGCGTCGCGTCGTCTTCTGGATCCAGCGCGCCACCGGGTGGGCCGCGGTGTTCCCCTTTGTCAGCCCCGACATCTATTTCACTCCCGACGGCCGGCTCGGAGGCGTGTCGGACCTCGATGAGTTCGACATCGGCGACCACCTGGTGAATGAGAAGCAGATCTCCCTCCGCATCGGTCACGCCGAGGGCTTCCTGATCAAGGGCGGCTACGGCGAACACATCCCGGCCCTCCACGCCATGCTCCGCAAGCAGGAATGGCTCTACGTGAAGTTCGAGGGAGGAAAGCCGATCTACCTGGAACGCGAACTCGAAGAGAGTGACGGCGACGGCTGGACGCTCCTCAGCGACGACGGAGCGGGAGACAACAAGGATGAGTCCGCGCTCAGCGGCAACGACCTCTTCCTCCTTGAACCGGATTGGGCCGAGAAACTCGGGATCTCGGACGGCACGGCCGCCACGATCGACGACCTCGCGTTCCGCCTCGGCGTGCATCGGCACTACAAGACCATCGAGAAGAACAAGGCCCAGAAAGCGGTCGATGCCTGGAAGTCGGGGATCGCGGACGCGATCAAGGACATCAACCCGCAGCAGACCGAGCAGCGCCGCCTGGGACGCCTCTGGCGCGAGATCAACGAACTCCCCGCCGGCAGCGACTTCGACGAACGAAAGAAGAGCCGAGGGAAGAAGATCACCCTCCTCCGCCAGATCCGCTCCATCATCTCCAAGTACGCCGAGGTCTTCGACGCCGACGGAACCTGGCGCTCCCGCATCGACGTGGACCTCGCCAAGCTCCAGCAGGAAGCCGAGGAAGACGCTCGGCAGAATCGTTCACAGAACAGCGGCGGCGGCGGACGCCGCTGATCCTCGCACAACGGAAGGATGAATCGGCCATGAAACGCCCGCTCTCGATGCTCGCCCTGCTCCTCGCTTCGCTCGTGATGACGCTCACGTTCGCCGCGTCGTCGTTCGCGCTCGACCGCATCACCCTCAAGAACGGCAAGGTCGTCGAGGGCGTGATCACCAAGGAAGGTGACGGCTTTGTCTTCGTCGATGTCATGATCGGCAAGATGAAGCGCGCCGAGATCATCACCGCCGACCAGGTCTCCAAGATCGAGCGCGACATCGACGCCAAAGGCGCCGCGGCCCCTTCCACCGCCGGCACCACCGCCACGCCGACGATCCCCGCCGGCGCCGAACCGGCCAAGCCGGCCGAGCCTGAACCCGCGACCCCGCCGACGTCCGATGACGGGGTGACGAAGGTGTGCTTCATCTCGCTCGAAGACGAGGTGGGAACCTACCTCAACGCCGACGCGCTCAAGAAGTCCGTCGAACTGGTCAAGAACCAGAACCCCGACATCGTTGTCCTCGTCATCAACTCGGGGGGCGGCGCGCTGCTCGAAGTCCAGCCCCTCTCGGACTACATCCACGAGGAAATGAAGAAGCACTACCGGGTCGTCGGGTGGATCCAGTCGGCGATCTCCGCCGCGTCCATGACGGTGTTCAACTGCGAAGAGATCTACATGATGCGGGAAGGCAACGTCGGGGGAACCGTCGCCTTCAGCATGCAGGGCGGCGGCGCCAAGGCGATCGACGGCGAAGGGCTTGAACGAGTCCTGAAGGCCGGCGAGGAAATCTCCAAGCGCGGCAAGCGCAACCCGCTCATCATGCGCGCCATGCAGGTCTTCGGCGAACTCTCCGCCGACATCGACGAGAACGGAAAGGTCACCTGGTACGAGGGCACACAGGGCAAGTACCTCGTCAACCCGGACGACCGCATCCTCACCCTCAACTCCGACAACGCCAAGAAGTTCGGCGTCTCCCTCGGCACCGCCGATACCAAGGACGAACTTCTCCGGCTCATGGGCGTCAAGGAGTGGAAAGAGGTCGGGCTTGAGGCGGACAAGTACCAGCGGGAGTTCCGCGAGAATGTCAAGAAGTTCTCGGCGCTTGCGAACAAGCTCCTGAGCGAGTTCGACCTCGCCAAGGCCGCCGCGAACAGCGCCGCGAACGACGAAAAACTCCGTCTCATGTACCTCGGCCGCGCCGAGGGCAAACTCAAGGAACTCCAGTCGGCGGTGCGCAAGGCGCCGTCGTTCGAGAAGTACTCCCAGTTCAACAAGGAGTGGTTCGAGGACCAGTTCGACCAACTGCGGAAACTGAAAAAACCCCGGACCTGACACCCGTCCCATCAACCAGCACAAGAACCCGGCGTCGGCCGGGTTTTTTCATCCCCGCATCGCCCGTCGCCGCGTCGAACTCCACTATCATCGACGCATGGCCCACCAACCGTTCGTCCCGAACCCGCTCGACGCCTCGCGCTGGGAGAACATCGAACCCCTCGGCCGGGCGCTGCTCGAGCGCCAGGTCAACTCCCCCGCGGAGTTCGAACGCTGGCTGCTGGATCGGAGCGAACTGGACGCCGCGTGCGCCGAGTCGCGCGCCATCCTGTCCATCGCCATGACCTGCCAGACCGACGATCCCGAGAAGGCCGGCGCCTACAGCCGGTACATCGAGGAGGTGCCGCCGAGGCTGCGCCCGCTCGCGTTCGAACTCGACACCAAGCAGGTCGCCCTGCACGCGAAGTTCCCGCTGGATCGGCGCCGCTACGAGGTGCTCGAACGCTCGGTCCGCACGGACGTCGAACTCTTCCGCGCCGAGAACGTGCCCCTGATGACGGAACTCGAGCAGAAGGGGCAGGAGTTCCAGAAGATCGCCGGGGCCATGACGGTGCAGTTCGACGGGCAGGAGCGGACGCTGCCGCAGATGGCGCCGTACCTGCAATCGACCGATCGTTCGGTGCGTGAGTCGGCGTGGCGCGGGGTGAACGATCGCCGCCTCCGCGACAAGGAGACGCTCGATTCCCTGTTCGACGCGATGATCGCGACGCGCAACCGAGTCGCGCTCAACGCGGGGTTCGAAAACTATCGCGACTACGCCTTCCGCTCCATGCGCCGCTTCGACTACACGCCGAAACATTGCGAGACCTTCCACGACGCGGTCGAGAAGCACGTGGTCCCCGCCCTCTGCCGGATGAGCGATCGACGCAGGCAGAATCTCTCCCTCACCAGCCTCCGCCCATGGGACATGTCGGTTGACGAGAAGGGCCGCCCGCCCCTCAAGCCGTTTACCGATGGGGGCGACCTGCTCCAGCGCTCGCGCCGCGTCTTCGCCCGCCTGGACCCGTCGCCCGGCGGCCTGAACGATATGTTCCGCTCGCTCGGCGACAACGGCACGCCCGGGATGTGCCTCGACCTCGACGCGCGCAAGGGCAAGGCCCCGGGCGGGTACCAGGAAATGCTCCACCGCTCGCGCCGCCCCTTCATCTTTATGAACGCGGCGTCGGTGCACAGCGACATGGAGACGCTCGTCCACGAGGCCGGGCACGCGTTCCACAGCCTGCTCTGCCGGGACGAGCCGCTCGTCGCGTACCGCGAAGCCCCCATCGAGTTCTGCGAGGTCGCGAGCATGAGCATGCAGATACTGACCATGCCGCTCTGGGACGAGTACTACCGCTCGCCGTCGGACCGCGGCCGCGCGGCCAAGGCGCACTACGAACGGGTCATCACCATCCTCGCGTGGATCGCGCAGATGGACGCCTTCCAGCACTGGATCTACCTGAATCCGAAGCACACCCACGACGAGCGGAACGCGCACTGGCTCCACCTGGACGCCCGCTTCGGACCGCCGATCGACTGGTCAGGATTGGCCGACGCCCGCGCCTGGCAGTGGCAGCGCCAACTCCATCTCTTCCTGCATCCCTTCTACTTCATCGAGTACGGCATCGCGCAACTCGGCGCGCTCGGACTCTGGCTCCACTCGCTCGAAAAAGGGACCGCCTCGGCCCTGGAGCGGTACAAGCGGGCGATGCGGCTGGGCGGGTCGCGCCCGTTGCCCGAACTCTTCGAGGCGGCCGGGCTTCCGTTCGATTTCGGCGAGGCGACCGTTTCGAGACTGATCGGAGCCGTGGAGACCGAGATGGCAAAGGTGCAGGACTAGCCCTACACCGCTCCCCGGAGTTGATGCTTCGCGAGGTCCTGGTACACGACGCAACGTCCCAGGAGCTCCTCGTGCGTCCCTGTATCAACGATGCGCCCCGCGTCCATCACCACGATGCGTCTCGCGCTGCGGATCGTGGTCAGGCGGTGCGCGACGATGAGGATCGTGCGCGTGCCGGACATCTCGGCAACCGCCGCCGCAATGTTGGACTCGCTCTCGGAGTCGATCATGCTCGTCGCCTCGTCCATGATGAGAATGGATGGGTCGCGCAACAACGCGCGGGCGATCGCCAGACGCTGCCGCTGACCGCCCGAAAGAGTCAGACCCGATTCACCCACCGGCGTGTCGTACCCCTGCGGCTGCTGCATGATGAACGAGTGCGCATGGGCGCGCTTCGCGGCGTTCTCGATCTCGTGCTGCGTCGCCCAAGGAGTTCCGTACCCGATGTTCGACGCGATCGTCCCCCGGAAGAGCACCGTCTCCTGTGAAACCGCGCCGATCTGGTGCCTCAGGCTGCGCAGATTGACGCCCGCCGTGTCCACCCCATCGACCCGGATCCGGCCGCGCGTCGGGATCAGCAGCCGGGGCACGAGCGACAGAAGCGTGGTCTTGCCGCATCCGTTCGGACCGACAAACGCGACCGTCTCGCCATGTTGGATGGTCAGGCTCGCATCGACCAAGGCGGCCGGCGCCTCGAGGTCGTAGTGATACGACACGCAATCGAACTCGATCGTGTGCCGATGCCGCTTCAGTCGCGGGCGGCGCCCTTCGCGCCGCTCCTCGACGGGCATGTCCATCAACTCCTTCAGCCGCCCCGCCGCGGCGTCGGCGATCTGCAAGTCCTGAATCACCGTCGTCAGCGGACGAAGCGCCGCCCCCGCCATCCCCAGCGAGCCGAGCGACACCAGGAACTGCGTCGGCGCCATCCGGCCGTCGATGATCGCCTTCGCCGCGATCAGCGCCAGCCCGCCGAGCGCGAAGATCGCCACCACCTCGAGCAGCGGGCCGGCGAGCGCCTGCGCCGTCCGCGCCCGCAGCGTCTCGCGGAGCACTTCCTTGTTGTGCCTCGTGAACCGCCCGATCTCGGCCCGCTCCGAGGTGAACACCTTCACCACCCGGAATCCGCGCGTGACCTCGGTCGCGTCTTCGAGAAGCTTCGCCTGGCTCTTCATCGCGCCGCGCGATCCCTTGCGGATCCGCTTGCCGGTCTTGCGGATCACCACCGCCAGCAGCGGCGCGACCAGCATCATCACCAGGCTCAGCCGCCAGTCGATGATGAACGCCACCACCAGCGCCGCCGCCCCGCGGGTCGCCTGCGCCACCGCCTTGCTCGTCAGCGCCTGAAGCCCGCGCGCGAGCGTGTTGGTGTCGTTCACGATCCGGCTCGTCAGGTCCTGGCCATGACCCGCGACGATCACACCCAGAGGCAACCGAACCAGCCGCTTGAACGCCGCCCGGCGCACTTCCGCCGCGACCAGTGTCGTCAGCGTCAGCGACAGGTACGCATGAACGAAGTTGGCGATCGCGCCGATGATCGTCATCGCCCCCAGCCCGAGCACGATCCACAGCACCGCGTCGAACCGCCCGTCGGGCAGACGCGCGATGAACCCTTCGGACAGCCCGTCGGGCAGCAGCCACCGCGGCGCGTTCGCGCTCAGCGTCCGCGCCAGGTCGGGCAGCGTCGCGTGCGCTTCGCCCAGGATATTGTTCAGCACCGGCACCAGGCCCGCCAGGCCCGCCCCCACCCCCGTCGCCGAAACGAACGCCATGACGAGCGCCGCAGCGACCATGGCGCGGCGCCTGAACAGACGTTTCGCAAACATCCAGAAGGGGGCCATCGCCCGAAGTATCCGCGAAAAAGCCCCGCAGGACCAACCCGCGCCTAGCGCGCCTGCGCCAGCAGCACGCGCCCGCTCTCCGCCGCCGCCCCCCACACTCGAAGCCCCTCCTCCCCAAACACGCCGGCCGCCTCGGCGGTCGCCGGACGATTCGGATACCCGAGGATCGCCACGCAGCCCAGCCGCGCGATCAACCGCGCGATCGCGCCGTGCGATTCCTCGAAATACAGCACGTCCGCCCCCAGCAGCACGCCCGGATCCCACGCGGGGTCCGGCTCATCGCGCCAATCAAACTTCCGTGCCGCCGCATCAACACCGTTCAGTGTCGCATTCCGCGCCGCCGCCGCGACCGCTTCGTCGCAGTAGTCTGTCAGCACCACTTCCGCTCCACGAAGCGCTGCCACGATCCCCACCAGCCCCACGCCGCAACCGATCTCGAGCACGCGCGTCCCCCGCGTCACAAGCCCGGTCCGCGCCACATACCCCGCGAGCATCACCGCCGCGGGCCAGAGGTGCGCCCAATATCCGCGCTCGGCGCTGCCCGATAACTCGGCCTCGCGCACCACGGCGTCCGCATCGCCGGGCGTCTCGATCCGCACGTCGATCGCGCCGAAACGCATGCACCGCACGACTACGCCGCTCACGGCAACCGCTTGGTCACCTGGATCAGGTGAAATCCGAACTGAGTCTTCACCGGGGGCGATGTCTCATTCACCGGGATCGTTCCGAAGATCACCCGGTCGAACTCGGGCACCATGTCCCCCTGTGAAAACACCCCCAGGTCACCGCCGGACTTGCCGGACGGGCACTTGGAGTGCGCCTTGGCGAGCGCGGCGAAATCTCCGCCGGCATCAATCTTCGATTTCAGTTCGTTCGCTTCCTTTTCAGTCGCGACAAGGATGTGGCGGGCGGATGCCTTGGGCATGATCGGAACTCCTTTGTGACCACAATAACGAACGCCGGGAGATCCACCGCGAATCCGAGCCACCCCGGGAAACACCCAATCGCCGGCCCTCGCCCCCGCCCGCTACGCTTCCCTCGGATGCGGCGCAAGCGGAAGCACGGAGAATCACCATGAAGTCTGATATCGGCGTGTGGCTCGACCATTCCGGCGCGGTGCTGATCCACATGCAATCGGGACACGCCGTCGCCGGAGAGCGGATCGCATCGAACATCGAGCCGAAGCGGTCCTCCCGCCGGCACGAGAAGCGCACCTCGTCAACCCACCGCGCGCCCACCCGCGCCAAGCACGACGAGAACCGACGCCGCGAGCAGATCAAGGCCTATTACGCCGGCCTCGCGCGGACGCTCCGCGACGCGGACCGCGTGCTCGTCATCGGGCCGAGCGTCGCCAAGTATGAACTGGCCGACGCGCTCCGCCGACGAAAGGCGAACGCCCCGCGGGTCGTCGCGGTCGAGGCGTGCGACCGCATGACGCCCCGGCAACTGCTCCGACACGTCGAAACGTTCTTCGCCGAGCACGCCCCGGCTCGTCCCGCGGCCCGATGAACACCCCGTTCACTTCCGCGCGCCGTCGCGCTTCGCCAGGCGCTTCGCCAGGCTCGCCCCCGAGTGCAGCGCGCCCTCCATGCGACCCATGAACGCGTACGAGCAGTGCTCGCCCGCAAAGTGCAGCCGACCCAACCCCTCCCGAAGGATCGGACCGGCGCGCGTCACCTCGCCCGGGGCGGGGAACGCACAACTCCCACCGGCCCACTCATCGCCGAGCCAATCCATAAATCGACCCCGCTCGAACTGCTTCTGGAACCCGGGATACAACGCCTCCAGCGCCACCACGTACGCATCGTCGGGCGACAGCCCCGCGTTCCTCCGGCTGCGCTCCGCCGCCTGCCCCCCGGAAGACGCGACCAGCACCGCGCCACGCAACTCCAACTCGCCGGCCGTGCCGTCCCAGGTCATCGTGAGATCGCCGTCGCTCAGCGCGTCGGGCGCCAGCCCCGCGTCTTCCCAGAAGCGCGACTTCACCCGCGCCAGGTACTTCACCTTCGATCCCATCTGCAGCGACAGCGCCGCCGGGAGCGCGGGCGCAAACTCGATCTTGCCCCAGACGCTCGGCGGCACCGAGAGCACCACGTCGTCACACTCCATCGTCCGCCCGTCGGAGCACTCGACCGCCGCGCCGTGCGCCGTCGTGCGCACCGCGCGAACCGCGACCCCCATCATCACCCGATCCGCGCCGATCCCCTCCGCGAGTTTCATCGCCAGTTGCTGGTTGCCTCCCCGGCATCGGTACACCTCGCTCTCCGTCCAGTAACGCTCGACCCCGCCCCCCTTCACCATCGCGATGAACGCGAGGTAACTCTGGTTCGCCGGGTCTTGCCCCCGGCCGCAAGCGATCTGCGCCGCCATCCCGCGACGGCACAGGTCGCTCACCTCGCTCCGTTCGAGCCACCGCTGCATCGTCTGCCTGTCCAGGTTGTCCGCGATCCGATGCGACCAAGGCTCCTCGGCGTCGATGTCGCTCGCCAGCGCATTGAGCACCTTGAACGTCGCGTCCATCTCCTCCCACAGGTCGCGTGATTCCTCCGCCGTCAGCCTCTTCCCCCCGAGGACGATCGGATAATCAAGGTCGTACCGGGTCGCCTCGCTGAACGTCAGCCCGAATCGCGCGGCGTAGCCCATCCACGCGGGATGATTCGACCCGATCCGTTCGCCGCCCCCCTCCGCCGCCGCCCCTTCGATGAAATCGGAGAACGACAACACCCGCCCCCCGAGGCGATCTCGCGCCTCGAGCACGCGGACGTCGTACCCCGCCGCCTTCAACTCGAACGCGCACGACAATCCCGCGAAGCCCCCCCCGATCACGACAATCCGCTTCGCCCCTTGCTTCGGCTGTCGCGCCAGCGCCCCGCCTCCACTGATGAGCAACCCGGCTGACGCCGCCAGGGTCCGCCGGAGAAACTCGCGCCGCTCCTCCACGGAAACCGGCGGGCCAAACCGATGCAGAAGAGCCGAGTAGGGCAAGAAAGACATGGCTTCATCCAGATCAACGCCCCGAATCGCCGGGGTTCGCGCCTCGCAACCCATTCAATGCCGGCGCCGAAGCGCTGATCAGCGCCGGAAGTCTATCCGCCCCTCGGCTCGCCATGACCCGTGCGACTCCGGGGAGTACCATCGAACCCATGAGCGCGACGGACCCGATCGACCCCTCCGCCGCCGCGAACGAACTCGCGGAAGCCAGCAGTTCGCTCGCGCAGATCCCGCTCTTCAGCCGCCTGGACGAGCAGGAACGCCGCCTGCTCGTCGCCGCGATGAAACAGCGACGCTTCCTGACAAATGAAACCGTCTTCTGGATCGGCGACCGCGGGGACAGCCTCTTCCTCATCATCTCGGGGCGCGTCTCGGTCTCGGCCCCCAACGAGCAGGGCGAACACGTCCCCATCGCCACCCTCGGCCCGGGCGAACTCTTCGGCGAGATCAGCCTGCTCGACGGCGGGCCGCGCACCGCCACCGTCCGCGCCGCCGAGCCGCTCCACGTCTACACGCTCAACCAGTCGGACTTCCAATCATTCCTCGTCCGCAACCCGCACGCCGCGCTCGACATCCTCTCCGTCATGGGCGCCAGGCAGCGACTCTCCACCGAAGCCCTCCGCCACATCAAGAACCCGAACGTCGAGATCCAGCACGCCCTCACACCGTGGCAGCGCGCCAGCGACACCATCGCCACCGTCGCCGCGGGACAGTGGTTCACGCTCTTCCACATCACATGGTTCGGGATCTGGATCGGGCTGAACCTCGCTTCGCAGGCGGGGCTGCTGCCCGAGCCGCTCGCGTTCGACCCCTACCCCTTCGGCCTGCTCACCATGGTCGTCAGCCTCGAAGCAATCTTCCTCTCCATCTTCGTCATGGTGAGTCAGAATCGACAGGCCGAACGCGACCGCGTCCGCGCCGACCTCGATTACCAGGTCAACGTCAAGGCGCACACGGAGATCCTCGCCATCGCACAACGACTCGACCGCCTCGAATCCGCCGCGACGACCCGCGGCCCATCGGCATGAGCCGGTGACGCCGCGGCTCTTCCGCAACAACTCACCTCTCCCCGAACACCCCCGCCGGCTAAATACGGGAGAACCCCGACAATTTGCCGCGATGTGTGCAGCCAACCCGCCCAACCTGACGTATTCTCCAGTTATGAGACACACACTTTCTCTCATCGTTGCCGCGATCGCCCCGCTCGCCGTCATCGCTACAAACCCCGCGATGACGACCACCGAGTCGATCCCCGGCAGTGGCCAATCCCAGGTCTCCGGTCAGTCCGGCGTGATGCAAGACGCACTCGCCGCAAGGACCAAGGCCAAGAACACGTCGAAAAAGGACCTGCGCAGCCGCGCCAAGGTGATCCGTCCTCGGACGAATCGCATCACCCCCATCCCGGCCGAGCCGCCGGGACAGGAATCCTGATTTCGCGTGATCTCGAACTACGGCAGCCTCCGCGGAACACCAACCGCGGAGGCTGTCTTTTTGGGGCCGTCCACCTGAGACCAAACAAAATCCTATCGCCAGTCCTCCGCGAGCAACTCCTCTTGAAACCGTGTCGAACCGCTGCCGTATACTTCTGTACGTTCGCTCGGGCCCTCGATGCATTGTCACGCGTCGCAGGAGGCCCGGAAGCGGATGAGCGCCGCGGCTCATGACTCGGATCGGCTGACTCGTCACCGAACCCTGCGGCCAGGAACTTGCACATCCAAAGAGACCAGCGCTGTTCGACGCGGACGTTCTGCCGCGCATGTTCGGCCAGCCTGATCAATTCGCGGTCGAAGCCCGGGTCAAACCCGACGCTCGATGCGCGTGCTTGTGCAGGGATCCCGCTCGCGCTCGTCCGCACCCCCTATGAGCACCATCGCACTCAGCCCGACCAGTCTGAAACCTCTCCCATCCGCGCTCAAGCAGGCGCCGCTCAGGCCGGCCACCGACACGCGCCAGCCCCCGCCCACCCGGGAGAACACCGGGCTGACGGTCCTGATCCCCGCCTACAACGAGGCGGCCTCGATCGCCGACACCGTCCGATCGGTCCAGGCGCAATCCATGCAGGCCGACGACATCATTGTCATTGATGATTGCTCGACCGATGACACCGGCGCCATCGCACAGTCCCTCGGCGTCACGGTCCTCCGCACCCCAAAGAACTGCGGTTGCAAGGCCAACGCCCTGAACTACGGCCTGCGGTTCGTGGACTCGGAGTTCGCCCTCGCCATCGACGCCGACACCACCTTCGACCAGAAATCATTCGAACGGCTCATGACCGCGTTCGATGATCCGAACGTCGCCGCCGCCTGCGGCTTCGTCCTCCCGCGGAACGTCAACACCATCTGGGAGCGCGGACGCTACGTCGAATACCTCTTTGCCTTCGGCCTCTACAAGCCCATGCAGGACTACTACGAGCGCCCGCTCCTCGCCTCGGGATGCTTCAGCGCCTACCGCACCGAAGACCTCCGCGCCGTCGGGGGCTGGCCCACACGCACCGTCGCCGAAGACATGGACCTCACCTGGATGATGTACATGCGCGGCCGAAAGGTCCGCTTCGTCCCCGAGGCCGTCTGCTACCCCATCGAGCCTCACAACCTGCACTTCCTCTCAAAGCAACTCCGCCGATGGTCCTGCGGATTCTTCCAGACCGTGAAACTCCACTGGCGCGAGGTGCTGCACATCCCCTTCCTCCGCACCATCGTCGCCATCGGCGTCTGGGACGCAACCATCGCCGCCCTCGCGCTCCTGTTCATCCTCCCGCTCCTGGCGATCTTTGTCAGCCCGGTGTTCCTCCTAGGCTACTTCATTGATATCCCCGCCGTGCTCGTCCCCGTGCTGCACCGCGCACACCAGCGGGGAGAAGTGAAAAAAGCCCTCGCCAGCCTGCCGGGATTCTTCGTGCTCCGGTTCGTCAACGCGTGGTTCGTACTCGTCGCCATCTGGCGCGAGGTCATCACGGGGAACCGCCTCGCAACCTTCGAGAAAGGACACTGAGCCATGGTCGTCGGACTCCCCGGAACCGGTATCGGAGGCCTTTTCTATCTCTTCATGGCCTTCTGGATGCCGTTCCACGAACTCTACATGCTCGCACGCGGACGGAGCAGCCCCGCGCGCTGGCGCTTCATCGCCCTGAACTGGATCATCATCACCGGCGTCCTCGCCGTCCTCTGGGTCACCATGCTCGCCATGAAGACCCTGGTCCACTTCACCGGCCTGGAAAAGCCGCGCGGCGTGCTCGAAAAAACCGGCCTGGTCTCGGGGCTGGCCCACGACACGAACACGTTCTTCGCCTCCGCCGGGTGGGCGAGCGCAATCAGCCTGGTCGCGCTGGTCGTCATCGTCCACGCGCTCCGCCTCACCGTCGGACGCGCCTCGAAGCCACGCCTGGCCGCGCTCCCGGTCTAGCGCCTCGCCTCAATACTTGGGCGCTTCCTTCGATTCCGGCAGGTCAAACGTCACCACCACGTCCATCGGCTGCCCTTCGCGGATCACCGTCAGGGTCATCGCGTCGCCCCAACTCTTCGAGCGGATCGCCCGCCGAAGGTCCGACGGGCCGGCCTGGTCGCTCCCGTCGATCCGGGTCACGATGTCGTACTCACGCAGACCCGCCCGTTCCGCGGCAGAGTCGCGGAACACGTCGGTGATCACCGTCGACTCGCGCCGATTGATATTCAACTGCGTCGCGATCGTCCGCCCCGGCTCGTCCAGGTACACGCCCAACTTGGGACGCTTTGGCGCGCTCGACTCGCTCCACGACCAGTGGTCGTCCTGGCCGTCGATCACCACGACACACCCGCCGGCCATCGCCCCGAGCACCACGCCCGTTACGCACGCCGCCGTGATTTCACCCTTGCTGAGCATGGCACGCTCCTCATCTGAGACCCCGCCGCAACGCGGCAAAAGATCGGTGTCCAGCCCGTCCTACGGAATAATGGGCCTCCCGTTTCACCCGGGACACCAGACAAGGCTAGTCTCCTTGACTCGAACATATTAACGCCCCCACCGGAGCACCCCGATGACCCTTCCAACCCTTACACCCCACGAATCAAGGACGCTCGGAACCCTGGTGGAAAAGGCGCAGACCACCCCGCAGCAATACCCGCTCACGCTCAACGCACTCGTCAACGGCTGCAACCAGAAGAATAACCGCGACCCGGTGACCACCCTCACCGATGACGACGTGCTCGCCGCGCTGGAAGGACTCCGCTCAAAGGAACTCGCCCGCGAAGCGCTCCTCGCGGGCAGCCGCGTCCACAAGTACCGCCATGTCGCCCGCGAACGACTGGCCGTCTGCACCGCGGAACTCATCGTGCTCACCGAGCTGCTCCTGCGCGGCCCGCAGGCGCCAGGAGAACTCCGCAGCAACGCCCAGCGCATGATGCCGCCGGGAGATGCTTCCCTCAGCACCCTCGAATCCACACAATCGGTCCTCGACGGCCTTCGCTCCCGCCCGGAACCGATGGTCGTGAAACTTCCACGTAGACCCGGCGAGCGCGCGGAACGCTACGCGCAACTCCTCTGCCCGGACCTGCACCCGCTCGACGATCCCGCGCCGCACTCGCCGACCGTCGCTCCGCGCGCCGAGCCGCACTCAAACCTGAACGAGCGCGTCGAACAACTGGAATCGGAAGTCGCCAGCCTCCGCGCCGCGCTCGAACGCCTCGGCGCGCTGTGACCTTCGAATCCGGCAACCACAGGCCCGTTACGGCGTGATCCCCAACTGGCGGTATTTCTCGCGGTATTTCTTGTCCAGAATCCGCTGCTTGTTGGAGAGGTCGATCTCGCGCCCCGTGATGAACGCCCGCTCAACCTTCGTGGTGATCTCGAGCGGATCGCCGTCGGTGATGATGAGCGTCGCGTCCTTCCCGACCTCGATGCTCCCCAGCCGGTCCCCCACCCCCAGCATCATCGCGGGAGCAAGCGTGATCGAACGAATCGCCGCCGCGGGATCCAGCCCGTACGCCACCGCCATCCCGGCGTGGTACGGCAGGTTCCGCTCGTGTGGAGTCTCCTGAGGCCCTCCGGTTGATGCCAGACACCACCTCACCCCGGCCGCTTCGAGTTTGGAGGGCAGCGTGTACGGCTCATCAAAGTCGCTGTCGGACTTCCGCGGCAATCGAAGCGTCCCCGCGACAATCACCCCCACATCGTGCCGCTTCAGCAGATCGACACACTGGAACGAATCGCGCCCGCCCACGATCACCAGCCGGAGGTTCCGCTCCGCCGCCCACGCGACCGCGGACTGAATCTGCTCCAACTCGTCCGCCCGCACGAGCACGGGCCTGCTGCGATCGAGCACCCCGCGCATCGCCTCCCACCGAATGTCCGTTGCCGTGCCCGGGTCCGCGGCTTTCGCCGCGACATACGCCGCCGCCGCCTGGAACGCCTGGTCGATCGCCGCCAGCGCCTCGCGCCGCTCCTTGTCCTGCTCCTCGGGAGACCGTGCGACAAAGCCGCCGCGCATCGGCCGCATGTTGGGCCAGTTCACCACCATCCCCGCATCATCCGCGACAGACATCTCCTCCCACGTCCAGCCCTCAAGATTGATCACCGACGCCCGGCCGGGGATCGGACCGCCAAGGGGCAGCACGCCGACCGTCAGCACCCCCGAAGACCGCGTCACCGGGATGATCGTCGAGTCCGGGTTCACCGCCACCGCCGCACGCACCTCGGGAGTGATCCCCCCCACTTCCGCATAGTCAATCGTGGCCCTCGCGGCCCCGATCTCCATCAGGCCCGTCTGGGTGTTCGCGCCGATCATCCCGGGATACAGGTGCTTCCCGGAACCATCAACGACGCTCCCGCCGGACAGCCGAGGCGCCGGACCACTCCCGACACCCGTGATCTTCCCTTCGGCGAAGGTGACGAATCCCGACTCGACCGTCCCGCCGGAGATCGTGTGGATCGTGATGTTCTCGATCGCCACCGGCGCCGCCTGCCTCGGCGGAGCCTTGAAGCCGAGGTCTTGCGCCGACGCCATCGAGGCGATCCACACCGCAACAACCGCAAAGGAAACCTGTTTCATGTGTCTCGTTCGCTTTCCGCAAGAGTTGCCGGCAAATCAGTTCTGAAAAAAGGCGTTCAAGCCGCAGCCGCAATCACCGGCGTGGCTCGCCGCCGGATCCATCCCGTTGGTAATCAGCCACAGATAATGACGCTCGAGCGCCAGTTTCGCCGCACGCTCCCGCGATTCCTCGATGCCCTCGCCCACCGGCGCGAGCATCGAGCCGCGACCGCCGGACGTGAGCCAGTCCGTCGGGGGCGGCTCCTCCGTTCCGCCGGGGCGTCCGCGGCGGCGATCCTCGCCCCCGCCCTCTCCCTTGGCCCCCTTGCCCTCCCCCTCGGGCTGCTTCTTCAGGAGTTTCTGGATGATGCGCCGACGATCCGCATCCGCCCGCGCACGCATCTCCGCGTCACGCGCCAGCGAGAAATACTCCCGCCCGTCGATGTACGTCGCCTCGCACTTGGTCCGCGTGCTCAGCGGATCGCCCGACCAGATCACAAAGTCCGCGTCCTTGCCCGCCTCGAGCGAGCCGGTCAGGTGATCGATCTTCAACTGCTTCGCCGGATTGATCGTCACGAACTTCAACGCCTCCTCCGGCTTCAGCCCGCCGTACTTCACCGCCTTCGCGGCCTCAAGGTTCATCCGCCGCGCCAACTCATCCGAGTCGGAGTTGAACGAGACCACCACCCCCGCGTCGTGCATGATCGCCCCGTCATACGGGATCGCGTCGACCACCTCGAACTTGTACGCCCACCAGTCGGAGAAGCACGAGCCGCCGATCGCGTGTTCGCGGATCGCCTCAGCGACCTTGTAGCCCTCCAGCACGTGCTGGAACGTCCCGATCTTGAACCCGAAGTCCCCCGCCACGCGGCACAGCATCAGGATCTCGTCCTGACGATATGAATGGCAGTGGATCAGCCGCTCGCCCGCCAGGATCTCCGCGAGCGCTTCCAGCTCCAGGTCGCGCCGCGGAGGCGTCCCCGTCGCCCGCGCGCTCTCGGGGCCGCTCTCCCACGATTTCCACTTCGCCGCGTACTCCCGCGCCGCCGCGAAGCGATCGCGGATGTACGTCTCAACGCCCATCCGCGTCTGCGGGTAGCGGTCCTTCGCGTTGTCCCCCCAGTTGGACTGCTTCACGTTCTCGCCCAGCGCGAACTTGATCCCGGGCATCGCCCCCTGCACCCGAAGATCCTCCGCCCGCGGAGCGCCCCAGCGGAGTTTCACCACCGAGTTCTGCCCCCCGATCGCGTTCGCCGAGCCGTGCAACTGGTTCGCCGCCGTCAGGCCGCCCGCCAGTTCGCGATAGAACCCGATCGCGTCGGGGTCGATCACGTCGGCGATCCGAACCTCGGACGTACACGACTGCGTCCCCTCGTTCACCCCGCCCGAGATCCCGGTGTGACTGTGACAGTCGATCAGCCCGGGAGTGATGTGCTTGCCCCTGGCGTCGACTCGAACCGCATCCGCGGACAGCCCGATCTTCGGAACGCTCGACGAGGCGTACACCCCCTTTACCTTCCCGTCCGCCACGTGCAGCACGCCCTCCCGAATGATCCCGCCCGGACCGCTGGTCCAGATCGTCGCATTCTCGATCCACATCTCCTTCGCGCTCGGCGGCGCGTCCATCGCGAACGGCCCGAACGGAAGCCCGAACGACTCGGGCACGCCCGCAAAACGCTCCGAGTCCTCGTCACGCTTCTTCTCATCGTCCTTCTTCGCCGATGCGTCACGATCACCCGACCACACAAGCGGCGAACCGTCCGACAGCGACCCGCCGCCGATCATCCGCCCCTCGACCACCGCGCTGACCAGCACCGCACCATCCGTCAGGAGTGATTCGCCGTCGAGGATGAAGTCCACGCGGTTCTCGTCCAGCTGAACATGGCGCGCCCGGAACTTCCTCGTGTCGTCCTTCTTCTCTTCCGGCTTCGGCTCCTCTTTCCGAGGCTCGTCCTTTTTTACCTCGTCGCCCTTCTCCTCACCCGGCTTCCGCTCGGCGCCCCCCGCCTTGTCCTTCGCGGCCTTCTCACGCACACGATCCTGCTCGGTCGCCGCACGCTCGAACGTGATCTCGTTCTTCTTCGCAATCTTCAGCGTCCCCGATACCGGCGAAGGCTCCCCTTTCACCTCGAAGGAAACATTCCACGTTCCCTCCAGGTCCACGCGCGGCGTCGGGTTCACCTCGTGCCGCTGACCCTCGATCCACACGTCCCGGACCTCGCGCTCCTTGTCGAAGAGCGACCCCTTCACCACCACCAGGCTGGCGCTCAGCCCCGGAGCAACCCGCCCGAAACGCGACGACAGACCGAGCATCTCCGCCGGCGAAGTCGTCAGCATCGCCAGCGCATCCTCCTCGGACAATCCGCCGCGCATCGCCTCGCGCAGGTTCGGGAAAAACTCCTGCCCCTTCGGCAACTTGCTCGAGGTCAGCGCGACCTTCGCACCGGCGCGATGCAGCCGCGCCGCGTTCGTCGGCGCCGCCTCCCACGACATCAACTGGCGCAACTCAACCCCGGCACGGTCGGCCTCGGTCGCCACCTCCGGCTTGTCGGGGTACGACAGCGGCACAATCAACGGCCAGCCCGCCGAAACAACCGCGTCAAGCCGGCGAAACTCAAGCCCGCAGCCGACCATCATCGCCCGCCGTCCGAACTCGCGCGCCAGCGCCGACGCGCGCAGAACGTCCAACTCGTGGTCAATATCGAACACCAGCGGAAGCTCGCGACCGAGCGCCGCCGCCGCATCGTCCGGCGCCGGCACCGCATTCTCCGCGGGATTCCTGGCGGAAGCCTCCATCGCCCGCGCGTACCACGGCACGTCGCTCAGCACCTGGCGGATCAGCGCGATCGCCCCCATCTTCGAGCCTGGATAATCGCGCTCGCCGAAGCGGTTCGCCTCAAGCGACAGGGTATGGAACGCCTCGGGTTGAACCACGTTCGCCAGCGGGTCGGACGTCGCCCCCGCCTCCGCCAGCGTGACGACCGCGCCGATCCCGCGAAAGACTCCCCCCTTGGGCGCGATCGCCGCCGCCACGAAGCCCTGGCCGCGCATCTTCTTCCGCCCCTCCGCATCGATCCCCATTCCATCGAGCGCCGAGCGCTGCGCCATCACCTGCTTGTTCCAGTGTGTGCCAGGCGACTTCTCGTCGGGCCTCCGCGCGTCGACCGGCAGGTACGCCTCGACCAACCCGGCATACACCGTCAGCCCGGAGCAATCCCACACGCGCGCCCCCGCCGGCGGCGCCCCCTTCTCCTCCACCGACGTGATCCGACCATCCCGGAACACAACGGTCGCGTCCTCAAGCCGCTTCCCAGGCTCCGGGATCACCGTCGCGTGAACCAGCGCGTGCCACCCGGGATCGGTGCGTCGCGGCCCGTTCGCCGGAGCCGTCGGCTGCGCGCCCGCACGCGCGCCCAGTCCCGCCAGGATCGCAACGGACAACGCGCAAACCCACGACCGCCGGCCGAGGTTCTTCGCCCACAACAACGCATCAGTTCGGATCATCGTGGTCAGCCCTTGCGATGGTCCCCACCAACCATCAAGGCACAAGACTAACCACACCAACCATCAATTGCAGCGCCTCGCGCGGAGAATCACCGCCGACTCGACCGCCTCATTTCAGTTTCCGCCCAACAACATGTCATCCAGACCCTGTGTCGTGCGCCAATATCGGTCGAGCGACCCGCCGGCCCCCGCCTGGATGTTCAGCCCGCCGGGCGCATACCGGTACTCCAGCCGCACCTCACCGAAGTTCGAGAGGTACTCGCCATCCCGACCGGCCGTGTGCAGGAGGAAATCACCACGCGACGAGAGAGGAAGAAAAATCCCGCCCTCACCACCCGAACCGGGGTCCGGGTTGGCGGGATCGCCGAGCAGTGCGTCGAGCGACCGCTGCCGTTTCTCGGCGTCGATCCCCGCGCCGATCGCGCTCGACATGATCTGCGACCGGGACGCAAGGTAACCCTGGTTGGTGGCCCAATAGAACCGAGCGCGACGGGGAGATTCCTCCGATTCCGACGTCAGCCGTGAGAAGTGCGGCCGCTCGCCCGCATACTCGTTCTTCGCCCACATCAGGACCGGATGACCCCACGCATCAAGAATATCGGGCATCGCCAGCACACCCGCCGTCCCGCGCGATCGGTCAACGATCTGGTCAATCTCTGGACGCGCGGGCGCCAATCCATTCGCTTCAGGCACCGCCGATTCCATCCCCTTCAAAACCAGCGGCAGATACCCGGGGCCGCCGGTCGAGGCGATCATCCGAGTGTTCACGCGGACCGACTTGTTGTTCAGCGAAACCTCGAAAACATTCGGCCCGCCCACGTCCGCCGTGGGGTCAACGCCGCCTGCGAGATCAAGGATCGCGTTCTCCATCTGGGTGAACCCGGTGAGGTTCGACGGACTGGCCAGCTCTTCCTGCGTGAATACGCCGGGCAACCGGCGATTGTGCTCGCGGAACTGCGATGTCGCCGTCGAGACCGTGTTGATCAGCACCGCGGTCTGCGCCCGACGCGCCGTGTCCCGCGCGCCGCTGATCACCGGGACCAGAACGCTGAGCAAAACCACCAGGACAGCCGCAACCACCAGCAACTCGATCAGGGTCAACCCTCGTCGAGCGCGAAGTGCGCGCGGCTTCGCAGCGCAACAATCCGATCTTCCCTTTCTGAAAACCATGACTCCTTCGCCCCTTCCAAGTCGTCCTCTCGCGGCGTGCCCTGTGCATGGACGCCGGTAAGGCCAGCAACAAAACAAACTGTGCTCGTCCCTATTGTGCCTAAAACCGCGGCAGGTTCCAGCGAAAGAACGAGAATACCGAGCAAATTTGGTTCGTGTTCGGTGTTTTTCCGTATATCGGGCACGAAAAACATCGAAATCGCCGACGTAAGGTCCGATAGCGGCGGGTGTTGCGCTTGGGTCTAGCTACCGGCCTGCGTCAGGTCGTCGTTCCGATCGAGCGTCTTCCAGTCCTGATCGCCAGCCCACGAAGCCGGGTGCGCGTTCCCGGCCGGAACATACCGGTACTGCAGGTTCGGCTCGCCGTTGCTATTCAGGAACACGCCGTCAACGCCGGCGGATTGCAGAACGAAATCGCCGCGAGGCGACAGCGGCGTCGGCATGTTCACGGGGTCCGGGTTGTTCGGACCGATCGAAGGGTTCGGGAACGTCGGATCGCCGAGCAGCGCCTGGAGCGAGCGGAGCATGTTCGGCGTGTTGTTCGGCCCCATCGACGTCCCGCCGATCGCGCTCGTCGCCTCCTGCACCGGCGCCGCGAGGTACCCGCGGTTGGACCACCAGTAGAACAACGCCGGCGGGTTGTTCACGTCGGGAGTGTCCGGCGCGGAACGCTCGGCGAACAGCGGCGGCGGATTCGAGCCGGCCGCGTCGTTCCGAGACCACAGAATGATCGGACGACCCCACGCGTCGATGATGTCGGGCATCTGGAACTTGTCGCCCCCGTACGTCGTCGTGTCCTCGATCTGATCATTCGGCGAACGCGCCGGCGCCAGGCCCGAAGACTGCGGCCCCTTGGTCCCGACTCCCTTGGCGCTCATGTTCAGGTACCCGGGTCCATCAGACGCCCCGACGTGCAGCGTGTTCACGCGCACCGTCTTCACCCCGGAAGGCAGGTTGATCGAAACATCAATGATGTGCGGATCCCCCGCCTGAGCGCTCGGCTCGACCCCGCCCGCAAGATCGAGAAGCGCATTCTCCATCGCCGTGAAACTCGTCGTGTTGCCGGAGTTCCCCAGCTCCGCCTGGCTGAAGTAGCCGGGCAGCCGGTTCTTCTGGCTCTTGAACTGGCTGATCGCGTTCGCCACGGTCGTGATCAGCGCGGTCGTCGTCGTCTTGCGCGCCGAGTTCCGAGCGCCGCTGATCGCCGGCACAAGAATCGCGATCAGGACCGCGATGATCGAGATCACCACCAGCAGTTCGATCAGCGTGAACCCGCCAGGACGACGGAACGCGGCGCGGCGTGAAAAGTGGGACATGAAGTCTCCGGTTTAAGGCATGGGCGATCCGCCGAACGCTGCGGCGACAACAAAATGAGTGTAACACTCCGCGTTTTCGGCAGTTAGATCATTCGCACCCCGACTCGCCTCGGTTCCCGCCCCAACCATGAACAGCGTCCGAACCACGCTCCCCCGCCGCGCCTAATCATCGTGCGGCTTCCGCCTCAGCCTCTTTGTTTCCGACGTGCGCTTCTTCCCCTCCACCCGGCGCCGCTCGCTGCCCTTGGTCGGCTTGGTCTTCACGCGGGGCTTGGGTTTCACCAGCGCCTCCGCCACAAGCCGGCGGAGCCGCTCGATCGCGCCGTCACGGTTGGCGCTCTGGCTCCTCGAACCCGATTCGGTCAGAACCAGTTCGCCCTGCTCCGTCACGCGCCGCCCGGCGATCCGCCGAAGCCTCGCCAGCGCCTCGTGTTCCAGCCCCAGCGCCGAGAGCCACACGCGCAACTCGATCTTCGTGCTCACCTTGTTGACATTCTGACCGCCGGGGCCGGAGGAACGCACCGCGCTGATCCGCAGTTGATCCCAGCGCACGCGGACCGCGGGGGGACCGCCCGCGAGGAGGATCGTCGCGCCGGAACTCTCCGCGGGATGGCTTGTCTCGTCCGCTTCCATCGCCGACACAAGGTACTCTCGGGCCATGAACACGCTTCGTTCCGCCCCGCTCGCGCTGACCCTCGCCCTCGCCGCCAACTCCGCGCTCGCCCGCGACGCGGACCCGGCCACCGATCCGTCCGCGCCGCGCTGGAACGACTGGACCATCCGCATCGAGCCGATCATCTGGGCGCCCGCCCTCCGCGGAGACATCAAGATGCCCGGCGCCGCGTCGATCGATGTCGGGACGATCAACGCCGACGAGGTCAACCTTGCTCCCGCCGGCCGTGTCACCATCCGAGCCGACAAGTGGTCATTCCTGTTCCGGGGCTTCGCCTTCGCCGTGGATGAAGACGCCGCCGAGATCGACCTCGCGGGCTTCGATCTCACCGCCGGGTACAACCTCTGGACCCCCATCGACGATCCGGAAAACCAGGTCCGCCTCGCGTTCGATCTCTTCGGCGGGGTACGCATCCACAGCATTGATGCCTCGATCGCCGCCGCGAACTCCGACAACACCTGGTTCGAACCGATCGGCGGCGCCCGCATCAACCTCGACCTCCCTCACCGTTTCGGCCTCAACGTGTCGCTCGACGGCGGGGGCTTCTCCAGCGGCGAAGACTCCTCGTTCTCGTGGGACATTACGGTCGCTTTCTCATGGCGCCCCATCGAGAACCTCGGGCTGGAAATCGGATTCCGGCACCTCCAGGCGGACCTGGTGGAAGGGGACGGAGCAGACGAGTTCGAGTTTGACGGGGCCTTGGCCGGGCTGTTCGGCTCGGTCGTGATCCGATTCTGACCCGCTCCGGCACCTGCCTTAAGGCACAAATAACGACGATCGTCCGCTAATTGGACTTGCCGCCGGCCCAAACGTGAGTACGTTCAATGAGTGGGGAGCAACCCACTCGTTTGGGGCCTATGGGAACAGAAGGAGATATCAATGAACGTGCGCACATGGACCGCCTCGCTTTTCGGGGTGATGGTTGGACTGTCAGCAGCCACGGCGATCGCCGAGCCGCAACTGAGCAGCCGACTCGCTGAACCAACGGAACAAGCGCCCCAGCCTCTCGCGGGGCACGATCGTGGCGTTCCGGACGTGGTTGTGTTCGACGGCGGCGCGCCCGACCTCCAGAACGCCAACGAGTGCACCTCATGGATCCAGGCAAACCGGTTCACCCTGGGTGATTCGACGACACTCACCACATGCACGTTCTGGACGCTCGACATCAATGCCTGGGACGGGAACTGCCAGTTCTTCGTGTACGAAGACGTGGGCGGCACGCCCGGCGCGGTCCTCTATTCGGGGTCGGTCGGACTGTACCGGTCGGCCACCGGACGCTTCGGGGTCGGCTTCCCGGAATTTGAAAACCAGTTCGTGTTCCCCCCGGGCGTCACGCTCGGCGCCGGAAACTACATGCTCGGGCTGCACATGGCCTCAACGTGCGGCGGAACCTTCGACATCGGATGGGAAACGAGCACCGGCGCGGGAGTCGCCAGCGAACAGTTCGGCTGCGCGGGCGCATGGGGAAACTATGAAGTCCGCCACGCCTTCGTCCTCTACGGCCAGAACGAGTGCCCGCCGCCGATGCAGGCCATCAACGGATTCCCGAACGGCGTCGAGGGTGTGCCCCTGAACCCCACGCTCACCTGGAACAACCCGGGCTGCGACGTCCTCCAGAACGTCGTCAACGGCGGGTTCGAGACCGGCGATTTCACCGGCTGGGGGATCATCACCGGGCCGGGAGGCGAACTCTCTCCCTGGTCGGTCGGCGGCACTGGATGGTTCGGAGACGCCGGACCGGCCGAAGGAGCCTTCTGGGCCAACAACGGCTTCGACGGCGATGCCGGCCTGAACTACGAGGCCTACCAGGAGGTCTATGTCCCCGTCGGCGCGAACGACGCCGCCATCATGTGGCAGGACCGCATCCGATGGGACGGACTGGGCATCGTCTCCTCATTGCCCCGCACCTACCGCGTCACCATCCAGCCCCAGTTCGGCGGCTCGCCGCTCGAAACAATCTACGCCTTCGATTTCTACCTGCACGACTCCGGGAACAGCCTCGCCGGCGACACCGGATACGTCTTCCATTTCGCCAACCTCGCCGCCTATCAGGGCCAGACCGTCCGCATCGTGTGGCGCCAGGACATCCCGGAGACCTTCACCGGCCCCGCGAACTTCCAACTCGATGATGTCCGCTTCGGATGCGTCTCCCCCGCGCGCCCCGTGATCGCGCCGGACCGCGCAAAGGCCTTCGACGAAACGTTCGAACAGGCCAGGGCACGCTACGCCGCCGCGCACCAGGCGGCCCAGGCACGACCCGCGAACACAAGCCCGGCCGCCGCGAGCAACAACGCGCTCGCGGACGCGCCGATCGCCCTCCCGGCTGAACGGGGCATCGGCTTCGGCAACTGCGGCGAACTCTTCGGCGCCGCGACGGGCACCGGCGCCGGCGGCGGCACCGGTCCCTCCTCCCTCTACCGCATCGATCCGCTCACCGGCGCCGCGACCCTCATCGGACCGATCGGCTTCAACGGCGTGTCCGGGATCACCTTCATGCCCGACGGCACGCTCTACGGCGCGTGCAACTCGGACGCTATCTACGGCCCGGCTTCCTCCGCCCTCATCCGCATCGACCCCAACAGCGGCGCCGGAACATTGATCGGAAAGATCAGCGACTCGGCAAGCGGCGCCGGACGGATCACCGACATCTCCGTCGGCCCCAACGGAACGCTCTACGGCTACGGCGACGCCGGCAACGAGGGCCTCTACATCATCGACACCAACACCGGCGCCGGATCATTCGTCGGATTCTCCGGCACCTTTGGCGGCGGCAACGGAATGGACTTCGACCTCGACGGACGCCTCTACCAGACCGCGTGGGACAACGGCTGCCTCCATGAACTCGACCCCTTGACCGGCGCTTCTTCCTGCGTGCCGGGGACCCAAGGAACACTCCCCCAGGCCATCAACGCCCTCGACTTCAACCTCTCGACGGGAACCCTCTACGGCTCGCTCCGCTCGGACGTCAACTACCTCATCACCATTGACAAGGTCAACGGCGGATACTCAACCGTCGGCGCAACCGTCCTCGGACTCGACGCCATCGCGTTCCGCTGCTCGCTCGCTCCCTGCTCGACCGTCTTCGTCGGCGGAGCGCCGAATCTCGTGGATGCATACGAAATGACCGGGTGGGAAGAGGCGGATGATTTCGTCCTCTTCGAACCGACCCGAGTCACCGGCGGCCGCTTCTGGACGCTCGAGATCGGAGCCTGGGACGGCACCCTCGAATACCGCATCTACAAGGACGCGGGAGGTTTGCCCGGGCTTCAGGTCGCGGCGGGACTCGCCTCGGCCGATCGCACCCTCACCGGCCGATCGGCCTTCGGACTCATCGAGCAAGAGTGGCGCTTCGAACTGCCCGCGCCGGGATTGCTCCTTCCCCCCGGCACCTATTGGCTCGGCCTCCACGCCAGCGCGGACTGCGGCAGCTTCGACGGCATCTACTGGGAAAACGGATCGCCGGCCTTCGGCCAATCGGGACAATTTCGCTTGAACTGCGCCGGCGGATGGACGAGCTCCTCCAGCGATCGCGCCTTCCAGATCTGCGGCGAGACCGGCGGCGGCTGCTGCGGCGCCCTCTACGGCGCCGCGACCGGCACCGGCG
>JAEUIV010000117.1 GCA_016795005.1 Phycisphaerae bacterium
ACCGGAACGTCGTATCGCCCTGGGGGTTGTGGGACACCTCCGGCGGCGCGGCGGAGTGGACGGAGAGCGCCGATGTCAACGACATCTACCCAAATATCTCGATCCGTTGGGTCGAAGGCTCGGCTTGGCGCGGGTCTTATACATTTGATATCGACGAAGATCAAGTAGACGATTTTACTGGGAACCATCCGGATTCTCGTATTGGTTTGCGTGTTGCCCGCGCGGTGCCCGGCCCCGGAGGGGCCGGTGTTTTGTGTGTCTGCGCTCCGTTTTTCCTGGGATCACGAAAAGGGAGATGCTCGCATGACCCCCTTCGCATCGCTCGCTCTTTGTGCATTCGTGTTGATCGCTCTGTCTACTGAACAGGTTCGCGCCACGCCGATGGTCTCACAGACGTTCTCCGGAACCAGCGACGGCCAAGTTCACTGGACGCGAACCTCGGTGGGGACGAATACTTGGGAAATAACGCTGGAGGAAGACACCGGTACCGCCGGCTTCGGTTTCCCCGCAACGACGACGTTCGCCATCACGCGCGGATCGCCGAGCGAGACGGTGATCATCAGTAACCTTGCCATTACGCGACCTGTTAGCCTTGGCCGACGCATCTTTGTTTTGCTTGGGGGGCCTGGCGTATCGCAACGACTGGAGAGCGTCGACGAGATCAAGGTCATCGAGGGTACTTCGCCGCTTCGTCAAGGTTTCGTGAGTGTGGTCGAATCATTCCTGGATGGTACTCTTGGAGCCGTCACGGGCCTCAATCGCCTCGAACTCACCACTTCCTCCGGAAACGTCGTCGGTCCGATCACCTGTAAGATGCATCCCAACGGCGACCCGACAAACATCGGCGGAAACTACGAGAGCGACATCCTCCTGACGTCGACCGCAGGAGGCAGCCTCGTCGGGAATGTGGTGATGCAGCCGTATGTCGGTTCGCCCAACTGGCGAGGCGTCATCAGCAATCTTGATTTCACGAACGGCTACATCGGCCGCTCGAGAATCAATGATCCGATTATCCCCGTTCAAATTCTCGCCGACGGCGTGGTTGCTTCCATCAGCGCCCGCGAGATTCATGCTCAGATCATGGGCACTAACACAGATCCTTCGGTGCGCGACCTCGATTCCTTCATCTACAACATGGGACGGATCGAGACCAACCGCGGCACCGTCGCCAACCCTGCAAGCGGCATCTTCAGCGGCGAGATCCGAGCCGAACTGCTGGGAAAAGATTTCGGCGAGTTCCCACAGACCGACACGGTCGATGTGCAAGGCATCTTCCGAGGCGACATACAGGGCCGAATCTGGCTCCAGGAGTTGCAGGCCGGCAAGGAGATCGCCATGGCCGGGCTGGACGCGAGCGGGTCGTCCGACGGGCCGGACCTGCTCGGCGGTGTCGTCGTCAGCGCGCTCGATCCGGGCCGGTCCGCCTCCACCGTCTGGGGCGGGCGGGTCGAGATCGGCCCTGATTTCACCGGCGGGCAGATCGTTCTGACGGGCACCGCGGCCGCGAACGGGTACAGCAACCTCGCGAGCGAGCTCGGCACGGGCGCGGCGGGCTACGTACCGTTCAAGACCCACTTCACGGATTGCTTTCCGAAGTTCCCAAGCCCCACCGCGAACCCGTCCATCGCGCCGCTCTCAGCGCCGAGCGACGAGAACCCGATCAGGGTGCGGCACTACGGCCCGGTGAAACTGCCTTCCGGCGGTCTCCGGGCCTTCAAGGTTGAGTCACGGCTCATCGGTGGGAGCGCTTGGACGGATGTCACAAGTTGCTTCAGCGAATCCGTTGACCCCAATCCCACGATTGTCAACCTGACCCCGGTCCGTCGATTGCCCGGCGCTTATGAATACCGGGTGACCCAGGAAAAGACTTCGGGCGTGAACCGTTTGCTGTGCGATCTTCCATCGGGTGGCCCGCCGCAGACGGAGCCGGTGGCCAACTTCACTCGTGACTTCCAGTTCACCGTGTGCGACTCGATCAGCATGGGCGACGCGGAGACCGACGGCGTGGTGAACTTTGCCGATATCACGAGTGTCCTCTCGAACTTTGGATTGACCGACTGCCTCCGGATGGGCGATGCCGACCGCGACGGCGATCGGGACTTTGCGGACATCACCGAGGTGCTTGCGAACTTCAACGCCACCTACTGCTCGACTTCAACGATGTCGCTGGTGCAGGCGCCGCGAACGCCGAGCAACCACATGGACCTCGCGGGAGGCGATTCCCCGACGTCCGCCGCCGAGGCAATGATGCTCGTGAGCCAGGCGCTCCAGCAGATGGGCTACGAATCGATCGAGGCCTTTGGCGATGCGATCGCGAAGATGTCGGACGAGGAACGCACCGCCGAGATTCAGCGGCTCGGGCAGTTGCTCGAGGTCGCTTCGAGCGAACCCTGACCGCCGCCGACCGGCGCGTTCCTATTTACGCATCGTGCCGGCGGAGCCTGCGGCGTTTGGATCCTTCGCATAGGGATCGGCGGGGATCTGTTCGTCGGTGATGATGATCTCGACGCGCTGGTTGTTGTGGTGTTCCTGCGCGGAGCGGGCGAGGGGCTTGACGCGGTCGCCCGCGCCGACGGCGACGGTGCGCATCTGGTCCCAGTCGAGGCCGCCGAGGCGGAGTTGCTGCGCCACCGCGAGCGCCCGGTCGAACGAGAGGGTCATGCCCTTGTCAAGCGGGTTGCTCGCCTCCGAGAGACTCGCATGCCCGCGGATCTCGATGATGGTCCGTCGCCCCTTGAGTTCCTGCGCGACGCGGGCCGCGGTCTTCATGCCCGCATCGTCCACCGCGACCGCGCCCTCTTCGAACGTCACGACGCCGCCGATGCGGTGATAGTCGGTGGGTCGGACGGTCTGGACTTCCTGCCGATCGCCCGGCGGGCCTTTGGTCTTGGCGTCTCCCTCCTTCTTTTCACGAATGCGCTGGATGAGGAGTGCTTCACGGGGATCGGTGGACGAAGCGTCGATGGGGTTGTTGAACGCCTCGCGCATGGAGATGACCAGGTCGAGCATGGCGGGGTTGGCGCTGGAGGTGGTGGTCCCGTGCTTTTCTTTTCCGCCGATGCCGCCGTGGGTCGGCTCCTTCATGTTCATGGCGAGCAGGATGACGAAGAAGCCCATGAGCAGCGCGACGTTGTCGGCGAACGAGATGAGCCATTCCGGGGCGCCCTCGTGCGCTTCCTCGTGTCCGCCGCCGTGCCCCCCGCCGTGCGAACCGTGGGACTTGTGCGACTTGTGGTCGTCGTGGGCGTCGCCGTGTTTTTCATCGGCCATGGCGGCGTCTCCCCTGGGTTCAGGCGGCGAGTTTCAACTTTCCTCGCGAGATCTGCGGGAGGAAGGCCATCATCTTGTCCATGGTGGTGCGCGGATTGTCTCCGTTCTGGATGGAGAGGATCCCCTGGAGCATCATCTCCTTGCCCTGCATCTCCTCGGCGGATTTCAGCCCGAGTTTGTCGCCCATCGGACCGGCGACGGCGTTGCCGAGGATCGCGCCGTACATCGTCGCGACGACGGCGATCGCGAGCATGTGACCGAGTTCACCGATCTCGGCGGTGGCGAGGTTGCCGAAGAGGCCGATCTGTCCGACCAGGGTGCCCACCAGCCCGTAGCCGGGGCCGTAGACCTTGAGCAACTCGAAGAACTTCTTGCCCGCCTTGTGGCGCTCACCCATCGCGGCGAGTTCGAGCCTGAGAACAGATTCAATGTTCTCCGGGTCCACGCCGTCGATCGCCATTTTCAATCCCGCGGTGAGGAACGGCTCCTTGACCTTGGACATCTCGGACTCGAGCGAGAGGATGCCGTCGCGGCGCGCCTTCTCGGACAGGACGCTCATAAGGCGGATGACATCCTGCGTGCCCATCCCCTTGCTGAAGAGGAAGGCCTTGATGAACCCGGGGACCTGGAGCACCTTGTCCAGGGGCATGGCCATGAAGGTGACGGAGATCGACCCGACGCCGACCATCATGACGCCTTCCGTCGAATAGAACATCAGGAAGTTGCCGTGCGAGACCTCGAAGAAGACGAAGCCGAGCGCGGAGGCACCGATGAGGATTCCGATGAGACTGGATTTATCCACGGCGGCTCCAGTGTCCCGAGTGCATGACAAGTCCCGAGTAATCGGACCAGGCGGCGCGACGCCCGCGCGCTGCGCTCCGGCTTTCGATCGGGTGAATCGGACGCACGCATTGCCGGCGTGGGGTGTCACCCGTCGGATTCACGCCGTCACAGCCGCGAAAGGCTGACGGTTCGTGGTTTTCGGGCGACGCCCGGCACGGATCGAGCAACGCCGGTCATGGACCGCGGAGCTCCCCGCCCCGGTCTTCCGGTCCCGGACCGGCTCGCAGGGGTCTCTCTATCATGATGTGCAACCTCCGGAGCCACCTGTCGATGACCGACCCCACCCCCGCGCCGCGCACCGTTGAAGAGACCAAGGCCGCGGTTGAACAGTTCCGGCGGGACTACGCCGCCGTGAAGGCGCAGATCGCCCGCGCGGTCGTCGGGCACGAGGACATCGTGGACGGGGTATTGATCTGCCTCTTCACCGGGGGGAACACGCTGCTCGAAGGCGTGCCCGGGCTGGGCAAGACGCTGCTGGTCCGATCACTGGCGCAGGCGCTCTCGCTCCAGTTTAATCGCATCCAGTTCACCCCGGACCTCATGCCCGCAGACATCACCGGCACGACGGTTGTCCGCGACGGAACTTCGGGCGGACGCGAGTTCGTGTTCCAGAAGGGGCCGGTCTTCACGCAGATCCTGCTCGCGGACGAGATCAACCGGGCCACCCCCAAGACCCAATCGGCTCTCCTCGAAGCGATGCAGGAGCGCAGCGTGACGGTCGGCGGCGTGACGCACGAACTGCCCAGGCCCTTCTTCGTGATGGCGACGCAGAACCCCATCGAGCAGGAAGGGGTCTACCCGCTTCCTGAGGCGCAGCTGGACCGGTTCATCTTCAAGCTGAACGTTCGATCCTCAAGCCGCGACGAACTGAACGAGATCGTGAATCGGACGACCCAGGGGGTCACGGTGAAACTTGAGAAGGTGCTCGATGCACCCTCCATCCTTCGGCATCAGCACCTTGTGCAGCGCGTGGCGATCGCGCCGCACGTGCAGGACTACGCCGTCCGGCTGGTCCTCGCGACGCACCCCAAGAGCCGGGCGTTCGGCGGGGGCGAGTTCGCCACGCCGCAGGTGCAGCGGTTTGTCCGCGTCGGCGCCAGCCCCCGCGCGGCCCAGGCGCTCGTGCTGGGCGCCAAGTGCCGGGCGCTCGTCGCGGGGAGGCCGACCGCCTCGATCGAGGACATCCGCGGGATCGCCACCCCGGCGTTGCGGCATCGGGTCGTGCTCAACTTCGAGGGCGAAGCCGAGGGACTGACCTCCGATCAACTCATCGAGAACATCCTCTCGACCGTCCCGGTTCAGGCGGCGGCCTGAACGCCGCCCCCGCGGGGCGAGACGGTTTTCCGTGCGGCGTCTGTGGTAAAACCTCTCACGAGGAACACCACAATGACCCATCACTCTGTTGCACACGCGCTGAAAGCCTCTCCGGGCATCGAGACGACCGTCCGAGGCTGGGTGCGCACGCGGCGCGATTCCAAGGCCGGTCTATCGTTCGTCGCCGTGTCCGACGGCTCATGCTTCGACGCGCTTCAACTGGTCGCTCCCGCCACGCTGCCGAACTACCAGGGCGAAGTGCTGCACCTGACCACCGGCTGCTCGATCGAAGCCACGGGCACGCTCGTTCCAAGCCAGGGCAAGGGGCAGTCGGTCGAGATGCAGGTGGCGTCCCTGCGGGTGCTGGGGATGGTGGACGACCCGGACACCTACCCCGTTTCGCCCAAGCGGCACACCTTCGAGTATCTGCGTGACTATGCGCACCTCCGCGTCCGCACGAACACCTTCGGCGCTGTGGCGCGTGTGCGGCATTGCCTGGCGATGGCGGTCCACCGTTTCTTCCACGAGCGGGGGTTCTTCTGGGTGCATACGCCGATCATCACGGCGAGCGACTGCGAGGGGGCCGGCGAGATGTTCCGCGTCAGCACGCTGGATGCGCACCGAGCCGCGGCCGCCCATGTGCCGTCCCCGACGACCGCGCCGAACTCACCGGATTTTTCTCAGGACTTCTTCGGCAAGGAGGCGTTCCTGACCGTCTCGGGGCAGTTGAACGTCGAGACGTACGCCTGCGCGCTCTCCAAGGTCTACACGTTCGGGCCGACCTTCCGCGCCGAGAACTCGAACACGGCGCGGCACCTCGCCGAGTTCTGGATGATCGAGCCGGAGATGGCCTTCGCCGACATCTTCGACGACATGGACCTGGCCGAGGAGTTCATCAAGTATCTCTTCAAGGCCGCGCTCGACGAGCGGCCGGACGACATGGCGTTCTTCAACGAGCACATCGACAAGACCGTGATCGAGACGCTCAAGAAAGTCATCGAGTCGCCCTTCGAGCGCATCACCTACACCGAGGCCGTCAAACTCCTCGAACAGGCGATCGCCAGGGGGCGGAAGTTTGAGTACCCGGTGAAATGGGGGGCGAACCTGCAGGCCGAGCACGAAAAGCACCTGACGGAGGAGGTCTTCAAGCGCCCCGTGATCGTGCGCGACTACCCGAAGGAGATCAAGGCGTTCTACATGCGGCTGAACGATGACGGCAGGACCGTCGCGGCGATGGATGTCCTCGCTCCCGGGATCGGTGAGATCATCGGAGGCTCGCAACGAGAGGAGCGGCTGGGCGTGCTGGACCAGCGTCTCGACGAGATGAAACTCCCCAAGGAAGCCTACTGGTGGTACCGCGACCTGCGGAAGTACGGCACGGTCCCACACTGCGGCTTCGGCCTCGGGTTCGAGCGGCTCATCCTCGCCTGCACCGGGATGCAGAACATCCGCGACGTGATCCCCTTCCCGCGCACGCCCGGGAACGCGAAGTTCTGAAAGATTAGACATTCACCACAGAGGCACGGAGACACAAAGTGCAAGGCGAGAGGAGTTTGGGAACTGGGATGCACATCCGATGAACAGTGAACCAGACCGATGGGCTGATGTCCGACGGCAAATGAGATTGTTTCGAGGATTCCTTGCGCCATCGCTGCCCGAGTTCGGACTTGTCAATCTGACCGATCGTCAATGGACGGATGACGAGTACGCTGCGCGGAAATCGGCCCATCTCGCTAATCCGGGCGTCTACCTCATGTACTCGGATTCAGGCGCGCTGATCTATGTCGGCAAGGCTGAATGGTCTCTGAATAGCAGAATCTGGTCCCATGATGCCGAGAATGTTTTCTTGGGAGCGCCATGCCGCTGGATCGATGCGATCGTGTTTCCGCGTGACCTATCCTTTCTTGTTCCCTCGCTCGAATCGTTTCTGATCCGTACGCTCAATCCTATGCACAACCGAATTGGACGCGGATATCCAGCTGCGACGGACCCAGAAAAAAAACCGGAACGATCCGAGGGGCCGGCGTAATGCCTAGAATCTGGTATGAGCAGGGTTTCCATTTCTCGTTCTTCGCGGCCGACGGCGGCGAGCCAGCGCACGTCCATGTCCGCAAAGGGAACGGAGCGGGCAAGTGGTGGATCGGGGACGCGTCGGAAGCGAAGAGCCGCGGCTTCACGCGGGCCGAGCGCTCGCGCATCGCGCGGATCGTCCGCGAGCAGCGCGAGCGCTTCCAAGAGGCGTGGGACCGCGAGTTCGGCTCCGGCGGATGAGGTGATCGCACGCGACGTGCGCGTGAATCGCGACACGATCGAGGTCACGCTCGAGGACGGCCGTCGGGTCATCACACCACTTGCATTCTATCCGACGCTGCTGAACGCGACTCCGGCGCAGCGCCGCAACTGGGAATTCTGGCCGGGGCACACAGCCGTTGAGTGGGCGGAGATTGGGCTTGAGCTATCGGTTGCGTCCATTGTCGAAGGGCGAAAAGAGCACGTCCCGCCCCGCGGCTACCACACTCGCCTCCGCAAGTGGCAGCGGGCCCAGGGAATGGAACTCCCGCCGGGCGTGACCTGGGACATGGTGATGAAGGATCCGCGCCGCAACTGGTGATCGCT
>JAEUIV010000129.1 GCA_016795005.1 Phycisphaerae bacterium
GCCATTTCGGCAAGCAGCCCCCGTGCTGCGACGCGCTGATCCGCGCGGGGATCGCCCGAGTGGTCGCCGCTCGGCTTGATCCGAACCCGATCTCGACCGGCGGCGCGGCCCGGCTCGCCGCGGCGGGAATCCAGTTTGAGATCGTCCCATCCGAGGCGGCGCTGGCCGTGGGAGAACCCTTCGTCAAGCGCATCGCCACCGGTCTGCCCTGGGTCATCGCCAAGTGGGCGCAGACCATCGACGGGAAGATCGCGGATCGGCGCGGCGGCTCCAAGTGGATCTCGGGCGCCGCCTCACGCCGGCACGTCCACACGCTCCGCGCCCGCGTCGATTGCATTCTCACCGCCATCGGCACCGTGCGGGCCGATGATCCGCTGCTCACGGCACGGGGCGTCGTGCTTCGCCGGACCGCGCGGCGCGTGGTGATCGATCCTTTTCTGAACATCGACGAGGAGTCCGCGCTCGTGCGATCCATCGCGGCGTCGCCGCTGACCATCGCCGCCGTGACTCCCGGGTCCGCGTCGCGTGAGAAGCGGGATCGTCTCACCGCGCGCGGCGTGGACATCGTCGAGTGGCCGTCGTCGGACCATGGGGTGCCGACACGGGAGTTGCTGCGCTGGCTCCACGCGGAGCGGGGCGTCTCGACCGTCATGGTTGAAGCCGGGCCGGGGCTGCTCGGCCGGATGTTCGCTCAAGACCTGGTCGATGAGGCGCGGGTCTTTGTCGCTCCGACACTGCTGGGAGACCTCGAAGCGCCGAGCGCCGCCCGGATCGGCGGGGACATCGCTCTCGGCGCGGCGAAGCGTTTTCGCGTGCGCCGCGTCAAACGGATCGGCGACGACGTGATGGTGTGGTGGGGACGCGCCCCCGAATAGGCGGGCTATTTTCCCGTCGGCGCATCGGTGGGCATCGTCGGCGTCGTGGGCGCGGGGCCTTCGGGGGCGAGCGTCCCGAAGGCCGGCATCGCCAGGATCGCCGGGGCGTTGGCGGCGTTGAAGGTGACCAGCAGGTTGCCGGAGCGCACGGCGAACAGGCCGTCGGAGGTGTACCCGGCGGTCAGCACTTCGCTCGGATCGCCTTCCGCGTCCATGAGTTCGATCTTGCGGAGAGTTCGGATGTCATCGTCGGGACGGAAGGGTTCCGGCTCGCCGGGACGAGAGGTCAGGAACTCGAGCAGGTCGTTCACGGCTTGCGCATCGGCCGGGGCGCGGGTGCCGTCGAGGTTGATCGTGGTCCACCCGCCCGATTCGCGTCGGAAGCCGCGCTGTCCCGCGCCCCCGCCGGGTGTGACGGTGGTGTCGGTGATCGCGACCATGAAGATATCTCCGGGCGAAACCCCGGAAACCGTGGGGTGCAGGTAGTTCCGTGGGGCCAGCGACAGCGCATTGACCGCGGAGGCGGGGATGACAAAGAGGATCGACCCGTCGGGATCGGCGGCGGCGAAGCGCGTGTCCCCCTTGGGATCAGCCGGACCGCCGACGATCAGTTCACGGGTGACGGTGTGGACCCGCACGTTGCCGGTCGCGTCCGAGGCGCGCACATCGGTCTCCGCGGTGATGGTGAGCGCCGGCTTCGTCAGCCCCATCGCGGTCAGGTCGTGCGATTCGGCGCTCTCGAAACGTATCACCCGGATATCGGCGAGCGCGCCGAGCAGGAGCGAGACGGCCGGTTCGCTCGCGCGGGCGTTGATCGGGCGCCGCATCGACCATTTCCCTTCAAGCCTGGCGAGTGCGAGCGATGATCGACCATCGTCGAGGGTGACCCGCGAGCAATCACGCACCGAGGGGACCGCGGCGGTCGATCTCCATCCCGCCGGACCCGGGTTGAGGAGCGGATCGAGCACGCTGTTCTCGATGAGGATGTTGGTGGCGCCCTCCGGCGTGGTCAGCGCGGCGGCGGTCCGGCCGCCGAGCGAAGTGGGGGCGAGCCGAAGGGCGTACGCCGTGCCGTCGCGAAGGGCGAGCGTGATTGTCGGCCCGCCCGCGGCGGGAGCGGCTTCGGAGCGCTTTGAAAACTCGGCCGGGAGGGCGGCCAGGGCGGAGACAAGCGTCTCCGGCGGGAGGGCGGGCCACTCGATCCGCCCGGCGATGTAGTGCCATTGCCCCGCGTCGTTGCGCGTGACGCGCTCGTCCGCGCCGGACGGGCGCTTCACGCCGATGGAGGTGACGAGCGCCGGGTTGAACGTCGCTTGGGGGGTCGGGGTCTGCGCCGAAGTCGGCGACGGAGGCCGCTTGTTGGTCAGCAGCAGCGCGACGATGGCGAGACCCAGCGTGATGGCGACGGCGGCGATGACGGCTCGGGGTGACATGTCGGAAGTGTACGACGGGCGGGCATCGCGGCGGCCGGTCAGCCTCGCAGCAGGCGCAGCAAGGCCGCGAGGATCAACGGCAGCGCGGGAAGCCCCGCAATCAACAGGACGCGGAGCGCCCGGAGCGCCGACTCCGGTATCGGCTTGATCCTCGGCACATCTCGAGATTGCGGTCCGGGGGCGATCTGGTCATCCCGTCCGGCGAGCCAGGCGAGCGCGGCGTCGAACAGTTCGAGGTTTCCCGGAAAAAGCAGGACGCGCCGGCCGGCCACGTCTTCCGAGGCCTGGGTGAAGGCGTCGTGCAGCCATTCGGGGGAGGCGACGACGACGCACCGCTGCGGCGAAGTGGCTTGTGCGGCGCGCGGGGCGGGCAGGGTTTCGGAGCGGATACGTTCGGCGGCGGCGGCGACGACCAGATCGCCCCTGGATGGCGCGTCGCGCTGCGGGTCAACCGTCGGCGATTCAGCGAGGAGGAGGGGGGCGAGCGGTCGCGCCAGGCCCCGCCCCACGAGATCTCGGAGCAGCATCCATTGCGATTCGCCCCACAGGTGGTCGTCGCGAGGGAGGGTGACGATCGGCGCGGCGTTGACTCCCGGAACCGCCCGGAGTTCGATCGAGGTCGCCCACGGAAGCACGAGGCGGAGGCCGTCCACCGCTCGCCCGATCGGCTGAGCGGTGTTCGCCGAGGCGATCGAGTGGTGCGTCCAGGTCATCATCCCCTGCGGGCTTGGTTCTCGGCGCAGGATCGGCCGGGCGGAGTCGATCGTGAAACCAAGCGGCGCGAGGGCCGCGGCGATCGGGTCAGGCTCACCGATCGAAGGAAGATCGGACGGCTCGATGCACACGAGCAGTTGCTCGCCCGCCTCGACAAGCGACTTGAGCGCGGCGCCAAGACCCGCGACGCGCGAGTTGCGATCGGCGAGGCCCGACTGGCGCGAGTCGGCGCTCGACCGAGCGGGCGCGCCGAGCACGATCCATACGACCGGGCGATTCCCTTGCGGGTCGATCGACGCGAGGCTCGGCGGGAGGGGCTGTGACGCGACGGCCCATTCGGCCGGCGTCGTGCGCGTGAGCCTCAGGCGATCGAACAGTCGGCGGAACGCGCCGAGGGCGGGCGGGGTCGGCTCGCCACGCTCGTCAAGGAGGTTGACCGTCTGCGCATGGACAAAGACGGCGATCGGGGCGACGGGCTGCGTGAGCGCGCCGAGCGCGGTCGAGATCATCTGCTCGCCGACAAAGAGCGTGTCCCGTGCGTCGGTGCGGTTCGGATCGAGCATCGCGGAAGAAGGAAACAGCGTGGCAAAGTCCAGCGCGATGGTGCCCGAGGCGGAGGTGACGAGGACCGCGCTCGTCTGCTGCAGGACGCGGGAGATGATGAGGGGATCGGCGGCGCGAAGGTGCGCGAGTTGATCCGCGGCGCGAGCGGCGCGGTCGCGCGTCGCGGAAGCCAGTTGGGTCAGCGGACGGGCGGAGGCGGCGGACGCCGCGCGCTCGAGAGCGGCCGAATAGTCGGCGATCGCCGCGGCGGCGCGCGACGCCTTGTTCAGCGGGTCCGTGGCGGCATCGCGCGCCGTGTCCGCCGCGGGGAGTGACACGCCGGCGATGGAATGAGACGCGGCGCTCCGCAGGGCGTCCGCCGCCGGGCTGAGCGAGGCGGCGATCGTGCGGACCAGCCCCGCCTGGTCGCGGGCGTTGGCGCGCGAAGCGGCGGGGAGCGATTCGTCTCCTTCGGCGAGCGCCTTGAGCGAATCGGAGATGAGCCGGAGTGAATCGGCGGTGGCCGACGAATCGTCCGCGATCGATTCGAGCGCGGACCTCTGCCGGGCGAGTTCCTCCTCGTGCGGCCCGGCCAGCGAGGCGATGAGCGCGTTGAAATCGCCCTGGGCCGAGGCGGAGCCGGTGTCGATCCACGTCGATCGGATGCGCGGCGAGGCGCGGCCGAACTCGTCGAGGAGGTCGCTCATCCGCAGCCGCGTCTCGCGGTCGAGCGTGCTCAGGTCCGCGCTCACCACGATCGTGACGGGATCGGTCAGCCCGTCCAGGACCAGGCGAGTGCGCTCCGAGAGTGAAAACTGGCGCGTGGAGGTGAGGTCGAAGCGGACATGGTGGCGCGAGCCGAGGACGGCGATCAGCAGGCACGAGACGGAGGCGCACGCCAGGAGCACGATGGACGCGAGCAGGAAGCGCGGGCGAGGAGAAGGGGCCGGGCGTTCGGCGGCGGTCGTCATCGCCACCTCCTGGATTCGACGACGACGACCGTCAGGACGACAAACCACGCCGACGCCGCGACGAACACGGCGACGTGCGCCGTGTCAATGATCCCCTTCGCCAGGTCGGCGATGCGAAGGAAGACCGAAACCGAAAAGAGCGCTTCGTCAAAGGGCGGGCCGAGCCAGCGTCCGCCGGTGGTCGCCAGAAGTTCGAGCAGCACGAAGAAGAAGACCGTCGCGAGGAGGGAGACGATCTGGTTCTCGGTCAGCGCCGAAGTCAGCAACCCCACGGAAAGGTAGAGCATCCCGACGAGCAGGAGGCCGACGTACCCGGCGAGGATCGGCCCGTAATCGGGGTCCGCGACCGCCTCCAGCAGCCCCACGTACGCGAGCGTCGGCACGAGCATCGCGGCAAAGAACGCGACCGCCCCGAGATACTTCCCGACAACGATCTGCCAGTCGGAGAGGGGCGCGGTCACGAGCGACTCGAAGGTTCCGGTGCGCTTCTCGTCCGCGATCAGCCGCATGGAGATCGCCGGGGCGATGATGAGCAGGATCCACTGCGACACGCCGAAGAAGGCGCGCAGCGTCGCCGGCTCGCCCGGCCGGATCGTCGCGAACGCGATCCAGAACCCGCTGAGCAGCAGATAGAGCGAAATCGCCACCCATCCGATCGACGATCGGAAGTACGAAGCCGTCTCGCGTCCGGCTATTCGCAGGATCATCACGGCGACGCTCCTTCCGGCTCGGCCTCGGGCGCCGCGTCGCCCGCGAGCAGTCGCAGGTACACCTCTTCGAGCGTCGTCGTTCGCGCGGCGAGTTCGCGGACCAGCAGCCCCGCTCCGCCCGCCGCCCGGGCGATCATCTCGCGCTGATCGGGCATCCCTTGGGCAAAGGTGATGACGCAGCGCTGCCACCCGTCGGCGAGCGCCGTGGATTCACAGGCTCGAACCCCCGCCAGGGCGCCGAGCACTTCCTCGGCCCGGCGCGGTCCCTTTGCTTCCACGGCGTACTGCTCGGTCCCGGACAGTTGACGGATCAGTTCGTCGGGAGAGCCGTCGGCGCGGACCCTCCCTCCCGCAAAGAGGACGATCCGGTCGCACGATTTCTGCACCTCGGGCAGGATGTGCGAGACGATCAGCATCGTGCGCCGCCCGGCAAGCTCCTTGATGAGCGAGCGTGTCTCGGCGATCTGGGCGGGGTCCAGTCCGCTCGTCGGCTCGTCGAGGATCAGCACCTCCGGGTTGTGGAGCAGGACGGAAGCCAGACCCGTTCGTTGCCGGTACCCTTTGCTGAGTTCCCCGCAACGGCGGTGCATGACGGCCTCAAGTTGACACTGGCCCGCCGCACGGCGGACGGCCTCGGCTCGTTCGCGGCCCGTCAAGCCGTACAGCCCCGCGCGATAGCGGAGCAGGTCGCGCACCCGCATCTCCCGATACAGAGGCGCGGATTCGGGCATGTACCCCATCTTCCGCCGAACTTCGAGCGATCGGCCGACGGCGTCCAGTCCCGCCACGTGCACCGAGCCGGAAGTGGGGGGGATCGCCGCCGCGATCATGCGGACCGTTGTGGACTTGCCGGCCCCGTTGGGGCCGAGAATCCCGACGACCTGCCCGCGGGGAATGTCAACGGACACCCCTCGGACCGCGTCGATCCGGCCAAATCGCTTCTTCACCTGTCGGAGCGAGATCATGGAAGTCAAAGGTGAGGATTCCTTGCAGCCGATCATCCTATGGGACGTATCGAAAACGGGCGCTGCCGCAAGGGATTGTGCCCGAATCGTGGTTCCGGCGTTGCAGCGGCGCTGGATCGGTGTATTGTTCAAGCGTAGAGTTCGGCCGGAGAGAGAGACAGACAGCGCCGGCCGGAGCGCCGGTTGCCTGACGCATGACGGGCCATATGACCAAAGGTGATTCGGTGGACGGGCAACGCTTCGATGCCCGCGGTGTCGAGCACGACGCCGGCCTCGTGATCGAGGCCCTGGCGCAGGGCCTTTGCGTCTGCGAACCCGACGGCCGAATCGTCCTGGCCAACCAGATGTACCGCGAGTTCTCCTCGGCGATCCACAAGCGGATCGCCGAGTTGTGTAAGCGGGCCTCCGCGGCGTTCGCCGGCGACATGCCCCCGGGCAAGGTTCGGCAACGCATCTACCGCGTCCACCTGGCCAACCGCGACCGCTCGTACGAGGTCGTCATCTCGCCCTTGAAGGGAAGCCCGGGTCGCGTCGTCGCCCTCATCCGCGACACCACCAATCAGGAACGGATGCGGCGAAAGGTGCTGACGATCGACCGCGCGGGGAGCGAACTGGTCCGGCTCGAGGCCGACGCCGTGCGGACACTGCACGTCGCCGACCGGCTCAAGCTGCTCGAGAGCAAGGTGGTGAAGTTCGCGCACGACCTGCTGAACTTCGATCACTTTGCCATCCGGGTCCTCAACGACAAGACGAACGAACTCGAACTGGTCATGTCGGCCGGGCTGGCGAAAGAAGCGCTCGCGATCAAGCTGTACGCCGAGCCTCGGAACAACGGCATCAGCGGCTACGTCGCCGCGACCGGCAAGCCCTACCTCTGCAACGACACCTCGAAAGACCCGCTCTACGTCTTCGGCATGGAGCATGCCGGGTCCTCTCTCACCGTGCCCCTGAGGCTCTTTGACCGCGTCGTCGGCATCTTCAATGTCGAGAGCAACCGGACCAGCGCGTTCAATCATCACGACCAGCAGTTCGCCGAGATCTTCGGCCGGTACATCGCGATGGCGCTGCACATCCTGAATCTCCTCATCGTCGAGCGCTACACCACGAGCCAGAAGACCACCGGCACCGTCCAGGGCGAACTCAGCGAACCTCTGAACGACCTCGTCGTCGAGGCCGAGGCCCTGAAAGACACCCCGATGGACCCCGAGGTCGCCCGCCACGTCGAGCGGATCGTGAAGGACGTGGAGCGCATCCGCAAGCGCATCAAGAGCGTTTCACGAGGGCCGCAGACCCTTCTCGGCTCGGACGATTCCGAGGGGCCGCGCGACATCGACCCCGCGCTCGAAGGCAAACGCATCCTCGTCGTGGACAACGAGGAAGAAGTCTCCACCACCATCCGCGACGTCCTGACCCGCCGCGGTTGCCAGGTCACCGTCTGCAACGACGGCGCGTCCGCGATGAAACTCCTGAAGCAGTGGCACGTGGCGCAGGACCCGGATCAGGGATTCGACCTCGTCTTCAGCGATATCAACATCGGCGATGCCACGGGCTATGACCTCTTCGCCGCGGCGAAGGAAGCAAGCCGACATGTTCCCGTGATCCTGATGACCGGCTTCGGCTACGACCCGCACCACTCCATCGTCCGCGCGAGCCAGGAGGGGTTGCAGTGCGTGCTCTTCAAGCCCTTCACCATCGACAAGATGGTGGAAGAGGTCAAGCGCGCGGTCGCCCACGAAGCGGGCGGGCAGCCGGACGGGGTGTAACGCACCCGGATCAATCCATCGCTGATTTCTTCCTCGCGGCCCGACTTGTCGGTGCCGGCGCCGTTTCCCCTTTTGTCGATCCGGCCGGAAGATCAGCGGCGCGCGGTCCGCTACCCTCTTGCGCAAGAGGAGGATCAGCATGAAAGGCAGCGTCGCACTCATCACGGGCGGTACGTCGGGCATCGGCCGGGTCTCGGCGGATATGTTCGCGAAGCGCGGAGCCAGGGTCGTCCTGACCGGGCGGCGCGAGGCGGACGGGCAGGAGGCCGTCAGGCGAATCCAGGCCTCCGGCGGCGAGGCGCACTTCGTGAAGGGAGACGTGTCGCTCGAAGCGGACGTGCGGCGGATGGTGGAGGAGACGGTGTCGCGGTTCGGCCGCCTCGACTACGCCTTCAACAACGCGGGGATCGAAGGTGAGGTCGCGAGGCCGATCACGGAAGCACGGATGCAGAACTTCCGAACGGTGTTCGACATCAACGTGCTCGGGGTGATGCTCTCGATGAAGCACCAGATCCCCGCGATGCTCGCGAACGGCGGCGGCGCGATCGTGAACAACGCGTCCGTCGCCGGTCGCATCGGCATGCCGGGCATGAGCGTCTACGCCGCGAGCAAGCACGCCGTGCTGGGGCTGACCAGGTGTGCCGCGCTCGAGTTCGCCAGGCAGGGGGTGCGCATCAACGCGGTGTCGCCCGCGGCGATCCAGACCGACATGTCCGATCGGCTCGTCGACACCCTCGGCGGAGCGCCGGCCCGCGACTACCTGACCTCGCTGCACCCGATCGGACGCATCGGAACGCCGGAGGAAGTCGCCAAGGCGGTGCTGTTCCTCTGCTCGGACGAGGCCTCCTTCATCACGGGGCACGATCTGCTGATTGACGGTGCGCTGACTGTGCCGTGAGCGAGCGTCGCGCCAGAAGCACGCGCGGCAGCCCTTCCAGGTCGTTCACGATTCGTTCGTCCTCGAGATGCGGATGGGTCCGGGCGAGGTCGAGCACCCGCCCCGCGGTCGAGGAGGCGACCTCGATCATCATCAGCCCGCCGGGACGAAGCCGGGCCGGGGCGTGCTCAATCAGCGGGCGGACGAAGCGCAGGCCGTCGGGTCCGCCCCGGAGCGCGAGTTCCGGCTCGAATCCTTTCACGTTCGGGCCCACCGCCTTCGCCGGGTCGGTGCTGTCCCACTCCTCATCGGGGATATAAGGTGGGTTGGCAACGAGGTAGTGAAGTTGCTGACCCGCCGGATGCCCCTCGAGCGGGGCGAGCAAGTCCCCTTCGAGCAGGTCGAGCCGGTCGATGACCGCGTGACGCTCCGCATTGAGCCG
>JAEUIV010000151.1 GCA_016795005.1 Phycisphaerae bacterium
CACGAGCAGTTCGATGATCGTGAAGCCCCCGCGTCGGCGGGCGGTACGGAAGGGGTTGTATGGGCGATGAGTCATGGGAGAAGGCTCGGGTCCACGTCAAAGTCCCACTTCACAGGGGAGGAATACACGTTGTCCTCGCGCGCTTTCTTCATCACGCGCTGGCGGAATTCAGTGGGCGTCTCGGTGCCGATCGCCAGCCCGTGGTGCGCGATGATCTGGGGTTCTTCGTAGGGAATGCCGTAGAACCCGTCCGGGCCGGCGGACATGAAGTAGGGCCGGGACGATTCGCACTTGCCGAAGAGCGCCTGGGCGAGCTTGTTGTCAGGATGGACATAGAAGATCAGTTGCTGGAGCGATTTCGGGCTGCCGGCGATCGACGGGTTCGACGGGTCCTCGATCATGCGCCAGGGCGACATCCACGAGAGGTCGGCCCATGAGTCGATCGCGGAGGGGGTGACATCGGTGTCGCGGTTCCACTGGTTCGTCAGCGTCGAGACGTCGGTCGAGCCGGCGGGAGTGGTCGTGATCCGCAGGAAACTGGCGCCGATTCCCGAGACGATGCTCTGCACCTGCCCGTAGCCCATCGCCTGGCGGAGGAAGACGGCTGAATCCGGGCGCAGCGGGTACAACTGGGCGCCCGGGCCGCCGGAGGTCGGGTACACGCGGAAGTAGTGCGTGTCCGTGAGCACCACGTCGGGGCCGGGAACGCCGACGTAATCCTCGCGATTGAATGGCGGGAGCGCGCCGTTGAGTTGGATGTACTCGTCGAGCGCGCGGTCGAGCGCCGAGACCAACCCCTTGGTCACGGCGATCTTCTGCTTCTGGATGACGACGAAGCCGACCCCCGTAACCAGCGCGAGCAGGACGACGATGATCGAGATCGAGACGAGCAGTTCGATCATCGTGAAGCCGCGGCTCATCGCGGCGTGCGGGGTTGTCCGCTCAGGTCGTGTCATGGGACGTACCTCAGGTTGGACTTGAGGTCTTCGAGCAGGAGATCGCGTGCGCCGCCGCCGGTGGAAAGGGTCGGGAGCGTGCCGGGCCTGAACGGGAGCGCCATGTTCTGGTGGATCGAGGGCAGGTCGTCGAGCAACGACATGGAGGGAGCGCCCGCCCGGTTGCGGTCGCCGAAGAGGGGGATCGGCCGGCCGTCGGACCCTTCGAAGAGCGGAACGCCGGCGGACAGGATCATGAACTTGGCGGTGAAGAGCGGGCGGTCGAGTTCGATGTTCCCGCGCTGAAGGGCGGTGTCGTTGGCCTGCTCTTCGACCGCGTCGGCGGTGCGCAGTTCGACGGGGGCGAAGTCCGCGCTGGGCATGGGTTCGCCGGAGGCGGGGCGGTCCTTCGTGGGCCAGCCCTTGTAGTAACGGATCGGCTGGTTCCACGAGTCCATGAGCTTGAAGAGACCTGTGCGCTGGTCGAGCCGGAGGTGATCCGCAAGCCCGGCGGGGTCGAGATAGGGGCCGTACACGCGGCCGATCTTGGTCGCGGTGGTCTCCGCACGCTGGACCGAGCGGTCGCGCCCGCCTCCCCAGGAGCGGTCCGGCCCGGGGTCGCGGAAGCCGGGGCCGGCCTGTCCGTCATCGTTCGCGTCGTTCCGACCGACGGTGAGACCCGGGAGTTCGGAGTTGTCGATGTCGCCCGTGCCGAGGAGGTACGCGGCGAGGGTGAACTCGCTGCCGAACCGGGTCTGTTCCAGTTCCGCGCGCAACTGACCGGCGTCGCTCGCGTCTGGCCACTTCGCTTCGGGCACGACCAGGGACGGATTGGTGTCACTGACCGGCGGCTGATTGCCGAGCAGGACGCGCCCGTTCGGCGGCGCGTCGTAGACCAGCAGCGGGGGCAGGTAGCCGACTTCGCGTTCGAACGATTCGACCGCCTGGCCGACGGTCGCCAGCAGCCGCGTGGCAAGCGCCTGCTGCGCGGAGGATCGCGCGCCGCGGAACGCGACGAGCAGGATCGTGATCAGCACCCCCACCACCGCGACCACAACCATCAACTCGACGATGGTGAACGCCGCGCGGCGAACGCCGGCCCGTGCGGATCGGCGCCGACCCGGATTCGATATGGAGGGGGTGCGTCGGATCATTTCTGGAGGCTCTCGATCATCTTGACCATGGGCATGAACATCGAGACGACGATGGTGCCGATCAGCCCGCCGAGGCCGACGACGAGCATGGGTTCGATGAGTTTCACGAGGCCGGCGACCGCGACGTCGACTTCCTCGTCGTAGTTGTCGGCGATCTTCAGGAGCATCGAGTCCATGTCGCCCGTTTCCTCGCCGACGTCGATCATGTTGACCACGATGGCGTCGCAGGTCTTGGACTCGCGGAGCGGGGCCGCGAACGACTCGCCCTCGCGGATCGAATCGTGGACCTTGCCCAGGGCCTTCTCGAACACGTAGTTGCCCGAGGTTTCCTTGGTGATGGTGACGGCTTCGAGGATCGGGACGCCCGCGGCGACGAGCGTGCCGAGGGTCCGCGTGAAGCGGGCGATGACCGTCTTCCGCACCAGCCCGCCGATGACGGGGATGTACATGAGGGTGGTGTCGGTGAAGGCCTTGCCGTACTTGGTCTTGCGGATGAACTTCAGGAAGAAGAAGATCGCGAAGGGAGCCGCGGCGACGTAGACGACTCCCGGCACGGCCATCCGTCCCTTGTCGCCTGAGATCCAGGCGCTGACGTCGATCAGCCCCTGGGTGAGCGCCGGGAGTTCCACGCCGAAGTCCTCGAAGATCTCCTGGAACTTCGGGATGATGAAGTACATGATGCCCGAGACGATCGCCAGCGCGACGATGATGACCGCGACGGGGTAGATCATGGCGCCGACGACCTTCTGCTTCAATCGCTGCGCCTTTTCCATGAACTCCGAGAGTCGCTGGAGGATGACGTCGAGCACGCCGCCGATCTCGCCGGCGTTGACCATTTTGCAGTACAAGGTGTCGAAGGCCTTGGGGAACTTGCTCATGCCCTCGGAGAGCGAGGCGCCGCCTTCCACCTCTTCCACGACGCCGAGCAGGATGCTCTTGAGCTTGCCCGGCTTCTGCTGCTGCTCGAGGATCTGGAGCGAGCGGAGCAACGGCAGGCCGGCGTCCTGAAGCGTCGACAACTGGCGCGTGAAGACTGTCAGGTGCTTCTGCGACACCTTCCCGATCGAGAAGCCCGTGCCCGGCTTTTTCTTCTTCTTCTTCTTCGCGGCGGCGGGGGCCCCGGCGGCGGACTTCTTCCCCTTCTCCTCGCGGATCTCGGTGGGGTACAGCTGCTGGAGCTTGAGCCGCTGGATCGCCTCCTCGCTGGAGGCGGCTTCCACCGTTCCCTTCTGAGTCTTCTTGCCCGATTTGTCCAGCGCTTCGTAGTAGAAGGTCGGCATCTCTGGTCACTCCCGCCCCGGTCCTGCTCGGGCCGATGGCTTCATTGCCCCTCTCCGCACTATTCCTCGAGGATCGTCTCGCGAACCACCTCGTCGATCGTCGTCAGCCCTTCATAGATCGCGCGCAGGCCGGACTCGCGGAGCGAACGCATCCCGCGCTTCTTCGCTTCCTCGCGCAGCACCGCCGTGCTCGCCTGCTTCATGATGAGATCGCGCAGCCCATCGTCCATCGCCATGATCTCGAACAGGGCGGTTCGACCCCGGTAGCCCGACGAGTGGCAGTTGTCGCACCCGCGGCCACGGTAGAACTTCCGCCCCATGATGTCCTCGGGCTTGATCTGCAACTCCATCAGCTGCTCTTCGGTAGGCGTGTACGGCTCCTTGCACTTCGGGCAGATGGTCCGCACCAGCCGTTGCGCCACGATCCCCTCCACCGTCGCGGTCAGGAGGAACGATTCCAGCCCGAGGTCCAGCAGACGCACGATCGAACTCGGCGCGTCGTTGGTGTGCAGCGTGCTGAACACCAGGTGGCCCGTCAGCGACGCCTGAACCGCGATCTGGGCCGTCTCAAGGTCGCGGATCTCACCGACGAGGATGATGTCCGGGTCCTGACGCAAGAATGACCGCAGACACTTGGCGAACGTCAGACCGGCCTCGGTGTTGATCTGGCACTGGCACAGCCCGTCGATGTCGTACTCGACCGGGTCCTCCGCCGTCAGGATCTTGGTCTCGATGTCGTTCAACTCGGCGAGGGCCGCGTACAGAGTGGTCGTCTTGCCCGAGCCGGTCGGCCCCGTGACCACCACGATCCCGTTCGGCTTGGAGATGAGGGCGCGGAACAACTCGAGGTCCTCCGCCCCCAGCCCCACGCGGTCGAGCGACAACTCGACGTTCGAACGGTCGAGCACGCGCATAACCACGCTCTCGCCGTACATCGTCGGCAGCACCGCCACGCGGAGGTCGATGGGATTGCCGCCCACCTGCAACTCGACCCGGCCGTCCTGGGGCAGACGCCGCTCGGCGATGTCCAGGTTCGCCATGACCTTCACGCGGCTCGTGATCGCCGGCCCAAGGTGCTTGGGAGGCGGGACCATCTCGTACAGCACGCCGTCGATCCGGTACCGCATCTTGAACTCCTCCTCGAACGGCTCGAAGTGGATGTCCGACGCCTTGTCCTTGATCGCCTGGAGCAGCACGAGGTTCAACAACTGGATGACCTTGTTGTCCTCTGCCGCTTCCATCACCGCGTCGAGGTCGATCGAGGCGCCCCCCGCCGCGCTGCTCGCCGCCGCACCGGTCTTCGCGAGTTTGGAAAGCTTCTGGTCCGATGCCATCTCGGAAACGAGGTCGCTCACCGACGCCTTCGCCCCCCCGTACATCTTCTGAAGGCGCTCCTCGACCTGCTTCTCGTCCGCGACCACCGCCTCGACCTTGAAACCCATCAGCGTCCGAAGGTCGTCCACGGCTCGGAAGTTCGACGGAGACTTCAACGCGATCTTGATCTTCCGGGTCTTGGCGTCGAACTCGATCGGGATGACCTGGTACGCCAGCGCCATCTGGGCCGGGATCGCGGCCTTGGTGGCGTCGTCGATCTGGACCCCCTCCAGTTCAACGAAACTCATCCCCGCCTGGCCGGCCAGCGCCTCGGCCACATCGCGCTGCGTGATGTGGCCCAACTCAACCAGCAACTGACCTAACAAAACCTTGACCTGGCGGCTCTGCTGGATCGCCAGCGCCTCGTGAACGGTTTCGCGCGAAACCTTTCCGAGCTTGGTCAGGATGCGACCAATCTTCCTCTGTTTCAGTTCAGATGGATCGACAACAGCCATTCGTACCCTCGCAGACGGCGACAATCACCCGTGTTCGGGTCACCCATATTCGCCACAATATAGCACCACGGTTTCCTGCAAACCATGAAAAAACAAGCACTTACGAATACGACAACGCGATATTGATACAATCAATATGCGAACAAATCTGATGCTCAGTCTTCCTTGATGTCCAGCTCCGCCCGGCCGACCTGCCTCCCCATCTTGTGGACGCGGTCGCGCAAGTCGATGGGGTTCTTGGCTTTATCCACCATCTCTTCAGCCGAGACCTTGCCGGAGGTGTAGAGGGACCAGAGGTGTTCGTCCAATAACTGCATGCCGAACTTTTTGCCCGTCTGGATCGATGAGTCGATTCGGAACGACTTGTTGTCGCGGATGAGGTTGGCGATCGCCGGGGTAACGACGAGGAACTCGTACCCGGCGACCATCCCCTTCACGTCGATCCGGGGGAGGAGCACCTGGCTGAGGATGCACAGGAGCGAGGTGGACAACTGGACGCGGATCTGGTTCTGCTGGGTGACCGGGAAGGCGTCCACGATTCGGTCGATCGTCTTGGCGGCCCCGGTGGTGTGGAGCGTGCCGAACACGAGGTGGCCCGTCTCCGCGGCCCGGATCGCCGACTCGATCGTTTCGAGGTCGCGCATTTCGCCGACCAGGATCGTGTCCGGGTTCTGCCGCAACGCACGTCGCAGCGCCTCGGAGAAGGAGGGCACATCGTTGTGGACCTCACGCTGGTTCACGATGCATTTCTTGTGGTAGTGGTAGTACTCGATGGGGTCTTCCATCGTGATGATGTGCTTCTCGAAGTTGATGTTGATGTAGTCGATCATCGTCGCAAGCGACGTGGTCTTTCCCGATCCGGTCGGCCCGGTGACAAGGAACAACCCCCTGGGCCGGCGGATCAACTCGCGGCACATCTCGGGCAAACCGATCTGATCGAACGTCAGGAGTTTGTTTGGAATGAGTCGGCAGACAATGGCGACATCGCCGCGCTGCCGGAACACGGAGACGCGGAAGCGTCCCTCGGTGCCGTAGGCGAAGCCGAAGTCGGTGCCGCCGACTTCCTGGAGTTCCTGCTGGTTTCTTTCGGGGGTGATCGCTTTCATGAGCGTCACCATGTCGTCGGAGTCGAGCACCTTGGTATCGAGGTTCTTGAGGCCGCCGTGGTACCGCAGGGTGGGCTTTCGGCCGACGGTCAGGTGAAGGTCCGACGCGTTCAACTTGATGACGGTGTCGAGCAGGCGATCGATTTGCATGGTTGACATGGGCGTTTCCTCGCGTCGGTCTCGGTCGGTGTGCGGTCCAAGAGAATAGCGAGCGATGCAGCGCCGCGGTTTCATTCGAATCCGATGAACATGGTCCCCTGCCGCGGAGAACGCAGGCTCGGCGGGGATCCGGAACCGAGGCATGCCATCCTTACATGCCCCTGACCCGCGTTCATCGAGAGAAAAACCCTCGATAATTCTTGACCGTCTCCCCGCCTGAGTGAACACTTGGGATGCACAGCGGAGCCGCGTCGGCTCCGGCACACGGAAGAGAGGAGATCGAGAATGTTTTCATACTCTGGCCGCCGCGGGCTTGCGGCATCGATCCTGTTTGCTTCGGTGGCTTCGGTTGCCATGGGCGGCCCCGCCAACGTGCAGACGTATGGCGACGTGGACATGCTGAACCAGGGGATGTACCCGGACGATCCCACCGCCGGGGCCGACAAGTTCGGCCTCGCGGCGAACGAAATCATGTTCGCCACCAACCAGTACTTCCACGGCAACTGGCCGTTCGTTCCCGAGGGCGATGACTATCCGGGCACCGACACCATGTACGCCGGTGCGTTCCAGTACACCGGCGGCGACGGGTATTCCAACTCGCCCGGCGTGGTCAACGGCGCGCAGGTGATCACGATCGACTACAGCGCGCAGGTCGGCGAGGGGGAGATCATTACCTCGTTCACGCTCGGCATCGCCGCCGACGACTTCCAGTTCCCGACCTTCGGGAACGCGTACACCGCCGTGATCAACAGCCAGCAGAACGCCGCCTTGACCGGCGTGTTGAACGACTTCAACCAGACCGGCCCGTTCGTCCAGTTCTTCACGATCGGACTCGATGTCGCCAGCCTGAACCCCAACCACACGCTCACGCTGATCATCCGTCAGGGGGACAGCGGAGCCCGCGGCTTCGGCCCCGGCGACGGCTGGGCGATCGACTTCCTCACCGTCGGCATCGAGACCGTCCCCGCTCCGAGCGCCGCGGCGCTTGTCGGCATGCTCGGTTTCGGATCGATCCGCCGCCGCCGCGCGTGAGCGAGTCACGTTGTGGTAGTTCGTACACGAAAACAGCCCAGGGACGTTTCCCTGGGCTGCTTTATTTGTTGATGCGGGGTGGATGCCGGTGATCGAGCGTCACTCCCCGCTCAAGAGCGCTATCAGGCACCCCCGCGCCGCGGCACGCGCCGGTCCGTTCATCTCAGTGAAGGCCTCGCCGAAATCGTCACTGTCCGCGTACCCCATCGCCGTCAGCGCCTGCGACAGCGACATCGGCTCCGACATCGCCGCCGATTCCCCCTCAAAGTCCATCGTCGAGAAGCCATCGGCCACCTTCACCGCCCCCAACGGCTCGCTGTAGCAATACTCCCAGTACTCATACAGCTCCGCCGCGGCGAGATCGGCGGAGTCCACATCCCCGTCGCGGTCAGCGTCTCCGTACCTCATGCAGTCGGTCGAGCTCCAGTTCTCAAGCACGTTGTCCACGTCGTAGCGGTCCACGATCCCGTTGTCGTCCACATCGCCGGGCGCCCACGCATAGACGGTCTGGCAGACCGTGAAGAGCAGCGGCGAATAGTCATACACCTCGGGGTCGTCCGTGGTGCTGAGGTGGGGCAGGTCCGACCGGAGCACGTTTGAACCGTTCCCCGCGCGGGTGCGCAACGAAATGCGGTACTCAAAGCCGCGCTGGATGGTCGCGGAAGACGATGTGACCTTCACAATCGTCGGATTGGTGTCAAGTGTGCAGGTAAAGCAGGATTGCTCAACGAATGAGTCGCCCGATCCGGCCTTGCGGCGTTCGACCTTGTAGGGCTGGCCGTCGCCGCTGTTCCACGCTACCGGGCCGTAGTGCCGCATGGGGAAGGTGTCGCCGATCACATCCGGCTCCGCGTACGTGACCTCGCTGGAAACGTACGTAGGGCCGCTGTCGTCTGCATGAAGGCGGAACGGCACGAGACCGACCGCTCCGCCCCCCAAGTCGCTCGCGGGACGCGCGGGGGTGTAACCGCTCGCATCACCACTATCGAGATCGATTTGGCTCGGATTGTAGTCCGCATAAATCTCGACATCACTCGCCCACACACCGGAACCCTCCGAAGGATTCAAGGCCCCGAGCGAGATCGTGCCGCTCAAGCCGGGCGTGGAGTTCGGCATCGAAATACCGAAGTAGTCCTCGTCCATCCGCTGAAGCCAGATCTTGCCGGACATCTCCCCCTCAATCACAATGTTTTTTTCAGGGAATTCTCGAGATTCACCTGTTGTATTGCCGAGTTCCTCCGCGCGATTCTCTCCTGTGAAATCACCATCCCCGCCACCGAACGTCGTGGCACTCACGAATCCGAGCAACCCCACGTAAGAATCAGTGCTGAGGTCGGTACCGGTGCCGCCAACGAAGGCGTGGATTTCCTGCCCCCAGACGCCATCGATCACTCCGGCGGCCCGGATGTCCACCCGATTCAACGGCGTGCCAATGGAGTTCCCCTTGAACTCAAGCAAATTGATGTGGCCGGGCACTGGCGACCCACCGGGAGAAGTCTCCATGGTGATATCGCCCCGGATGCCACCGCGAACCTGTGTGCCACTTGTGAAGGGAGATTGGAGCAGGATCGTGCTTCGATAGAGATCGTGATCGTCGCCTGGAAGGGCGTTCGGGTGCATAACACAAGTGATCGGACCGCCGACGTCACCTTCGATCGTGCTTGCGGACAGGAAGTTCGGTCCGGTGACTTCACCAAGCGCACTGTTACCGCTAGTTCCATCGAGGTCGGCTTCAACTTTGACGTAGCCTTTGCTTCCGTTCGAAACCCACGGATCAACGGAAATGTTCTCCACCCCACGCAAGCGGCTATTCGTAGCATCGCTACCTAACTTGACAGCAAGTCCGCGGTTCGCAGCAACAGGCCGATGGATGATCAGTTCCTCGATGATCACCACCTCGTTCGTGCTGCTTCGATTGATCTCAAACACCGTTGAAATCAGTGAGACGCACGGCTCCTCCTCTTCGGGACATACGTCCGGGTTCTCCCAGAGCTCGATGATCCATTTGTTCGCCGCCGACCCCTCTTCGATGGTGTAGTAGTCGGTCGCGCTCGCGGGAATCTGCGTGATCACCGGCTCGGCGCGCCCGCCAGTGCCGATGCACAGGGAGATGAGGACGAAGCAGCCAAGGACAATTCGAGAGCAACTTGTCATCTGTGTGTCTCCTTCTTCGAGTGATGAAAGGAACAGCGCAGACAACAGCCCAGACGCTTCCGGGTCCGGGCACCGCGCGTGCAACGCGCAATCCAGCAACACTGGCTAACGGGGTACCGCCATTGATACGGTCCCAACCGCGGTCAAGGGCGACATCATATAGATCATCATAACTTGAACCACGAGCAAACGGGCCATATGCGCTAAGGTCGCCAAACATCGGAGAGGTCACCCACTCGTCGTAGCCACCCGATGTGTCCCACAAACCCCATGGCGACTGAACGCTGCCATATGCCGCAACGTCGGGGAGCGCGAATCGCAATCGTCCCCCGGTACTCGTCTCGCCGCCGTTTGCAGGGGAACCATAAGCCGATGGTGAATCTGATCCGTTGGAATACAGCCAGTACCCCGGCATGCCTTCACCGTACCGATTTGGATCAAAATGACACGCCTTCAGCCACTCATCTTCCGTTGGAATCCAATACGTCGCATCCGGATTGTGCAGGAGGTCAGGTTCAAAGTTCGAGCCGTCGATCAGCGATAGGTCGTACGCGCCGTTCTCAAAGGCGTCGGGGGTCAGCGCCTTGCCATTGTGAAGCCAGTTGACATACCTCGCGGCAAAAGTCCAACCAACCTTGATGGGACGGTTCTCGTTCTCAGGGGGAAGAAAGTACTCGCGGTACCCAGAAACTCCAATCAACTGGCTCTTGAAGTCGATGGCATTGACCGCATCCTCCTGCACGTAGGGCGCAAACGCCTGCACGAACTCGAACCACTCAGCCCCCGTCACCTCAGTCCGGCTGATCTGGTACTCGTAATCAACACCCGCAATCGATCGCGACGTTATGGGGCCAGCGGGATCGTAGACATACGGCTCATTCCCCGCATGCGTAATCGTCGCCCAGCGCTGCGCCTCCGGGATCGGATGCTCAGCGCGCACGCTTCCGGTCAGCAGCATCACCGCCGCGAGTCCGAGAACAATCTGGAGCGCCCGCCCGTTCATCCCGGAATCCCCGGCCCCGTTCGACCACCCAAGCCACCAGACAAAACGGCAAGCAGACAAGACGTTCATCCGTCACCTCCATTTCCATCACGAGCGGGGCCCCAGCGGGGAATGAAGGAGCGGAACCGATCCGCCGCCGAACCCTGTACTCTGCCTGCGCTTTTCTTCTTGTCAATAGGACTTTGCACGCTATTACAAGAATAGCAACAAATCTTCCGAGGTATTTCTAAGGAAACTGCCCGGCGGGCGGGGTCTGGGGGCGGCGGGTGCGGATGCGCTCCGAGTTCACGCGCGCCCGAACAGTTTTTCCAGTTCACGGATCGTCATTCGAACCGTCGTCGGCCGGCCGTGGGGGCAGTTGCTGGCTCGCTCGATGGACTCGCGGAGATGGATGAGTTCCCCGAGTTCTGATTCACTGAGCGAGTCGCCCGCCTTGATCGCCGCCTTGCACGCCATCATGTCAAGCACCTCGTGGAGCGCGGCCTCTCCCGCGGAGTCTCCGAGCGTCCACTTTTCCGATTCGACTCGATCGAGAAGTTCTCCGAGGAACTCCGCCGGGTCCACCTTGCGATCGAAAAGGAAACTGGGGAACGCGTGGACCGCGACGGAGCGCGGACCGATCGGCTCCGCCTCGACGCCGAGGCGGGCGAGCAGCGGCGTCAGCCGTTCCAGCCCCTCCATCGCGGATTCGGCGACGTTCACAACCGCGGGGACGAGCAGCCGCTGACTCTCGAGTGAGCCGGAGGCGATCCGCTCCTTCAG
>JAEUIV010000165.1 GCA_016795005.1 Phycisphaerae bacterium
TCAACTCCCGGTCGCGCCAGGCAAAAAACGAAAACAAAGAACGTCTCGGTCCGGAGCGACTTCTACCGCAGGGTGCCACACAACCAGGCGGCCGGACCACCCGTCCACCTTCCCGCCCGCCTCAAGTATGCGTCCGATTTCGCTGACCGCAATCCTCCGCTCACATTTTCCCGACACTTCCTCAATTCTGCTCATCGCCGATCGCGCCCCGGCCCCCGCCTCATCAGGGGAACACACGAACCCGCCCGCTGATCCCCCCCCCTCCACCCGACCGATAAGAAACCACCGGGAGCATCGGAATCCGCCCCCGGGAGGGAGTGCCCTGCGCCAATGATCGACCCCGAAGCGCCGAACCCATCTACCCCCGCCGGGCCTGTCATCATCGTCGGAACCGCCGCGACCGCGAAATCGGTCATCGCGCAACTCCGATCCTTGGGAAGTGCCTCCCCCAGAGTCGTCGGGACGTTCCTCGTCAACCCCGATGACTCGGTCCGCGAGGACATGATCGGGGCGCCCCTGATGGGAGAGGTCGAAGACCTCCCGGACGTCTGCGCCCAGCTCGGCGTCCGCACCGCCATCGTCTCGCTCCCCGCCGCGCTCTCCAAGGCGCTCGCGCGCGTCCGCGCCACCCTTCGAGCCGCGAACATCGGCGAGCGGTTCTTCCCGCCGATCACCGACATGCTCGCCGACACCGCCCTCTTCGTCCGGGGCGGCTCGCCGCGCATCGACCTCGCCGCGCTCGTCGGCAGGCAGCCGCGCAGCCTCGACGAATCCCGTGTCCGAGAACTGCTCCAGGGAAAGCGGGCGCTCATCACCGGCGCCGGCGGGAGCATCGGCTCCGAACTCGCGCGGCGCTGCGCCGCCGCCGGAGTCGGCGAACTCATCCTCCTCGAACGATCCGAGAACGCCCTCTTCGACATCGACCGACAGGTCGGTGCCCTCTTCCCCGCCGTCAAGCGAAAAGTTGTCCTCCACGATGTCGTCGAAGCCGACGCCACCCTGCGCAGGTTCGTCGCGCTGCGACCCCAGGTCGTCTTCCACGCCGCCGCCCACAAGCACGTGCCCATGATGGAGGACCACCCCGCCGCCGCCGTCAACAACAACCTCTTCGGAACAAAGTCCGTCGCCGACGCCTCCATCGCCACGGGCGTCGAGCGCTTCGTCATGATCTCAACGGACAAGGCCGTCAACCCCACCTCCGTCATGGGAGCCACCAAGCGCCTCGCCGAGATCTACGTCACCGCCGCCAACGACACCCAGCATCGCACACGCTGCTGCCTTGTCCGGTTCGGAAACGTCCTCGGCTCAAACTGCAGCGTCCTCCCCATCTGGAGCGCGCAGATCGCCGAGGGCGGACCCGTCACCGTCACGCACCCGGAGATGACCCGCTACTTCATGACTATCCCGGAGGCCGCCTCACTCGTTATCCAGGCCGCAACCGTCAACGACGATCACGCGGAGGTCCTCGTCCTCGACATGGGGGAACCCGTCCTCATCAAGGGACTCGCCGAACGATTCATCCGCGCCCACGGCCTCGTCCCCGACTGGAATCAGCAACACCCGGAAAGCGATGAAATCAACTCCATTCGGGTTCTGTTCACTGGCGCCAGGCCGGGAGAAAAACTTCACGAGGAACTCTCCTACAGCGCGGAGGAACTCCGGCAGACCCCTGTTCCGGGGGTCTTGGCGTGGAAAGGAAAACGCCCACAGCGCGAGCAAATCATGCAGATGGTCGCCGAAATGTCGGGGGTTCGTCACGCCGAAACACCATCGGTGGTGCTCGACGCCATCAAGCGGCAACTCGCCATGCTGGACGGACCCTCTCAAAACCACCTTCTCTCCGCAGACGCGGCTTGATTCTCAGCCGCCGGCAGCGACAATGACCCCGACTCGCACCGGATGCCGGCACGGACGCACGTCGTGGCGGGACATTGAAGGATCAAAGGCATGGTTCAGGTCGCTGATCGAGCCGTCAACATGTTGAACGATCAAAGCCTGGTTTCCCAGCGGGAACGCGCCAAGGCCGTCCTCGCCGAACTCAAGCAGGCGCGTTCCGCCTGCGAGGAGCACGGCAACCGCCTGAACCGCTCCGATCTTTACAAGACCGTTACCGGACGATCCGCGCTCGACGCCGCCATCTCTTCCACGGAGCGGATGATCGAGACCTTGGACCGGACGCTCGCCAAGGCGACCCTCGAAGTTGAAGTCCGGGCCTCCGCCCTCCTGAACCGCCAGAGAACCGCGGCGCGGTAAACAGGGGAGATGAACAACTCTCATCCCGAGCCGCCGGTGATCGGATTCCGCAGAATACGACCGGAAGCGATCCTCCCGGCCTACCAATCCGAAGGCGCCGCCGGAATGGACCTGGTCGCCTGCACGGATCAACTTCAACCCATTGTGATCCCGCCGGGCGAGATCAGGATCATCCCAACCGGATGGGCCGTCTCGATACCCAAAGGACTGGAAGGTCAGGTCCGACCGCGCTCAGGCCTCGCCACCAAGTTCGGCCTCACCGTCCCGAACGCGCCGGGAACCATCGACAGCGATTATCGGGGAGAAGTCGCCGTCGCCCTCATCAACCTGGGCCGGCAACCCTTCACCGTCGAACACGGCATGCGAATCGCGCAACTCGTCATCGCCCCCGTCGCCCGAGCGATCATCCGAGAAGCCTCGAAACTCACCCCCACCGCGCGCGGCGAAGGCGGCTTCGGCTCCACCGGCGTCTGATACCGGTTGCCGATTCGCCAACGCCACACGCTCCGTCCCGGAGTTTCCGCACGCCGCTTCAGACCCACCCCCCTGCGCCCCGATAATCCATCCGGGACCTTCCGCGCCCCCAAACGTCGAGCGGGTGTGCCACGCGCATGAGCGATCAGCCAACCCAACCCGATCCGCCCGCACCCGAATCACCGGCCATCGAACCCACGCCGTCACGCGGCTGGCGCGACGCATGGCAACTCCCGGTCGCGTTCCTCGGCCTGGTCCTCCTCGTCCTGGGAATCGCCGCCGCCATCAAGCGCGCCCCAGGCCCGGATTTCGAGGGAGTCCTGAACGACGCCGAAACGTTGATCGCCACCCAGGACCCCGCCTCGGCGCTCGACCTTCTCAACGGCCCCATCGTCCAGGCCATCGGCCGCCCCGGCGCCGCTTCACCCGAACTCCTGGCACGATTCCATGCGCTCCGAGGCGAGTCGCTCTTCCTCGCGCACCGTATCAATCGCGCGCCGATGAACACGCCCGCCGCGAAAACCAACAACACACGCACCCTTGAAGAACTCATCAAGGCCGAACACCTCAGCCACGAACAGATCACCCCCCGACGCGCCGCGTTCATCGCCGAAACACTCCTCGACCTCGACCGTGTGGATGAGGCCCTCGCCCACCTCGAACACCTGCCGGCCGAGGAGGCCGACCGCCGCCGAAGACTCTACAAGCGCATCATCAACGAGGGACTCGTCGGCACCCCCGCCTATCGGCAGCGAGCGCTCCGCGTGCTCGACCGATTCAGGGAAGACCCGGGGCTTGACGAGTCGGACCGCATCTGGGCCGTCGTTCAATACCAGCGCGCCGCGCTCGCAAGGGGCGAAGCCGACCGTGTCATCGACGAGGTCCTCCCGGAAATCCCCAGGCTCGAATCCACCGAATCCTCCGAAGCCGCTGACCTCCACATCCTCCTCGGCGATGCCTACTTCGAGGTCGGCAACATCGAGCAGTCGCGCACGCACCTCTCCCTCGCCGAGGCAATCCTGACCCCGGGAGACGAACGACGAGGCTACATCGACGAGAGCCTCGCACGCATCGCCCAGTCAAAGGGAGACATCGAAGAGGCACGCGACCGCTACGCCTCCGTCGTCGAACGATTCCCGGGAAGCGACGCCCACGCCCAGGCGCTCCTCGGCCTCGGCGAGACCGAGGCCGACCTCGGGCACCCGGAGGAATCCCTCAACGCCTACCGCAAACTCGTCGAACGCATCCGCGAAAATGGACGCGCCGGAGCCATCACACCCGAGCGCGCCGAACAGAGCATGGAGCAGCGATACCGCATCCGCGCCGCCGCCGGAGACCTCGACACCGCGCTCCTCTACGCGGACCTCATCGTCCGAGCCTATCCCCCTTCGCACGCCCCGGCCTCCGCGCTCCTCCGCCTCGCCGAAACACACCGCGATATCGCCTCCAATCTCGTCGGCGGACTCGCAAACGAATACGAGTCCGCGGGCAGGCTCAGCCTGCTCGATCCCGAAACCGTCGAGCAGTCGCGCGTCCACCTCGCTCAGTCCGGTGCCGCCTACGAGCAGCACGCCCGAGCCGCCATGGTCGCCTCACCCGAAGAGGCCTCCGCTTCGCTCTGGAACGCCGCCGACCTCCTCGACCGCGCCGGAGAGCAGAACGAAGCCATCCGTCTGTTCACCGAGTACGCCTACAACCGCAAGCAGGACCCGAAGCAACTCGAATCCAAGTTCCGCCTCGGGCGATGCTTCCAGTCGCTCAATCAGTACACCACCGCCATCTCGCTCTTTGAAGACGTCATCCGCGCCAACCCAGGCTCCGACGAGGCCTTCCGCTCCTACGTCCCGCTTGCCCAGTGCTACCTCCTCGCCTCGAACGACGCCGACTCCGACAAGGCGGAGGCCCTTCTCCTCCGCGTGCTCGACGGACGGCTCTTCAAGCCCGACGCGCCGCAGTTCAAGCGCGCCCTCCTCGAACTCGGAGCGCTCTACCTCCGCGTCGATCGGTTCCCCGACGCCATCGCGCGACTCCACGAAGCCATCGAGCGATACCCGGACGCCCCCGAGGAAACCCGGCTCATGTTCGACCTCGCCGACGCCAACCGGCTCTCCGCCGCGCAGGTCGAAAAGCAGCTCAAGGACGCGATGCCCATCTCCGAACGCGCCGAACTCGAACGCATCCGCACCGAACGACTCCGCGCCGCGCTCGACCTCTACGAAAAGGTCCGTTCCCGCCTCGAAGCCTCCGATCCCACCCGGCTCACGCCGCTCCAGCGAATCATCCTCCGAAACTCCACGCTCTACCGCGGCGATTGCGCCTTCGACCTCGGCGATTACGAACTCGCCATCCGACACTACGACGCCGCCGCCCAGCGCCTCGCCAACGAACCGGCTTCGCTCGTGCCGATGGTCCAGATCGTCAACTGCTACGCCGCCCTCGGCCGCCTCCCAGAAGCACGCACCGCGCACGAACGCGCCAAGTCGCGCCTCAAGGAAATCCCCGAATCAACCTGGCAGGGCGCCGCCGTCCCCATGGACCGCAGGCACTGGGAACGATGGCTCGAATCCAGCCTCCGCCTCGATCAACTCGAAGCCAAGGCCTCGACCGCCAGCGCCACCCCCTGAACAACGAGCGGGCCGCGTTCATTCCCCGGCTCCGCCGCGCCGCAGCCACGCCTGCAGGCACGACCGATCCGCCGCGCTCACCGAACCGTCACCATTCAGATCACTCAACGCCGCGTTCGCGCGGTACAGGTCATCCACGTCAATTTCACCATCACCGTCCACGTCCTGCGGGCACAACTCCACCGTCGGGTAAGGCCGCGCCAGCACCTCATCCACCACCCCGGGCGACATCAACTCCGCCAGCCCCAGCGCCCCCAGCACCACATCGGGCAACCCCGCCGAGTTCGGCACGTAGTTCCGATCCGTATCCGATCGCCGGTACAGCAGGCTCGCCCCCGTCTTGAACGCCTGACGCGCGCCCTTGCGGTACGCGTGGTACGCGCCCACCGCCACCGACTCATCGCCGAACGCCGCAAGACCCATCAGCGAAGGAAACGTCGCGATGTTGCCCGGATGGTTCGACAGCGTGTCCGCGTTGTACCCCGAGGGCGACGTCCCCGCCGAAAACACCGTGAAGAACCGAGGGCCGTTGTCATCCGTCCACGCCGCGTTCGACCAGTGAATGTTCTCGATCTGCTCCCGCCACGCCGCATCCGCGCGGAACGGCCGCGAAAGCAACGACGGGTACACGCTCAGGAACGCGGACTGGAACTGGCCGCTCCCCGCGCTCGTAATCGGACGGTTGAGCAGCGTCGCGCCCACCGGCCACAGCGCCCGCTCAAACCACCGATCGCGCGATTCCGCCGCCGCCGACCCGCCGTACGTCCCGGCCTGCTCCGCGAAGATGATCCCCTCATTAAACGGCGACGCCCACAGCGAAGGGTCCGCCCCGCCGCCCGCCAGCCCCTTGAACGCGATCGCGTCCGTCCCGCCCTGGAGATACGCCCCCCAGTTCCGCGTCAAGAACACGATCCGCGAACCCGCGCGCGCCACCACCGGATCGTCCGGCCAGTACGCCATCGCACGCGCCGCCGCCGCCACGATCTTCATCGTGCTCAGCGTCGCGTACTCATCCGCCCAACCAGGCTTGGTGTTCCCCGTCAACGGATCGAGCCAGTGCTTCATGATCCCGTCCGCCGACCGCCACGGCTTGATCCCATCCGCCGCCAATCCTCCGTACCGCGTCAGGATCGACCGGACCAGCGGGAGCGCCTGCCCATCCCCGAGCATCCGATCGCTCACGATCAGGTTGAACACCACCCACGCCGCCCCGTCCGGCGTCGCCGGATGGAAACGGCTCCACGCGGGGATCACATCTCCATCAATCACCCACCCCGCCGGCTCGCCGTCCGGCGCGATCAGCCCCTTGCTGAACGCCGTCACCTGCGCGAACTCGTTCGACATCCACCCGTCAAAGCCCAGCCGCGCATCGCTCGAATCCGTCACGCGCAGCCCGTCCTCGTCCGCGCCGATCAGCAGCGCGCCATCCCCCGTCGCCGAAACATCGTGCCACGTCGCGCCCGACACCAGGTACCCGCTCGGCGTTGCCACCGCCCCCCCCTGCGCCTGCGCCACCGTCAGAAACTCAACCTTCGATCCCGCTCCCGTCCCGCTCAGCAGGTACAGCCCCGCGTTCGCGATCCCGCCGAAATGCTCCCCCCAAGCGAGCGCGCGAAGATCACTCCCCGACGCGACCTGCGTCCACGTCGGCTGCGTCCCCGCGCTCGCCGGGATCGCCGCCCGGAACACCCCCGTCGCGCTCGCCGTGTAGATCGACAGCCCATCACGATCGATCGCGATCCCGCGGATCGTCGTCGCCCCGGGCACCGTCCAGTTGCCGATCGAGAAACCCGCACTCGTGTTCCCCCCCGCGCTCCACACGCGGATCACCCCCGTCGAATCGCCGATGAAAAGGCGCCCCTTGTTGTGCGCCATCGCCAGGTGCGGGAACGCCGCTCCCGACCCGAACAACTCCAGCCGGGCAAACACGCTCAGCGCACCCGTCGAGACATCGAGCCTCAGCACCGCGTCCGAAGGTTGCCCGTCGCCCGCCGCCGTGTCATCGAACACTGAAACAAACAGCATCCGCCCCGACGCGCTCATCGCCAGCGCCGCCGGCCCGTCCGCCCCGCCATCCAGGCTCATCCAGGGCAGCAGACCGCCCATCTCTTCCCGACTGATTGTCCGCACCATCGCGCCGCGAACGTCCCGGACCTCAACCCGATCCTCGAACGTGTCGGCCGTCGCGTAGAACCCCGAAAACGCCGACGCCGCGACCGCCGCCACATCATCCGGACCATCCGCCGTCCACCCCGCCAACTGCGGCGCTCCGCACGCCCCGCCCGCGCCGAACGCCGACACCGCGGCCGAGACGATCACTCGGGAAACAAATGAAAGCGATTTCATCAAGCAGGAAGTATTGCCGCGCTTCAACACCCGGGCCACCCCCACAACATCAAATTGCGATCCGGCTCGCCTCGGTCGGCCTCGCGCTCCCGAAGGGTGATCCCACCCACCTCGACCCCCCGCAATCGGCAATTACTGCACCTCCGCGCACCCCTCAGCCGATCAGAGTGCCCAGAGCGCCATCAGGGCGCCAAGGCGATGGAATCGCCCCGTCGAATCAGAGAGCGAGGTCACGGATGACCGAATCGAGCCGCACGCCCACCGCCGATCAGCCTCACCCGGACCCGGAAGTCTGGGCGCCGCGCCTCGCTCGCATCCTCGACCTCCAGATCACTCTCTACGAACAACTCGCCGCGCTCGCCGCCGAGCAGTCACAGTTCATCGACGCCGAGGAGACCGACGGCCTCCTCGACATCCTCGGTCGCCGCGAGCAGCTCATCGAGCAGATCGCGCTCACCAACCAGGAAGTCGCCCCCTTCGTCCAATCGTGGGAACGCCTCGCGCCGACCCTCCCCTCCAGGCACCGCATCGTCCTGCGACAGCGCTTCGATTCCGTCGCCGCCATCGTGGACCAGATCGCGCAACGCGACGAAGCCGATCGCAAGCGCCTCGAAGCACGCCGCACACGCATCGGACAGGAGATTGAAGGCCTCTCCAACGTGCGCGGCGCCATCAACGCCTACACCCGACCGGCCGTCCCCGGCGGGGGACCGATCTTCCAGGACAGCCGAGGATGAACGCCCTCGCCGAAAACATCACCGAACACCACTCAATCGCCCAAGGCCGCAAGGGCGCCCCCGCCCTCTCGCCCACGGACTTCGCCGAACTCCTCGCAACTTTTCACGAAGCAACCGCGCGACTCCAGGGAACGCACGAAACACTCCGCGCCGAGGTCGCGCGGCTCGAATCCGAACTCCGCGAAGCCAACGACCAACTCCGACGCGCCAGGCAACTCGCCGCCCTCGGCGAAATGGCCGCGGGAATCGCCCACGAAGTCCGGAACCCCCTCGGCTCCATCCGACTCTACGCCGGAGTCCTCGCCACCGACCTCGCCGACCGTCCGTCCGAACGCGACATCGCCCTCAAGATCGCCGCCGCCGTCTCGGGACTCGACGCCGTCGTCGGAGATGTCCTCGCCTTCTCGCGCGACATGAAACTCCGGCCGGAAAGCGTCCCGGTCATCGAACTCATCAACGAGGCCGCCGATGCCTGCGCCGACCTCTGGTCAACGCACGCCATCACCCTCCACCGCCCACGCCCGGCACGCCACCCGCTGACGCTCCATTGCGACCGCCACCTCATGCACCAGGCGCTCACCAATGTCCTCCGCAACGCCGCCGAGTCGCTCGCGGAATCGCCCGCATCGACCCGCGAGGTGTGGTGCGCCGCCGCTCAGCGCCGCGTCGCAACCATCGAGGGACGCCGCGAGCCGATGATCGTCCTCTCCATCCGCGACAACGGGCCGGGAGTCCCCCCCGAAGCGCTCGAACGACTCTTCAACCCCTTCTTCACCACCCGGCACACCGGCACCGGCCTCGGACTCGCCATCGTCCACCGCATCATCGACGCCCACGCCGGACGAGTCACCATCGAGAACAACACCACGCCGGGCGCCGATTCGCAGCCGCCGCGTGGCGCCACCGTCCAGTTCGCTCTCCCCATCGCGCCGTCCCTCATCCAGACGTCTCCGCACGCTGGCACGAACACCACACTCCAATCGGAGGCCGCCTGAAATGCACACCATCCTCGTGGTCGATGACAAGGAACTCCTCCGCGACAGCGTCGCCACAACCCTCCAACGCGCCGGCTTCACCGTCATCACCGCCGTCAGCGGCGACGAAGCCCTCGAAACCATCGCTTCCCGCCGGCCGGACGCCGTCGTCACGGACTTCAAGATGCCGGGACTCTCGGGCATCGAACTCATCGAACGCGCCAAGCAGATCGACGAAGACCTCCCAATCGTCCTCATGACCGCCTTCGGCACCATCCAGACCGCCGTGCAGGCCATGCGACTCGGAGCCTTCGACTACGTCACCAAGCCCTTCGAGGGAGACGAACTCATCATCTCCGTCAAGAGAGCGCTCGAAAACGCGAGGCTCAAGCGCGACAACGCCGTCCTCCGCATCGCCGCCGAGCCGCGCAGTGGGGGGGGAGAAAACGTCCCCCGCGGAATGGAACGAATCCTCGGCCGATCTCCCGCCATCCGCGAGATCAAGGACCGCCTCAAGGCCATCGCCGCTTCGCAGGGAACCGTCCTCATCTCGGGAGAATCCGGCACCGGAAAGGAAGTCGTCGCCCGCGCCATTCACGAGATGAGCCCCCGCGCCGCCGAGCCGTTCCTCGCCATGAACTGCGCCGCCATGAGCGAGTCGCTCCTCGAATCCGAACTCTTCGGCCACGAAAAGGGAGCCTTCACCGGCGCCGACCGACTCCGAAAGGGACGATTCGAACTCGCCCACCAGGGCACCCTCCTCCTCGATGAAGTCAGCGAGGTGCGCCCCCAACTCCAGGCCAAACTCCTCCGCGTCCTCCAGGAACGCGCCTTCGAGCGCGTCGGCTCCAGCACGACCATCGGCGTCGATGTCCGCGTCATCGCCACCACCAACCGCGACCTCACGCGAGAGGTCGCCTCCCACTCCTTCCGCCAGGACCTCTACTTCCGACTCAACGTCCTCCCGCTCCACCTCCCGCCGCTCCGCCAGCGGGTCGAGGACATCACCCTCCTCGCACCGCACTTCGTCCAATCCGTCTGCGCCAGGGAGGGACGACCCGCCAAAAGATTCACCGAAACCGCACTCGAAGCACTCATGGCCTACCACTGGCCCGGAAACGTCCGCGAACTCCAGAACCTCTGCGAACGCGCCGTCGTCCTCAGCCTGTCAGACGACATCGGACCCGAACTCATCCAGCCATGGCTCAACGCGGGCGACGCCCCCTCCCCGGCCGCTCACGCCGTCGCCGCCGCGCCCGCGCCGCGTCTCAACGGCTTCCATCACTCCAACGCCCACCTCGACGAGCCGAAACACCTCTGCGACATCGAACGCGAGATCATCGTCAGCACCCTCGGCCGTTTCCAGGGACACCGACAGAAAACCGCACGCGCCCTCGGCATCGGTGTCCGAACCCTCGGCCTCAAACTCAAAAAATGGAAACAGGAAAAACTCGTCGAGGAAACCCTCTGACAACCGCGCACTTCCCGCGCTCCCCGCTGGCAAGCCGTTTGCGAATCCACAACCGACCATGATCGACGGACTCTTCAACTCCGGCGCCCTCCCCTCCCTTGAGCGGACCATCCAGTTCGCCGCTCGAAGGCAGGAAATCATCGCCCACAACATCGCCAACCTCAGCACGCCCAACTACCAGACCCAGGACGTCTCCGTCGCCGACTTCCAGCACAGCCTGGGCGACGCCATCGACCAACGCCGAAAAAACCCCGGCTCCACCAGGGGAGACTTCAACTTCCAGGGAAACCGGGAAGTCCAGGTCACGCCCACCGGCCTGCGCCTCAACCCCTCCTCCGGATCCGACAACATCCTCTTCCACGACCGAAACAACCGAGACCTCGAACGAACCATGCAGGCCATGGTCGAGAACCTCACCATGTTCCGCGTCGCAACAGACCTCATGAAATCACAGATGGATTCGCTCAACACCGCCATCCGCGAAAGACTCTAAAAGCACCCCACACCATGTACGGCACACTCGACATCTCGGTCAGCGGAATGGTCGCCCAGCGCATCCGCATGGACACCATCGCCACCAACCTCGCCAACCGTGACACCATCCTCGACGCCGCGGGAAACACCAACCCCTTCCAGCGGCGCATCGCCGTCTTCCAGCCGGGACAGCCCGACGGCTCACCCGGCGTCCACGTCTCCGACATCACCATCGAAAACTCCGAACCGCGCAAGGTCTACGAACCCGACAACCCCTACGCACAGACCGAAGGACCGGACGCCGGGTACGTCTACTACCCCAACATCGATCCCGTCACCGAGAACGTCAGCGCCATCGAGGCCGTCCGCTCCTACGAAGCCAACGTCGCCGCCGCCGAAGCAACCAAGACCATGATCGCCCAGGCACTCCGTTTGCTCGCCTGAATCCGACCCACGCACCGCGACCCCTGAGACATACTCATGGTTGATCCACTCGGAATCATCGGCGCTCAGCAGGCATCCGGCCTGTCCCCCGCGCTCCGACCGCAGGCCCCCGCCCCCGAAGGCCAATCCTTCAAGGACCTCCTCCTCGACAACATCCAGAAGGTCAACGAACTCCAGCAGGACGCCACCCACGCCATCGAAGACCTCCAGGCCGGGCGACGAAACGACCTCGAATCCGTCCTCATGGCTACTGCCAAGGCCGACACTGCCTTCAAAATGCTCCTCAACGTCCGCAACAAGATGATGGACGCCTACAACGAGATCCGCGAAATCCGCGTCTGATCTCCTCGCGCCGCCTCCACCACCCGAACTCAACACGCCGCGCAACCCCTGCGCTGAAGCGCATTCCCTACACGCGCACATTCAAGCGCCGCACCCGGGACGACCGAACCATCTAGTGCCGATCGTCGGGGCGTGCCGCGCCGAGCGATCGTCACGCGCCCGGAGGGCGCGCCAACTGGCACGGAGGCCGATCGATGTCGAGGTTGCAGAAAGTCATCGCGCAGATCAACGCCGCGATGGCGAGGCTGAACACCAGCCAGAAACTCCTCATCGCCTCCGTCGCCGTCGTCATGGCGATGACCCTGCTCCTCGTCCAGCTCTACTCGGGCAAGAACGAACTCGTCCCGCTCATGCCCGGCGCCTCCGCCGAGGACCAGCAGCGCGCGCTCCGGTTCCTCCAGGCCAGCGCCGTCACCTACGAGAACCAGGGCGGACAGGTCATGGTCCCCGCGCGCGCGCAGTCGCTCATCCTCGCCCAGATGGCCGAGGCCGACGCCCTCCCGGGCGACGCACGCATCCTCTTCGACAACCTCATCGACAAGCAATCCTGGACGCTCAGCCAGCGACAGAATCAGCAACTCGAAACCATCGCCGTCCAGAACGAACTCGCCCAGATCATCTCCAAGATGTCGGGAATCCGCGCCGCTTCCGTCATCCTCAACCTCCCCGAAAAGCGATCCCTCGGCCAGCCGGGAACCCAGCCCTCCGCCGCCGCGACCGTCTTCCCCACCCGCGCACTCGACCAGAACACCGTCGACAGCATCGCCCAACTCGTCGCGGGATCACGGGGCATCGACCCGAAAAACGTCCGCGTCATCGACGGAACAACCAACCGCCAGCACAAGGCCCGCGAAGAAGGAACACTCGCCGCCTCGACCTACCTCGAATACGTCGCCGCCGTCGAATCACGCAAGCAGCAGCAGCTCCAGGAGATGCTCGCCTCCTACATCCCCGGAGTCATCGTCACCGTCCACGCGCAGGTCGATGTCACCACACGACGCACCGAGACAAACTCCATCCTCCCGGAGGGGAAAGGCTCCGTCTCGCTCCTCAAGAGCGACCAGTCCAAGTCGCGCGAAGAAACGCACCCCACCACCGGGGGCGAACCGGGGCCGCGCAGCAACACCCGCGAAGACATCTCGGGGTTCGCCTCGTCGCAGGGAGCCGGAAGCAAGGAAACCACCGGCGACTCGCAGTTCCAGACCGAGTTCGGCCGCGAGAACCGGATCGTCGTCGACCCCAGGGGCAACCCCACCAAGATCAACGCCGTCGTCAACATCCCGCGACCCTACTTCGTCGAAGTCTGGCGCAGCCGACAACCAGCCGCCGCGCCCGCCTCCACCCCCGCGCCCGCCCCCGAACCACCCGAAAACGACCTCCAGCCCATCGTCACCGCCGAGACCGCACGCATCAAGGGCGAAGTCGAACTCCAGATCGACACCTCCGCCGGCGCCGAAACCGTGAAGGGAGAGGTCCAGGTCTCGATGATCCCCATCGCCCCCGCCGGCCTCGGCGCCCCGGCCGTGCAGCCCGCTTCCATCCTCGGAATTCCAACGGGAACACTCGCCGCCGAAGGACTCGTCAAGAACATCGCCCTCGGCGGACTCGCCCTCCTCGCCCTCAGCATGGTCCTCGTCACCGCCATGCGAACAACCAAGCGCGAACCGCTCCCCTCAGCCGAGGAACTCGTCGGCCTCCCCCCCGCCCTCGACAGCGGAAGCGAACTCGTCGGCGAAGCCGGAGAAGCCGAATCCGCCCTCACGGGAATCGAACTCACCGACGACGACATGAGAACACGGAAGGTCAGCGAACAGGTCGCCGACCTCGTCTCCGAAAAACCGGAAGACGCCGCACGCCTCCTCGGACGATGGATCTCCGGCTCCTGATCCGGATCCCACACACCCATGCCACGGAAACCAGGCGAAAAACTCCCCGAATCAGCCGCGGACCTCCCGGGGATCACCAAGGCCGCCATCATCATCCTCTCCGTCGGCCCCGACCGCGCGGGCGTCATCCTCAAGAGCCTCCCCGCGGAGCAGGTCGAAGATGTCACGCGCGAACTCGCCAGCCTCGGCGGAGTCGCCGACAAACTCCGCAACGAGGTCCTCGAAGAGTTCTATTCCATCTCGCTCGCCAACGCCCAGGGCGCCGAGGGAGGCCTCGACTTCGCCAAGACCATCCTCAAGAACTCGCTCGACCCCAAGACCGCCGAAAGAGTCCTCCAGCAGATCCAGACGCAGGTCCAGAAGACACCCTTCGCCTTCCTGCAGAAGGCGGAATCCGAGAACCTCCTCACCTTCATCCAGGACGAGCACCCGCAGACCATCGCCCTCATCACCTGCCACCTCCCGCACCACAAGGCCGCCGAGATCCTCGTCGGGCTCCCGCAGCAGAAGCAGATCGAGGTCATCAAGCGCATCGCCAACATGGAGCAGACCAACCCCGAGGTCATCCGCGAAGTCGAGAAGGGCCTCGAATCCCGACTCGCCACCATGCTCACCCAGTCGATGGAAAAGGCCGGGGGCGTCCCCACCGTCGCCGAGATCCTCAACCTCGCCGATCGAACCAGCGAGAAGGCCATCATGGAAGGCCTCGAAGCCGAGGACCCCGAACTCGTCGAGGAAATCCGCCGCCTGATGTTCGTCTTCGAGGACATCCGGATGGTCGACGACAAGGGAATCCAGGCCGTCCTCCGCGAAGTCGACAACTCCGAACTCGCCCTCGCGCTCAAGACCGCCTCCGAGGAACTCCAGAAGAAAATCTTCGGCAACATGTCCGAACGCGCCGCCGCACTCATCAAGGAGGACATGCAGTTCATGGGCCCCGTCCGCGTCAGCGATGTCGAAGCCTCGCAGCAGCGCATCGTGGACATCGTCCGAAGGCTCGAAGAAGCGGGCGAGATCATCATCGCCGGCCGGGGCGGCGCCGAGGAACTCGTCGTCTAGCGCCTCCGCCGTCCCACGTCCGCCGCGCGCCGTCTCGATCGGCCGCCCCGCTCCCGGTACCCCGTTCAACGTCCGCCCCAACCCGTGCCCGCGCCGGCGGATGAATCCACATGACCATCATCAAGAACTCAGAACGAGACCGGCTCACACGAAACGCGATCGTGCTCGATCTCGGAGACCTCCGCCGAACCGCCGAAGCCATGGAGGCAGACGCCAGGTCGCGCGCCAGGAACATCATCGACCAGGCAACCGCCGAACGCGCCCGGATCCTCGCGGGAGCGCATGAACAGGGATTCGCCGAGGGACGCGCCGCCGGACACGAGCAGGGAATCACCGAAGGCCGGGCACAGGGGCGCGCCGACGCCATCGCCGCGGCCCAGGCCGACGCCGCCCAGGTCCTCGCCGCGTGGAACGCCGCCCTCGAACAGTTCGAAACCCGTCGAAACGAACTCCTCCTCGACGCCCAGTCCGCCGTCCTCACCCTCGCCATCGCCATCGCCGAACGCATCATCAAGCGCACGATCCAGCTCAACCCCGCCGTGGTCGCCGATCAACTCGCCGCCGCCCTCGCTCTCACCATCGCCCCCTCTCGCCTCACGGTCCGCACAAGCCCCGCAGACCTCGAACTCGTCCGCGCCATCCTGCCGCAACTCGAACAGCGATTCACATCGTCCCCGCACGTCGTGCTCGACTCGGACCCCGTGCTCACCCGAGGCTCCATCGTCCTCATCACCGACAACGGCGAGGTCGACGCCTCCATCGAAACACAACTCGACCGCATCGTCGAGTCGCTCCTCCCCGCCGCGCCGACGACCACCCCGCGCGCCGCCGGGTCCAACCCCGCTCCCGAAACACCGAGCCTCGATCCCTGATCGCCGATACCCCCTGCATGCCCCTCGCCGAAGCCATCTCCGCCGTCCGCCGGGTCGAACCCATCCGCGTCACCGGGTCGGTCCGCGCGCTCAAGGGCCTCACCCTCATCGTCGAGCAACTCCCGCTCACCGTCGGCTCGCTCGTCACCGTCCACTCTTCAAACTCCAGGAAGCCCGGTGAAATCGTCGGCTTCGAACAGGGACGCGCCATCGTCATGATGCTCGGCACAACCACGGGCATCAGCCCCGGCGACCGAGTCACCGGAGAACAGGCCACACCCACCGTCCCCATCAGCCGAAGCCTCCTCGGACGAGTCGTCAACGGCCTCGGACACCCCATCGATGGATCACCCACCCCGCGCGACGCGCGACACGTACCGGTCAGCCCACCGCCCACCAACGCGCTCACGCGAAGACGAATCAACAAGATCCTCCCCACCGGCGTCCGAACCATCGACCTCCTCACCACCGTCGGCCGCGGCCAGCGAATGGGGATCTTCGCCGGACCGGGCGTCGGCAAGTCCACCCTCCTCGGCATGATCGCACGCCGAACCGCCGCCGATGTCAACATCATCGCCCTCATCGGCGAACGAGGACGCGAAGTCAGAGAGTTCGTCGAAGACGCCCTCGGCCCCGAGGGCCTCGCACGATCCATCGTCGTCGTCGCAACCAGCGACGAATCGCCGCTCATGCGCGTCCGCGCCGCTTCCGTCGCCTGCGCCGCCGCCGAACACTTCCGCGAGCAGGGCCTCGACGCCATGCTCATGATCGACTCCATCACCCGCCTCGCGCACGCCCAGCGTCAGATCGGACTCTCCGTCGGCGAACCCCCCTCCACAAAGGGGTACACCCCAAGCGTCTTCTCACTCCTCCCTTCCCTCCTCGAACGCGCTGGCGCGCTCGAATCCAAAGGCTCCATCACCGGCTTCTACACCATCCTCGTCGAGGGCGACGACCTCACCGAACCGATCTCCGACGCCGCACGAGGAATTCTCGACGGCCACGTCATCCTCTCACGATCCCTCGCCCACCGCGCCCATTTCCCCGCCATCGACCCGCTCGACTCCATCAGCCGGGTCGCATCGCACATCTGCGACCCCGAACACCTCGCCGCGCGCTCCACAATCATCCGCCTTCTCGCCGCATACCGAGACGCCGAAGACCTCATCCAGATCGGCGCCTACGCCCCCGGACAAAGCCCGCTCACCGACACCGCCGTCGCGCTCAAACCAAGGATCGACGCCCTTCTCCAGCAGCGCACCGGCGACGCCGAACTCTTCCTCAACTCCCGCGCCCGACTCCTCGAACTCGCCAGGGAAGCCGACAAACTCCTCACCCGACCCCCGACACGCAAGTAACCCGACTTCGACATGCCTGCATTCAAGTTCAGACTCCAGCCGCTCCTCGACCAGCGCCTCCACGCCGAGCGCCAGAAGCAACTCGCCGTCGCCGAACTCGAACGCCAGCGCCTCGACCTCGAAAAAATGGTCACCGACCGCCAGGCCCAGATCCGCTCGCACAAGGACGACCTCCGCAACCTCCTCGCGCCCGCGCGAGAGCAACCCGCCGATTTCCGCACCGTCCGACTCCAGGCCAACGCCTCGCTCCATGCCCAGCTCCACACCCAGCGCCTCGCCCTTCAACTCGCCGGCCTCTACCACCGTCTCGAACACGCACGCAACGAACTCCGCGCCGCCGCCACGCGCAGACGAGCCGTCGAACTCCTGAAGCAACGCCGCTACGAAGCCTGGAAACAGCACGAAAAACGCCGCGAAACGAGCGAACTCGACGAGATCGCCACCCTCCGCCACCAACGCCTCGCCGCCGAGACCTGACGAGCACCGCCCCATCAAGCAAGGACCGCCGCCATGCTCCGATCGCTCTGGATCGCCTTCTCGACGCTCGCCGTCGCCAACCTCCTCGCACTCCTCGGCTTCGCCGTGTGGCTCAACGCCACCGACCGCCTCAACCCCGACCGCCTCCAGAAGATCCGCGCCATCCTCGCCACCACCATCGCCGATGAGCACGCGCACATGATCCAGGCCGCCGCCGAGCAGGAACGCGCCGCCGCCGCCGAAGCCGAAGCCGCGAAGATCGGAAAGCCGCCGCTCACCGCCGAGCAGCGACTCGACGGCGAGTCCGCAAAGGAAGAAATCGAAGCACAGAACAGCCGAAGGGTCCAGCGCGAGACCACCGACCTCATCAACACGCTCGTACGCGAACGCGCCGAACTCGACCGCCAGCGAGCGCAGTTCCAGGCCCAGGTCGACGCCTTCGCCGCCATGAGGGCGCGCATCGCCGAAGAAGAAGGCTCCGAGCAGTTCCAGAAGGCCGTCCAGGTCTACCAGAGCGTCAAGCCCGCCGAAGCCAAGAACATGATGTCCGCCCTCATCGCCTCCGATCAGATCGACCAGGTCGTCTCCTACCTCGACGCCCTCTCGCCGCGCGTCTCATCAAAGATCATCACCGAGTTCGAGAGAGAAGACCCCGCCCTCGCCTCGGACCTCATCGAGCGACTCCGCAGCCGTGGCACGGCGGTTGCGTCCCCATCCCCTTCGCCGGCGCAGCCGATCGCGACCGCCCCGCCGAAGGAACCGTGAATGACCAACGCCTTCATCCCCCTCGCAGACACGCCGCGCGGAGCCGCGACGCAGCCGGGAGGGATCAACGCAACACCCCGGAACCCCAACGCGGAGCCGAAGGGGCCAAAACTCGCGGACGATCAGTCAACCCGCCCGTTCAATGAGGCGCTGACCAGCGCGCGCAGACGATCCGACGATGCCGCGCAATCCACGCACGAACACGCAGATCCTGCGCCCACCGACTCAAGCCGCCCCCAACCCCCCGACGGATCGGCGAACCACGAAGAACCTGCTGAAACCGACGCCGCCCCGCGCGAGGAAACTCCCGCGCCGCCGCTCCACCCTCAGTCGGAACCCTCCGCCTCAGCCGATGCACCAACCCCCGCGCTCGCGCTCGCACCAATCGAAGCGCAGCCGGCGCAGGCGCCGCACCCCCAATTGACGGCCGCTCACGCCGAATCGCTCCCATCACCGCCTTCAACTCCCCACCTTGCTCCCTCACCCGCGATCACTCCGCAGACGCCTCGGCCGGCCGCCGAACCCGCCGGTCCAACGCCGATCGACACCGACGGAATCCCATCGAGCAACACCTCGCCCCCATCCGAGCCAACACCCACTCAGGCGCCTACGAATCAGCACACGAACGCCGATCCGCAATCGAATAGCACCACGCCGCCCGAATCGCCGGCCCCGTCACCGCCGACCGCCGCGATACCCCGGCAGCCCGACCGCGCGCCCCGGCCACTCCAACGCTCGTCCCCCGACGACGCCTCCGCGCCCATCAACCCGCTCCCGTCCGCCCCTCCCCAACCCGTCAACAGCGCCGAACCAGCGCCGACGTCCGTCGCCCCGATCGCCCCGGAATCCCCGGAGCGCAACGCCGCTCCCCGCCGCGCGCTCGATGCGCCAACGCGCAACTCCGATTCAATCTTTCATATCGAGCCAGTCACGCAATCAGCCCCCGCCATCCACTCCGATTCCAACCAGCGACCGACAACCTCGCCACCCTCGCTGAACAACAGCCAGCCGCATTCACCCCAGCCGTCTCAGGACACCCCCCCGGCGCCGCAACTCGTCGCACGGGGCCTCACCGCCGCCCTCGCGCAGCGCGGCGGAGTCATCCACGTCCGCCTCGTCCCCGTCAGCCTGGGCGAAGTCCAGATCCATATGCAACTCGACGCGGGCGCCGTCTCCGTTCGGATCGACGCCGCGACACCCGCGGCACAGAACTTGCTCAACGATCACCTCGCACTCCTCCGAAACTCCCTCGAATCACGAGGGCTTCAGGTCGATCGACTCGCCGTCAGCCTCACGCCCGCGCCAGCAGCACCCCAATCCGGCACGACAAGCCAGAACCATTCCAACTCCGATCCGAGCCAGTCCGCACCGAACAACCAGCAACAAGACGCCGCGGGTTCGCAGTCCCGGGGCCGCTCAGATGACCATCAAGACCGCACAAACCAGGCGCCCGATGCGCAACCCCGCGACGACAGGCAACCGACCACGACGCACCGGAACTTCAACTCACGACTGCGCATGAGGCTCAGCACCGTCGCCTGATCATCGGCCCCGTCCTTCACCGCCGCGCTCCACGAAAGGCACGCCATGTCCGCAATCAGCGCACTCGCCTCTTCAACCGATCGAGCCGCCCCGAGCGCCTACGAGTCGATGTCCAGCGATGACTTCATCCGGGTCATGTTCGCCGAACTCACCCGGCAGGACCCCACCAAGCCCACGGACAGCAAGGACCTCCTCGCCCAACTCGGCTCCATCCGCGGAATCGAATC
>JAEUIV010000175.1 GCA_016795005.1 Phycisphaerae bacterium
CCGCACACCCCCCCCTCGACCACGGGCATCCCCGAGATGTTGTTCTCGATCATCGCGCGTCGCGCCTGCCCCAGCGTCTCGCCGGGGCCGAGCGTCATCGGATCGGTGATCACGCCGTGCTCCGAGCGTTTCACCTTGGTCACCTCGCGCGCCTGCACCTCGGGGGGCATGTTGCGATGGATGATCCCGATGCCGCCCTCCTGCGCCAGGGCGATCGCCAGGCGGGACTCCGTCACCGTGTCCATCGGCGCGGAGATGAGCGGGATACCCAGGGTGATCGTGCGGGTGAGCCTCGTCGTGAGGTCCGCGTCCGTCGGCACCACGCCGCTCCGACGCGGCACGAGCAGCACGTCGTCGAACGTGATCGCGTCAAGAATGAACTTGTGGGCCAGCGGGTGGAGAGTCTGGGCTTCCATGGAACAATGTTGCCACAGCCGCTCCGACGAGTCAACGCGACGGGAAAACCGCCCGGGTTTCAGCGCGTGGACGCACTCGACGAGGCCTTCCGAGCCGGTTTTGAACCCGTCCGACCTTCGGTCGAGCGTTGCTTGTTGACCGTCGCGGCGGCGATGCGTGTCGCAACCTTCGCGGACCTCCCCCGCTTTCGCTCGCTCGCTTTCACGTGCTCGTATTGACGCTCATCCTTCTTGGTCCAGGCCTTCGGCATGGTGAGGTCTCCTGCCCCCCGACAACCGTGCCATGACCATATGGACCGAGCCCGAAGCCCGCATGAAAGCCCGATGAACCGCCGGTCAGGCAACGCCCCCGCGCCACAAGATCGACGCAGAAACAATTTCAGCCGCATTTCATCCGGCGCTCATGCCCGACCACGATACTCCGCGAGTCTCGCTCGACTTCCACGAGAACTCAAAGGCTTCCCACTTCTCATTCGGCGGCCGACTCGTTCTAACGGACGACTCGGCCCTTCGAAGACCAAAGGGCGCGCAGCGCCGAAAAAACTCGTCGCCGCGATCGACGACCGCTCAATCGCGCCCCTCGCCGCCGATCTGCATGCCGTAGAACGAGCGCCACACGAAGAAGATCGACACGATGAAGAACGCGCCGGAGAGGATATGCACGAGGTTCGTGCTGCCCTCCTGCTCCTTCACGATGCTCACCGCGAGTTCCACCGCGAGCAGCCCGAACAGCGTCGTGAACTTGATCACCGGGTTCAGCGCCACCGAAGACGTGTCCTTGAAGGGATCGCCCACGGTGTCGCCCACGACCGTCGCGTCGTGCAGCGGCGTGCCCTTGGCCTTCAGCTCCGTCTCGACGATCTTCTTCGCGTTGTCCCACGCGCCGCCGGCGTTCGCCATGAAGATCGCCTGGTACAGGCCCGCGATCGCCGTCGAGATCAGGTACCCGATGAAGAAGAACGGCTCGAGGAACGAGAACGCGAGCGTTGCGAAGAACACGCCGAGGAAGATGTTGAACATCCCCTTCTGCGCGTACAGCGTGCAGATCTCCACGACCTTCTTGCTGTCGGCGACGCTCGCCTTGGTCGCCCCATCCAGCCGGATGTTGGACTTGATGAACTCCACCGCGCGGTACGCCCCCGTCGTCACCGCCTGGATCGAGGCGCCGGTGAACCAGTAGATGACCGCGCCGCCGGTGATCAGCCCCAAGAGGAACGGCGGATGCATGAGCGAAAGCTTGTCGATGTTGACCGTCAGCCCGCTGGTCAGCCCCACGATGATCGCGAAGATCATGGTCGTGGCGCCGACGACGGCGGTGCCGATGAGCACGGGCTTCGCCGTCGCCTTGAACGTGTTGCCGGCCCCGTCGTTCTCCTCCAGGAACAACTTCGCCTTCTCGAACTGGGGAGTGAACCCGAAGTTCTTCTGGATGTCCTGCGAGATGCCCGGCATCTGCTCGATCGTCGAGAGTTCGTAGACCGATTGCGCGTTGTCCGTCACCGGGCCGTAGGAATCGACCGCGATCGTCACCGGCCCCATGCCCAGGAACCCGAACGCGACCAGCCCGAACGCGAACACCGCCGGCGCGATCATCGCCGTCGCGGGGAACATGTTGCTGAAGAGGTACGCGATCCCCATCAGCCCGATGATCGCCACCCCCAGCCAGTATGAGGAGAAGTTGCCCGCGACCAGCCCCGACAGGATGTTGAGGGACGCCCCGCCCTGCTTCGATGAAGTGACCACCTCGCGCACATGCCGGCTCGTCGTGCTCGTGAAGACCTTCACCAGTTCGGGGATGACCGCCCCCGCGAGCGTGCCGCAGGTGATGATCGACGAAAGAATCCACCACATGTTCGTGCTGCCGCCCAGGTCGGGGATCAGCAGCCACGAGGCGCCATAGGTCAGCGCCACCGAGACGATCGACGTCAGCCACACCAGCTTGGTGAGCGGCGCTTCGAAGTGCATGTTCTCCGCGTTCTGGTAGTACGACTTGGCCATCGCCTCGTTCACCAGGTAGGACGCGCCCGACGCGATCACCATCACGATGCGCATCATGAAGATCCACACGAGCAGCTGCACCTGCACCGCCGGGTCATGGACCGCCAGCAGGATGAACGAGATCAGCGCCACCCCCGTCACGCCGTAGGTCTCGAACCCGTCCGCCGAGGGGCCGACCGAGTCGCCCGCGTTGTCGCCCACGCAGTCCGCGATCACGCCGGGGTTCCGCGCGTCGTCTTCCTTGATCTTGAACACGATCTTCATGAGGTCCGACCCGATGTCGGCGATCTTGGTGAAGATCCCGCCCGCGATGCGCAGCGCCGCCGCGCCAAGCGATTCGCCGATCGCAAACCCGATGAAGCACGCCCCCGCCAGCGATCCCGGCACAAAGAGCAGGATCATCAGCATGATGAGCAGTTCAACGCTGATCAGCGCCATGCCGATCGACATGCCCGCTTTCAGCGGGATCGCGTAGCACGGATAGGGCTTGCCCTTCAGCGAGGCGAACGCCGTGCGCGAGTTGGCGAAGGTGTTCACCCGGATCCCGAACCACGCCACGCCGTATGAACCCGCGATCCCCACCAGGCTGAAACCGAGGATGATCGCCACGCGCGTCAGCGGCATCCCGCTCTCCATCGCGTGGGTCACCGGATTCTCAAACGGCACCAACTTCCCGAAATACACCCCCACCACCGCCGCGATGAACAGCCACAGGATCATCAGAAACTTGCCCTGCTGGAACAGGTACGTCTTGCAGGTCGCGTAGATGAGTTCCGAGACCTCGAGCATCGAGGAGTGCACGGGCATGTTCTTCAACTGCGCGTAGATGATGAACCCGAAGATCAGCCCGAGCACGCTCACCACCAGCCCGCCCATCAGCAGCGTCCGCCCGTCGATCCCGACGAACTTCGCCTGGCTCAAGTCTGGCAACTGAAGGTTGGCTTCACCCCCCGTGTGCCGCGGCGGGGCCGAGTGCCCGACGACCTCGGTCACCGCGACCATCGTCCCCGGCGCCTTCTCGTCGGCGGCCGCCGCCCCCTGCGCGAATGAACCGCTGGATACCCCCATCAACGAGCACGCCGCCACCAACGCCAGCAACCCCGGACGCATCCGGCCCCAGGCATCACGCGATTTCGACGCAACCCCGAGCAACACCGGCAGCAACATGGCCATCGACATGGTCATCTCCCAGTTCGGTTCTTCAGTCAATGCATGCTGGTCGAACCAGCCACGACCCTCAAACGAAAGCGCGGGCAGACGGCCCGCGAACAACGAGACATATAACTGATTCGGCTCGACCACGCGCGGAGCATTGATCGCCAGCCCGACCCCCCGACATCCGAACCCACCCGGCATCTCCCCACGAGACCCAGGTCAAACCCCGACTCCCGGTCAATACACCGGAGGACCGCCGGGACCGTCACGACCCTCGCGCATGCCGGGGCCGCCCATCCCCTTCTTCCCCTTGGGAAGAATGCCAAGCTCGGCCATCTGCGTCCGCTTGATCGACTTCCGCAGCGCCCGACGGGCGCGCTCCGAAGGCTTCTCGAAGAACGCCTTCCGTTTCACGTCCTTGGTCAGTCCCTCTTTTTCACACATCTTCTTGAAGCGACGGAGCATTCCCTCCGTCGATTCGCCCGCTCTTGCCTTGATCCGAATGGCCATGGTCGCTTGGTTTCCTTCTGTTTCCGATGAATTGGGGGGCAGAAGTATCCGCGAAACCCCTTCTCTTGGCAAGCCTCGACCCCGAATCACCCGGAATTCCCGCGATTCCACCCGGTTTCCTGCTACCCTCTCCCCCCCCCATGGCCAAAGCCGCCCCCAAGTCAAAGAAAGCCTCCCCCAAGCCCGCCCCCCGCATGGTCGCCACCAAGACCGGCCTCCCCACGCGCTCCCGGCCCAAGGCCCCGACCAAGGCCTCGGCCAAGTCCGCCGGGAAGCGGGACTCGGCCCTGCTCCTCGCCAAGGCCGCCGCCAAGTCGCTTGAAGGAAATAAGTGCCTGGATGTCCTCATCCTGGACCTGCGCGGTCGCAGCCCGATCACCGATTACTTCGTCCTTGCCACCGGCACGTCCGATCGGCAACTGCATTCCGCCGCTGAACACGTCGTGGAACTGGCCGAGTCGATGAACGAGAGCCTGTACCGCTCCAACCTCGACGAAAAACGCGCGGAGTGGATCGTGCTCGACTTTGTCGATGTCGTGGTCCACACCCTCATGCCCGATGCCCGCCGACACTACGACCTCGAGATGCTCTGGGGCGATGCGCCACGTGTCGCGTGGAAGAAGGAAAAAGCCAAGCCCGAAGCCCCGGCGAAGCGCAATCGCGCGGGACTGAAGCAAAGCGACATCCTGCCGGGACGGCCGAGAAAATAGCATCGCGCTTCACATCCGGACGTTGCGCCGACGAAACCAGCCCGGATCGGCGACCAGGCCCACATGGCCCGTCGCCTCACCCCCCCCACCGTGTCACGTGCCAGGCCTTCTTCCCACGGCGGAGCGCCGCGATCCGCCCGTGGAGCAGCATCTCGGTGGTCAGTCGGTCTTCGACTCCCATGACCCGTCCGTTCACGCTCACCGCGCCGGCCTGGAGATGCTCGCGCGCCTCGCGTTTGCTCTTGCACAGCGTCGTCAGCGGCAGGAGGTCCACCAGTGCCACCCCGCCTCGCACCAGGTCGTCGCGGTTGTGCTCGCTCGACGGGACGCTCGCGAACACTTCATCGAGCGTGGTCAGCGGCAGCCCCGCGACTTCGCCGCTGAAGAGCGCCTGGGCCGCCGCCTCCGCTTCGCGCATCGCTCCTTCGCCGTGGAGCAGCGAGGTCATGTGCCGCGCCAGCGCCCGGTGCGCCTCCCGCTTCCCCGGCTCGGCCGCGTGAACCCGCTCCAGCGCTTCGACCTCTTCGTGCGGCAGAAACGTGAAGAATCGAACCCATTTTCCCGCGTCCGCGTCGGAGGCGTTCAGCCAGAACTGGAAGAATGCGTACGGACTCGTTCGCTCGGGAGAGAGCCAGATCGCGCCGGACTCCGTCTTGCCGAACTTCGTCCCGTCCGCCTTGGTGACCAGCGGAGCGGTGAGGCCGAAAGCCCGGGCCTCCTCGCCGCGCCCCACCGCGGAGGGCGCGGTCACGGCCGACCGGCGGATCAGGTCGATGCCGGGCACGATGTTCCCCCACTGATCGCTCCCGGCGAGTTGCGCGGTCACCCCCATCTCCCGGTAGAGGTGCAGAAAGTCGTACGCCTGGAGCAGCATGTACGAGAACTCGGTGTAACTGATCCCCTGCTCCCGGTTCTCGAGGCGGTCGCGCACCGAGTCGCGCTTGATCATCTCGTTGATCGAGAAGTGCTTGCCGATGTCGCGCAGCGCCTCGATGAAGCCGATCTTCCCGAGCCAGTCGAGGTTGTTGGTGATCTTCGCCGCGCGGGGACCGTCGAAATCCAGCACCCGCGCGAAGATCTTCGACTGCGCCTCGACGTTGGCCCGGACGCGCTCCTCGGTCATCAACTGGCGCTCGGCTGACTTGCCCGATGGATCGCCGATGAGTCCGGTCCCGCCGCCGACGACCACGACGGGAGCATGCCCCGCGCGCTGCCAGTGACGCAGGAGCAGCATCGGCACGAGATTCCCGATCGTCAGGGAGTCCGCGGTCGGATCAAACCCGCAGTACGCGATCCTCGGGCCGGAGGCCAGGTGCGCGCGGAACCCCCCCTCGTCCGTGCATTGATGGAACAGGCCGCGCCACTTCAGTTCGTCGATGAAATCGGGCATCGCGCATGATCCTACCCGCGCACCAAGCGTCCCCGTGCTTCGCGCGCGGCCCGGGAAGATTGAAACAAAAAGCAGAACACCCCCGCGCGACGAGTCGTCGCGCGGGGGTGCGTCATTTCGCGGGAACTCAGGCGGGGATCAGCGGCGGCGCCGCGCCATCGCCAGGCCCGCCACGCCGACCAACCCGATTGCGGCGGGAGCGGGGACGACAAAGATCGTCCCGTCCGTCTGCAGGATCGTGGAGCCGCGGAACGAATCGGAGATCCGCACCGAGTAATCGCCGTGATCGCTGAATGACCAGTCCTCCGCGGGATTGGTCGCGAGCGTGTACGGCCCCTGGCTCACGAAGTTGATGCCGGTCCGCGCTTCCTCTTCGGACATGCTGTACGCGCTGATCGCCAGCACGTACTGACCGGGGAGAAGATCGAGCGAGAGGTACGAATCGAACCCGTAGAGCGAGCCGTCACCGAAGCCATTCTCGAAGCTGTCGTCGTTGAACGCGAGCATCTCACCGACCTTGCCGCGAACGGGCGAGGCCTTGAAGAGGTAGATGTACGAGTCGATGAACGCGATCTCGCCGTCATCGTTCAGGTCCACGCCGTACCACGGGCCGTCCTGTGTCGCCTCCACGGAGCGGACGTCGATGGTGATGTTGCGGGGCGATTCGCCCCGAGCGCCGCCCACGTTGAACGGGATGTAGTCAACGGTGACCTGGTACTCGGGTCCACCGCCGCCGGCGAACGCGGCGCCGGCCGTCGCCAGGAGCGACAACGCTGTGATGTAAGTTTTTTTCATCTGACTCTCTCCTTGTCCCGGGACGATGTGCGGCGTCGCGGGACGTGCTTTTCTCGAACTCAGATCCGATGGATCGACGAGGCTGTGCGGGCCTCGGCGACACGGACAGTATGCACCAACTTCAGCCCCAATACAAGGGAGGTCATGCACTGAGAACACAAAAAATGGATCAATCACACTTATCAACTATTCATGAACGATTCATGAGATTAAAAAAAGACCCGACGGGTGGAAGCCCGTCGGGACAGAGTTTGAACTGCTGGATTCGACTCAGGAACGACGGCGTGCGACGAACGCGAGGCCGATCAGCCCGAGGGCGACCGCGCCCGGGGCCGGAACATCGTCGCCGTTGGAGGCGATGTCACTCGGCTCCACGTCGAGGGACGATGCAGCGCGGCCGTTGCTGCCGGAGGAGTCGTTGCCGCTAAAGCCGCTGTTGCCGCCGGCGAGCCGCTGCACGAGCGGAGCCTGGCCCCCCTGCTGAACGCCGGAACCCGTGAGGTTCCGAGCGGCGATCGAGGGGAAGAGCGCGTCGGCGAGCGACTGGCCACCGCCGAAGGCGCCGGCGTTCGTCGAATCGTCGTTCAGGAGCAGCCCGTCGTTGCTCGGCTCAGCCGATGCCGCATCGACCGAGGTCACATTCTGAGTCAGGCGAAGATCGCTCTCGTCGTTCACGACGACTCCGAGCGCCTCACGCAACCGATCCACGGACTGCGGCTCCTGGTCGTCGCTGAAGGTCATCGCGGCCTTGGTGTCCTGCACCACGCCGCGGCTTGCGCCTTCAACGATCCGCGTCAGCGCTTCACGCATCCGGGCCGCGTCGATCACATCGACCGCCTGCTCGCCCTTTGATGATCCGGGCCGAGCGACCTGGACACCAAACTGCTGGGCAACCGGAGCGGTGATCGAGATTTCCGAAGAAACGATCGCGCGCTTGGAGAAGATCGACGGAAGGCTCACGCCCAGCCGCGACATTCCGGCCACCGCGAGCGCGGGAACCACGACGACACCAGCAAGAACAACGGCACGGGCCTTAAACATACTTTGACTCCTCCGCCTTCGGACCGGGTGTGCAGCCGTCCCGAGGCAGGGCCAAGAATACCACGCCTTTTCGAGTTTGCAAACGATTTTCTCGGAACCCGCGCAATTCATGCGAAATCGACGATATTCCGGGTCGCTCAGCACCAACCAAAATGAAAACATCGTCCGCGCGACCCTTCCGGAATGCGGTCGTAAATACTATTTTGACAATGGTTTATGGCATTGAACGGCCATGCATGCCGGCATCCGGGGCAACGTCAACGCTTCTCCCCAAAATCAGGGTATGGATAGCGGCGGTGCAAAGCGGTTGATGGGTGCCGGACACAGAACCGTCCCGGTTCGAACTGGTGCCATCAGTTTCGACGACGGCGATTGAGCGAAGCCACGGCAAGGAGTGAGACCAGGCCCCCGGCTGGAGCCGGGATCGACTCCTCGATCACGATCTTGGACGCGGGGTCGATCGTCAGGAAACTGCCGGACATCTCGTCGCCTTCGGCCCAGAGCGTGATGGCGGATTCGAAAAGGAAAACGACCGGAGCGCCGTGGCGCAGTTCTTCTTCTCCGCCGCCGATCGGTAGCGGCTGCGGGTCCGAATGCGGCCTTGAGAATGAAACCGTTCCGTTTCGAGCCATTCGATACTCGACGCCGCCGATGAGCGCGACCGGGCGATATTCCATGGTGAGGTGCCAGAGCGAGTCGTCATCGGCGTCCGAATCGCAGTTGCCCCGGCCGTCGGTGAGGAGCACGGCGAAGTTGGTGCGCGATCCTTCAAGCCCGACCGAGAACGCGGGCACGTCTTCGTAGTGATACTCAAACGCGGTGGGCGGCGCGATCCCCGGCGTGATCGTGATATCGCCCAGGCTCTGCATCGCCTGGTATGGAATTTCAACGGAACCGAGCGGCGAATTGACCAGCCGGCCGGCGATCTCGAAGGTGTGCGGGAAGGTGTAGGTCTCGGCATGAGCCGACGAGGCAATCGCGCCAGCGAGCAAACCGATCATCGCGATGGGACGCATCTTCTCTCTCCGATGGGTGCGGCGTCGCCGCGGGTTTTCGGACGGTCCGTGCAGACTCCTGGTCCACCTTGAACGTACACACAATGCGGATCGGGTCAACGCGGAAGGGACAAAATGCCGGCCGAACCGGGGCCATTTTTCGGCCCTGGGGGGCGTGGGTAGTTCGGGAAAGACAGCCGTCTTACCGACAACCGGAGGCCAGCGTGCCCAGCGGGACATCGGGGGTCTGCTCCCCGGTATCCAGATTCTTCAGCGTGCAGGTTTCGGGCGTCTCGATGATCGCCGCGAAGCGCGCGTGACAGGCGCCGGCGTCGGCGAGGAGTTTGCCGACATTCTTCGTCGCCTTGTACGAGCGGCGGGCGTGAAGCGGCGGGACGGTGTAACGCTCGGCGCTCCAGGGCTTGCACCCGCCCTGCTTGTATTGCTCCGATTCCTCGCCGCGACGGAGGCGGGCCACCGTCGGCACGATCAGTTCCTCGCAGCCGGGGTTGGGCGAGGCGATGACGAAGACGTCGGGGCGGTAGGGCATCGGGCGCGCGAGGGCTTCGAGCATCTCGCGCCCCTCCGGGATCAGTTTGCGGTCTTCGAGGAGGTTGCCGAGCACGGCGTCGCCCATGCCGAAACCGCAGGCCGGGGTGGGCGGCCCGCCGAAGAGTTCGATGAGGTTGTCGTACCGCCCGCCGCCGGCGACGGCACGCTCCCCCTCGGCGATAACCTCAAACACGGTGCCGGTGTAGTAGGCGAGGCCGCGGACGATGGAGAAGTCGGGCGTCACCCACCCGTGTATATCGAGGATCTCAAGATGATTCCGAAGCGTGATCAGTTGAGCCATCAGCAGGGTGACTTCCGCTTCGGTGCGCTCATCGTCGCCCCGTGTGACCGTGGAGCGCAGGGTGCCAGTACGTGTGCCCTTTTCATACGCCTTTGGAGCGAGTCGGATCGCTGTGTCGAATCTGGTCGTGTCAAAGGACATGTGCCCGGATCGGACTGCTACTTCATTTGAACTTAATTCTGCGCGTTTATCCAGAAAGGCGATGCATTCGTCGCGGCACGCTTCTGGAACTCCTGAGAATGCGAGGATTCCGTCGAGCGTTCGCCTGTCGCTGAGATGAATCCTCGCGGTTTCGGGCGCCATTCCAAGGTCGCTGACTAGACCCGCGATGCAATGGATGACCTCCCCATCGGATTCCATTTCGTTTCCGCCGACCACATCCGCATTCCACTGCCAAAACTCCCTCAACCTGCCCCGCTGCGGCCGTTCCGCGCGGAAGAAGTTGCTGACGCAGAACCACTTGGTGGGCTGGGGGAGTTGCTTGGCTCGGGCGGCGTACATGCGGGCCAGGGTGGGGGTGAACTCGGGGCGGAGGCCGAAGGGCGGCTCGCCGCGTTTGACGGCTTCGATGTCCTCCGCGCTCTTTCCGCTGAAGACGCCGAACATCTCGTTGAGGATGCCTTCGCCCGATTTGACCTTGTAGAGGTCGGCGGACTCGAAGGTCGGGCCGTCGATCTCGTCGAACCCGTGGCGGAGGGCGGTGCGTCGCCAGGCGTCGGTGATGTAGCGACGGACGAGCATCTCGCGCGGGTAGAAGTCGCGCGTGCCCGTGGGGGGCTGGATCGTGCGCTTCTTCTGGGCCGGATCGGGCATGGGGGGTAGGGTAGCGAACGGGCGAAACCGAGGGACTCAAAGGTTGGTCCCGAGCGTGGTAGGATCGGGCGCAAATGCCCACGATTACGATTGATTCAAAGGTGCTCGAGTTCAAGCAGGGGGAGACGATCCTGCAGGTTGCGAACCGTTCCGGTATCGCGGTGCCGCAGTACTGCTATCACGACGGTCTGTCGATCGTGGCGAGTTGCCGGATCTGTCTCGCGGAGGTGTGGGCGCCGAACCCGCGGAACGGGAACAAGCTGGAATCCCTGGGCAAGTTGCTGCCGACCTGCCAGACGACGTGTTCGGACGGGATGGTGGTCTATACCGACTCCCCCAAGAGCATCGCCAACCAGAAGGCGGTGATGGAGTACCTGCTCATCAACCATCCGCTGGACTGCCCGGTGTGCGACCAGGCGGGGGAGTGCTCGCTCCAGGATTACTCGTACGAGTACGGGCGCGGCGTGTCGCGGTTTGAGGAGACCAAGGTGAAGCAGCCCAAGAAGGATCTTGGGCCGCACGTCTATCTCTACAGCGATCGCTGCATCATGTGTACGCGGTGCGTGCGTTTCACGCGCGAGGTGACGGGCACGTCGGAACTGATGGTCGAGGGCCGGGGGAACCAGGAGCAGATCGACGTGTTCCCCGGCGTGGCGCTCGACAACGAGATGTCGGCGAACGTGATCGACCTCTGCCCGGTCGGCGCTCTCCTCGACAAGGACTTTCTCTTCACGCAGCGGGTCTGGTTTCTCAAGGAGACGCCGAGCATCGACGGGACGACGGCGGGCGGCGACAACATCTCGATCCATCACAACGAGGGGATGATCTACCGCCTCAAGCCTCGGACGAACATGGAGGTCAACAAGTGGTGGATCTCCGACGAGGTGCGGTACGGTTACAAGTTCGTGCATGACGAGAAGCGTCTGCGTTCGCCGGTGACGGTCCGGTTCGGGAAGCGCGGCGAGTGCGATTTCGGTCGCGCGTACAACGAGGTCGGTGCGGAACTGAAGAAGCGTCTGGGGCAGGTGGCGTCGCATCGGCTTGTGCTGGTGGTGTCTCCGATGCTCTCGTGCGAGGATGCGTTCATGCTCGCGCGGATGGCGATGGCCTTCGACCGGAATCCGGTGTTCGCGGTCGGGCCGATCCCGGTCCAGGGCGAGGACAAGACGTTCCCGGGCGGGTACACGATCCACGCGGAGAAGGCTCCGAACGCGCGGGGTGTGCGGCGCGTGCTCGAGTCGCTGGCGCGCGAGCACGGCGTGAGTGACGGCGCGGTCCGCACGTTCGCGGAGGTCGAGGGCTGGCTCGGGAGCGCGGACGCCAAGCAGATCGCGGGGCTGATCGTCACGGGGAACTATCCGAGCGAGTGGGTGACGGAGAACTTTGCGCGTGCGTGCGCCGGCGCCCGGCCGTTCACGGTGCTGATCGACACCTTGCCGAGCCGGCTGACGGAGCTGGCGGACGTGGTGCTCCCCGGCGCGACGTGGGCGGAGAAGTCGGGAACGTTCGAGAACGCGAGGGGGATGCTCCAGGCGTTCGAGCAGGCGATCGCGGTGATCGACGGCGCCAGGAGCGAGGGCCAGATCGCGCTGGACCTGATCGCGGAAGCGGAGAGCGGGTCGCAGGCGGATGCGCCGCGATTCAACGCGGCCGAGACGAGGCGGATGATGGCCGACCGTTCACGCGGCGGAGCGGCGGGGCTTGGCGTGTTCCTGACGGACGTTCGGATGCCGGCGGCCGAGGTGAAGCAGGCCGCGGACATGGAAGTGGTGGAGTTGTAGCGTTCGAGGCGCGTGCGGCGCTTTTTCGCGCGAGGTGACCCGTGCGTGCCTTGTTCCCCTCCCGGAGGGGACCGAGAGCGGATTCCCACGCTGTCCGCGTCGTTCGGTAAAGTGTGCCGATGATGGACGATTCAACGGTGCTGGCGAATGGACTGATGCTCACCAACTGGTGGTCGCCGCTGATCCTCGTGGCGGCGTTCGGCGGTTGGGCGTGGGTGGTGTCCACGATCTATGACAAGGACGCGGCGCGGCATTACATGCCTCGGCGACGTTGGAACATGATCCATCTTGGAGCGGGCGCCGGGGCGCTCGTGCTGGTGATGGCGCTGCCCTTGCCGTTCTTCGTCGTGATCCCGGCGGCGGTGGGGATTCTGCTGGCCGATCTGCTGGCGTATTTCGCGGCGCACAACTCCGATGAGCGGGTGCCCGAGTCGCACCGGTGGTCGTTCGACCTGAAGAAGATGGCGGCGGCGCGCCAGGGGAAGAAATCGAAGGCGCAGGCGGCGTCCTCGACGATGGTCTTCAAGGGGCCTGAGGGGGAGGTTCCGGTTCCGGCGAAGGACACCCCGGAGTTCGAGGTGCGTGCCGAGGGCGAGCGCCTCATCCAGAAACTCGCGGACGCGCGTGGCTCGCAACTGGACATTCTCCCGCTGAAGGACGGCGCGTACGGCGTGACGGCGATCGTTGACGGCGTGCGGCAGCCGCTCGAAGCGGCGGCGGTGCCCGCGGCCCGGGCGGTCGCGATCATGGACCTGTACAAGGCGGCGGCGGGGCTGGACCTGAAGGATCGGCGGCGCCGCTTGCAGGGCGACTTCAAGTTGGGGCCTGCGAAGACCGGCGCGACCACGGGCGCGCGCGTCACCACGATGGGGAGCGCGGCCGGGATGCAGCTGTCGCTGTTGCTGGACCCCGAGGGACAGGTCAAGCGCGAGGTCGAGAACCTGGGATTGCACGAGAACCAGCTCAAGAACTTCAACGAGATCGTTTCGGAGAAGAAGGGCGTGGTGCTGGTGGTGGCGCCGCCGGACAACGGGCGGACGACGACGCTGTATTCGCTGATCCGGGCGCATGACGCGTACACATCGAACGTGCAGACGATCGAGATGGAGCCTCAGTTGGCGATGGAGGGGGTGAGGCAGAATCGCTTTGATCCCAAGGTTGACGGGGCGGAGTACAGCACGACGGTCCGTTCGATTCTCCGGCGCGACCCGGACGTGGTCGGCGTTGCGGAGATGCCCGACGACAACACGGGGAAAGAGGTTTCGAAGGCCGACATCGATCGGACGCGGGTGTACCTGTGCATGCCGCTGGACGGTGCGTTCACGGCGATCCAGGTGTACGCGAAGGCGGTGGGTGATCAGAAGGCCGCGGCGAAGAGCCTGACCGGGGTGATCGCTCAGCGGCTGGCGCGTCGGCTGTGCGAGAACTGCCGGGTCGAGTTCGCGCCGACGGCGGAGGTGATCAAGAAGCTGGGGCTGCCCGCGGACACGAAGAGGCTGTTCCGCAAGGGGGGGCAGGTGCTCATCAAGGACAAGCCCGTGACGTGTCCTGTGTGCAATGGTTCCGGGTTCTTCGGCCAGATCGGCGTCTTTGAGGTGTATCCGATCGGCGCGCCGGAGCGTGAACTGATCGCGCAGAATGATCTGACCGGACTGAAGGCGGCGTTCCGCCAGAAGAAGCAGCAGAGCATCCAGCAGGCCGCGCTGATGCACGCCATTTCGGGAGCGACGAGCGTCGAGGAAGTCGTGCGGATCACCCAGCCCCCGGCTCCGGCGAAGGGGCCTTCCGAACCGGACGCGAACCCCGCGCCCGCGAAACCCGCTGCGCCGGGGGCGGCGGGTGGGGCCGCGCCGAAGCCATCGACGGCCGTTCAATCGAAGCCCAAACCCTGACGGAGCACGTTCAGCATGTGGTTTAATCTCCTGGTAGCCATTCTCGTCATCGTCGTGCCGGCGATCTGGTCGACGAAAGCCAAGGGTTACGGTGCGTTTTCGTCGCTTCTCGCCGCGGTGAGCGCGCTGGCGGCGGGGGGAATCGCGTTCGCGTTCTGGGAGCCGTTTTCGTACATGATCCTGGGCTGGGGGGCCGGGATGACCGGGTTTGCGGGCGATGCGCTCACGGGTTCGGCGTTCGGGCTGGGACTCGCGGTGCCGTACCTCGGCGCGCTGCTGGTGCTGCGGCTGACGCTCGATTCGCTCATCCGGGCGAATCTCGACCTGGGCGAGACGCTGAACATGGCGGGGGGCGCGCTGTTCGGGCTGGTGACGTCGGTGATCTCGGTTGGGATCTTTGTGATCTCGGTGGGCTACCTCCGGCTTCCGTCTTCGATCATGGGCTACGCGCCGATCGAGGAGCGGAGCGGGCAGGTGGTGTACGGGAGCCAGTTGTGGATCCCGGCGGACATCATTGTGACGAAGTTGTACGAGCGCCTGAGCCATGGGGCGTTCGGCTCGTCCACTCCCCTGGCGGTGCACCAGCCGAACGTGTACGAGGCGGCGGGGATGCAGCGCATGACGTACCTCGATGCTTCACGCAACACGATGCGCGAGGGCGATTTCGAGATCGTGGGCGCGTACATGCTGTCGGGCGCGGTGGACGAACTCTCGAAAGATTCCTTCCTGGTCGATCCGACCGGGCAAGCCAAGAAGCAGGTGGTGATCTATCCCGACGGCTCCTCTCCCAGCGGGGCGGCGACACTGATGGGGTACGCGATCCGCTTCAAGTCCGGCGCCAAGGAGAAAGGCGGGAACGTCATCCTGACCCCGGGACAGCTGCGGCTGGTGTGCCATGACGACGAGACCGGAGATTCGTTTGCGATTCATCCCGTCGCGGTGGTGGCGCCGCCCGAGGCGACGGCGTCGGGCCTGTACCGGTTCCGTTTCGACGCGCCGGAGAGTTTCATCGCATCGCAGGGGGGCGGGGCGGACACGGTGTTCGCGTTCGAGTTCATCCTTCCGCAGGGCTATTCGGGCCGAACGCTGTTTGTGAAGAACTACCGCGTCGGACTGGAGTCCGAGGCGAAGGTCGCGCAGCCCAGGGTCTATCCGAACTACCAGAGCCGCGACCGCGCGGTGCAGGACGGCTCGATCCTCTCCTCCTTCGGCAGTTCGGCCGCGAGCGGCGGCGGTGGGAGCGGCGGAGCGCTCAACAAGGTCGGCTCGGTTCGGCTCGACGCGACGAACAACCGCTTCGAGGGAGTGGAGGAGGGGACCGACATCCCCGGCGCCTACAACTTCAGCCGAAACAACAAGGGTTCGCTCGAACTCAACGAGCAGAACGAGATCATCCAGGGTGATACGACGTTTAAAAAGGACAAGTTGACCGAACGCGGCATCGACAAGGCGCTGCGGGTCGAGAAGTTCGCTTCGAGCAAGGACACCGGGATCGTGAAGGTCTCGCTCTCCAACGCGGGAACACGGACCAGTATCGGCCGAGGGGTTGAGGCGACCGATGTCTCGCTGCTCCCCGTCCTCATCGACGAACGCGGCACGCGGTACGAGCCGATCGGATTCATGTACGGCGAGGGGGACGATGTTCGCCTGCGGTATTTCCCCGGCTTGCCGCTCCGCGCGCTGTCGGATGCGCCGGCGCTCAGTCGGACGAAGCGCGATCAGACGCTCGTGCTGATCTTCCGTCCGACCAAGAAGGTGCGGATCGTCTCGTTCGCGGTCGGCAACAACGAGATCGCGTCGTTCGCGGGTGGGTTCGAGGTGCGGTGAGAACGAAAGAAAAACCGCCCGATCGTGGCGACCGGGCGGGTGGTGCGGCGTTCTAGATGGGAGCGTGTGCCGACGGGGGCGGCGACCCGGCGGTTACTCGCCTTTCTTCGCCTTCTTTGCCGGCTTGTCCTTGGCGGGTCTGGGCGACTCTTCCTTCGCGGCAGCCGGTCCGGCCGGAGCGGCCCACTTGCCCTTCACGGGTTCGGCGGGTTCCGCTGATTTGGCTTTCCTGGCCTTGGGGTGTTCCTCGTCCTCGCCGGCCTTGCTCTTCTTTCCCTTTGGCTTGTCTTCGAGGTCGGCGGGCGAATCCGCGGCCGGCGCGGCTGGGGCTTCGGGATGGTCGTGCTTGTGCAGGTCGAGCACGCGGTCGGACTTCACGTGCAGCTTGACCGTGGCTTCGAGGTCGGCCTCGGGCTTGACGGTGATGTCGTAGTCGCCGATGCGCTTGATGGTCTGTGTGATGCGGACGTGGCGCGGCTGGACGGTGAAGCCGGAAACCTTGAGCGCGGTGGCGAGGTCCTGCTGGGTGATCGAGCCGTAGAGGAGGCCCTGGTCGTTGGTGGTGCGTTCGAGCGTGACCTCGAAGCCTTCGAGTTTCTCGACCATCTCCTCGCGGTGCTTGCGGACCTCGGCGACGTGCCGCTCGGCGTCGGCGCGCTTGGCGGCGAGGGCGGCGATCTTTTCCGGGCTGGGGGTCGTCGCGAGATTTCGCGGCAGGAGGAAGTTGCGGGCGAAGCCGGAGCGGACGGTGACGACGTCGCCCACGATGCCGAGGGCTTCGACGGATTCGGTGAGGAGGAGCTGGTAGGTCTTTGGCATGATGCGCTGTCCTTTCTTTCTGGAAAGTTGAGGAGCCGCGACGGGCGGCCCCAGCGGGGAACGGTTCGAGTTTCTCTGGCCGGATGCCTGATCAGAACGGGATGTCGTTCTCCGGCACCGGCTCGTAGTTGGTCGGTTGAGAGCGGGCCCCAGCGGAGGAACGAGCGGGGGCGCCGCCTTCGCCGGCGCCTCCCGAGTCCTTGCTGTCGATGAACTGGAAGGACTCGACCACGACCTTGAGTTTCGAGTGCTTCTGGCCTTCCTTTTCCCAGGTGTCAAGTTTCAGGCGTCCCTCGATGAAGACGGGGCGGCCCTTGCGGAGGTACTGGCTCATGGTCTCGGCGGTCTTACCCCAGGCTTCGCAGTCGATGAAGGTGACCTCCTCGCGCTGCTCGCCCTCCTGCGTGCGGAAGCGGCGGTTGACGGCGAGTCCGATGTTCGCCACGGCGTTGCTGGAGTTGGGGAGGTGACGCAGTTCGATGTCACGGGTGAGGTTCCCCATCAGCATGACTTTGTTGAAACTCCCGGCCATGTGTGCCTCTCTTTCTGGGACTCGGTCGTGTTATTCCTCGGACGGTTCGGCGGGGGCCGGCTCGGCGGTCGCGACGGCGGCCGGCTCGGTGGCACGGGCGCGGCGGAGGGCGGCCTCGGTCTCGAGTTCGCGCTGGCCGTCGGCGGCCTGCATCTCTTCCACCGAGAGGTGGTCCACGCGGAGGATCAGGGTGCGGAGGATCTGCTCCGAGAGGTTGCAGTCGCGCTCGACCTGCGAGACCTTGACGGGGTCGCACGAGAAATAGGCGAGGATGTACGTGCCTCGCTTCTGCTTGTCGATCTCGTAGGCGAGACGGCGCTCATCCCACTTGCGCATCGCGATGAGCGTGGCGCCCGACTTGTTGATGATTGACTTGAGGTGCTCCACCGCGCCGCCGAGGTCGGCCGCGACCGACTGGCTGAGGAGGAACATCGCCTCGTAGTTGAATGAACGGCCTTTGCTTGTGGTCATGGTTGTGATCCTTGAGGGTCCTGAGTCTTGGGTGCTGGGTCCGGTGTGCCGGGGGATTGCGTCCTGGGGGAGTTCGGGTCCGGGGGCTTTGGGATCTTGGGGCGGGGCGGGTCCTTGGCGTTGAACTTGTTCGCCGCGGAAGCGATCCCCGCGCGAACGAACTCCTCCGCCGCGTCGGCGGCCTTGGTGATCGCGGGATTCGCCAGTGCCCACTGTTCCTCGGTGAACCTGCCGAGGACATAGTCGGCCTGGTCGATGACGCCCGGCGGATCGACGCCGATGCGGCACCTGGGGTAGCGGTCGGTCCCGAGCGCGCGCTCGATGTCCGCCAGCCCGTTGTGCCCCGCGGCCGAGCCGCCCTCTCTCATGCGGACCTGGCCGCAGGGGAGATAGATGTCATCGACGATGACGAAGAGGTCGGCGGTCGGATCGACCTTGAAGAAGCGAACGGCCTCGCCCACCGCCAGCCCCGAGCGGTTCATGTAGGTGGTGGGCTTCATGAGAAGACATTTTTCGTCGCCTGACTTGCCGGCGAGAGTCGCTTCGAGCGTGAGTGCATAGAAGCGGGCGCGCGGGACGATGCCCCGCGCGTGGCGGTCGGCCAACCGGTCGATCGCGATGAACCCCGCGTTGTGGCGCGTGCGCTCGTACTGCGAACCGGGATTGCCCAGGCCGACGATCAACTTCACTTCTTCTCCTTCTTTTCGCCCGCGGGGGCGGCGGCCTTTGCCTTGTCGCCCGCGGCCGGCGGAGCGGCGCCCGCGGCGCCCGCCTCGTCCTTCTTGGCGGTGATGACCTCGGGTCCGGCGGCGGCGCCCTCGACCGCGGCGGCCTCGGCGACGACGACCTCTTCCTTCACCTCGCTGATCGCGGCGAGGATCGCGTCCGGGTCGCTCGCGAGCTTGAAGTTGCCGGTGAGCTTGACGTCGCGGGCCTTGATCTCCTGGTTCATGTCC
>JAEUIV010000182.1 GCA_016795005.1 Phycisphaerae bacterium
GGCATGTATCCGACTGGTCGCTCCACCTGCCGAAGATGTACGACTTCTGGTCAACGGTCGTGCTTCATTCGGGTCGGTATTCCGGCCGACCGATCGAAGCCCACCTGCGCATCCCCGGGCTGAGCGCCCGCCACTTCGCTCGATGGCTCACGTTGTGGGAGAGCACCGTCGATCGCGTGATCGGTCGGCCTCGGGGCGATGCGTTCGTCATCGCGGCCAGGCGTATGGCCGCGTCGATGGCGTCCCGGGTGCTCCCGGCGGGCGACGAGGAATAAACGGCCGGCCGGGCGTGTTTTTTCTTTTTGTGACTGCAAGGTTCCGTGCCGTTGGGGCAATCCAGCGCTGGAAGTAAGCGCTTGTATGCCCGCCGAGGCCCCGCGTCACCCGGCCATGTCGCCGGGTGGCGCGGGACCGTTCCGCCCCACGGCCCGCTCGCAGATCCGCATGAAGTCCAGGAACGAAGCCGCGATGCCGCGTCCGGCCATCCGGCCGGCCGCTTCCCGGGCAAAGCGAGCGCGACGCGAGGGATCAGCGATCAGCGAGAGGACCGCGTCCGCCCAGTCCGATTCCCGCTCGCTGTCCACGACCAGACCGGTCTCTCCGTGCGAGACGATCGTCCGCGGCCCGCCGCGCCCCGAAACGATCGCGGGCAGCGAGGAAGCCTGCGCTTCCATGACCGATTGTCCGAGCGTGTCCGTCGTCGAAGGAAAGACAAAGAGGTCGGACGAGGCGTACAGCGAGGCAAGCTCTTGGCCGTGGCGGAAGCCCAGAAAATGAGCGCGCATCCCGGCGAGCCGATCCTTCATTTCCGCGAGGTACGGCCCGTCGCCGACGACGATCAGGTCCGCCGCGACGCCCAGCCTCCCCGCGGCTGCATGCACCCGGCTCCACGCACGCTCGAGCAGCCGCAGATTCTTCTCAACGCTCACGCGCCCGACATACAGCACCCGCACGACGGCGTCGCCGCCCGCGCCGGCCCCGACACGCTCCCAGATTGATTCATCGCGGAACCCCGGGCCGAAGCTTTCCAAGTCGATGCCCGCGCGGAGCACCGCGATCCGCTCGGCCGCGATGCCCAGACGACGGATCGGCTCGATGAAACTCTGCGATCGGCTGATGACCACGCGGCAGCGCCCGTAGAACGACCGCATGGCGCGGGTGCAGAGCGCGGTGCAGGCGTCATCGTCGAAGAGGCGGTCGATGTAGGCGGGAAAATCGGTGTGGTACGTGCCGATGAGCGGCACACGCAGCCGTCGGGCCGCGAGAAGCCCGATCAGACCCACCGGGCCCGGAGTCGAGACGTGGATCAGGTCAGGCCGGCTTCCCTTCGCGTGGCGGAGCATTCGGAACACCGGCGGGAGAACAATCTCCAGTTGCTCATACTTCGGCATCTTCGCCGCCCACACCGGCGCAAGGTTGATGATGTTCGCCTGATCGGGCACCGCGAAACTCGTCGAAGTGACGACCGTGACCTCGCAGCGCCGGACCAGCGCCTGGTCCGCCATGTTGCGGACAAAGCGGGACACGCCGTTGACGTCGCCGAGGGTGTCGGTGTACCAGAGGATTCGCGGCGGACGATCGGGCATGCACCCGCGAAGGTAGTGGACGCCCACGCCCGCATGCGCCGAGGCTCTCGTTCTCTGAAAAAGCAAGCCCGCGGCGATGGAGGCTTCCGCCGCGGGCAAGCGATGTGTGAACCCGGAATGAGCCATGCAAACCATCCAATTCCGGGCGCCAGGTTGCCAGCCGCCTTGCGCGAGCAATGAAAAAGGGCGACGCTCTGGCGCGGGTGGGTAGACTTTTCCGAATGACCGCCGACGGCGTGAAGCATGTGGCCTTTTATCCGGGTTCGTTCGACCCCGTCACCTTCGGACACCTGGACGTGGTGATCCGTGGCCGGCGCATCTTTGACCGCCTCGTCGTCGGCGTGGGGCAGAACCCGGACAAGGAAACACTGTTCACCGTCGATGAGCGCGTGGCCATGGTGCGCGAACTGGTCGCGGGCATCGTGCGGGATGAGCCAAACGCCGCAGCGGTCGAAGTCCGACCGTTCACCGGCCTGACCGTGGACTGCGCCAAGGCGGTGGGCGCCACCGTCCTGCTCCGCGGGTTCCGGAACCTCTCCGACCTCCAGTACGAGGTGCAGCAGGCCGTGACCAACCGCGAAGTCGCGGGCCTGGAAACCGCATTCGTCGTCGCGGGCCAGAGTTTCGCGTACACCTCTTCCAGCCTGATCAAGCAGATCACCGCGATGGGAAACGACCTCTCTGTGCTGAAGTCGATGGTGCCGGAGATGGTGATCGAAAGATTGAGAAGGAAAAAAGAAGAAAACCCAGCCGTCCTCTCCCGGCTGAGTGTGATGTGAGCGCGGTCTCGACCGCATCGGTCGAGATTAACCCATCTTTCACGTCGTGTTCGGAACATGTAAATACTGAGTTGTGTTTCCGACTTCCTTCTTGCTTTGCTTCAATCTCGCTGTATCTTCAAAGCCGAAGGAGGATTCCGTCATGAATCACCATCGATTCATCGCGTGCGGTGCTGTCGCAATCACCGTCTTCAGCGCTCCCGCGATCGGCCAGGTCACACTCGGCCCCTTCACGCGCTATGTCGAGGCCCATGCCTCCGCCTCCACCGGCGGCTCCGGCCCAACGGAGCGGATCGATGGCGCGGGGTACGGCCTGTTCGATGAACTCGTCAATGTTTACGCGGAGGACCCACCCATCGCACAGGGTTCCGGTTTGGCCCGGCAGCAGTCGAATATCCAGCCCGTCGCGGAAGAACTGCAGGTCTCGATCAGTGGCAGGGTGTTCGGCCTCGGCCATGGACCGATGACCGCCGGCAGCGGTTCGGGAAGGAGCCTCGCGGTCCTTGAGTTCACGGTCATTCAGAGCATCCCCTGGCGGCTGCTCACCAACATGACCACCCGCGCCGACGGCCCTTCCTTCGGATTCGCAACGTCGAAACTCGAAAGACTCAGCCCCGCGCCCGCCACCCTCGCCGATCACTCCTACTGGTTCTTCGGGCCTCAAACCGCAAGCGGGATGCTCTCGCCGGGCGTCTACCGGTTCACCACGGATTTCAACATTTCCTCGCCGAACGAGGGAAGCGCCGAATACAACTACAACGTCCTGCTCGCGATCCCCAGCGCGCCGAGTGTCGTCCTGGCGGGCGCGGGGTTGCTCGCCTCGACAAGAAGACGCCGTCCGCGAATCGAGCGCCGCACGCCTTGAGACCCGGAGCGGACGCCGGTACCGTCTTGGTATGGACCTTCGCGTCATCTCGATCGGCTGCCTCGACGCGAACTCGTTGTGGGGAGAGAAGGAAGCCGCACGCAGCGGCCACGCCACCACCACCCTCATCCGCTCGGGCGACCGCGCCATCCTCGTCGATCCGGGACTCCCCGCCCCGATGATCGAGGCGCGACTCGCCGAACGCGCCAACCTCAAAGCCAAGGACATCACCCACGTCTTCCTCACCTGTTTCCGCCCGGACGTTCGCCGGGGGCTGCCCGCCTTCGAGAGCGCCGTGTGGTGGATCAGCGGCGCGGAGCGCGAAGGGGTCGGCGTGCCGCTCATCGAACAGTTGCGAAAAGTGAACGAACTCGACGAGCCGGAACTCTCGCACGCGCTCGAACTTGATGTCGCGATGCTCAAGCGCTGCGACGCCGCCCCGGATCAACTCGCCGAGGGCGTCAGCCTGTTCCCGATGCCCGGGGTCACGCCGGGGATGTGCGGCCTGGTCATCGCGGAGCCGCGCCACACCACGCTGATCTGCGGCGACGCGGTCCCCACCGTCGAGCACCTCGAGCGAGGCCAGGTCGTCCGCTGGGCCGCGAACGTGGCGCTCGCGCAGGAGAGTTTCAAGGAAGCCATCGAGATCGCCGACCTCCTGATCCTCGGCCGCGACAACCTCGTCGTGAACCCGGTGAAAAGGCCGTTCTAGGCTTGCGGGACGGCGGTAAGATGGACCCATGCCAGTGAAGCGGGTAAAGTCTACTGCATCGAGGCTCTTCTGTGATCGCCGCGCGGTCAATGGAACGCTGCATGACTGCACCGAACACGTTGCCGCGTTCGCGCCGTTTTATTCCCATCCCAATGGAGTACTCTTCATTGGTGATTCCATTCCCTGGCTCGAATCGCTGGACGAAGGTTCGGTGGACCTGATCTTCGCTGACCCGCCGTACAATCTTAACAAGGCGGAGTGGGATAGTTTCGAGAGCCAGGAGAAGTACATCGAATGGTCGCTTCGCTGGATTCGTCCCGCAGCGCGTGCGTTGAAACCAAGTGGGTCGCTCTATATCTGCGGTTTCTCTGAAATCCTCGCCGACCTCAAGCATCCGGCGTCTCGTTACTTCAAACGCTGCAAATGGCTTGTATGGCACTATCGAAACAAGGCCAATCTGGGGCGAGATTGGGGGCGTTCGCACGAGAGCATCCTCCATTTCCGCAAATCAGAAGAGTTCCGACTGAACGTGGACTCGGTGCGCATTCCGTACGGTGACCACACGCTGAAGTACCCGGCGCATCCTCAGGCACAAACGAGCCAGTACGGAGATGGATCGCGCCGGGACGACTGGATGCCGCACCCACTGGGAGCGAAGCCGAAGGACGTGATTGACATCCCGACCACCTGCAACGGAATGGGCGAGAAAACCGCTCATCCGACACAGAAGCCTGAGGAGTTGGTGCGTCGCTTGGTGCTCGCATCATCCAACGAGGGCGACCTTGTCGTCGATCCCTTCTCGGGTTCCGGGACAACGATTACAGTAGCCGAGCAACTGCGGCGCAAGTGGATGGGGTGCGACAGCAATGCCGAGTACAACTCATGGGCGGTAAACAGAGTCGAAAGCGTTCAAAGAAGATCGATCGAAGCGTGGATCGAGCACGACCAGCGCGTCGCAACGAGGCGAGAAGGAATCAGGTGATTCTGACTCAACTTGTCGCACAGGCATCGGACAAGGCAAACTTTCGGACCATCGCGTCTTACATCGATTTTGCTGAGCGATACCTGGAGTTCATCGCACGCGGCGGGTTGCAGGCGGTCATCGTTTCCCAGAACGAGAATCGCTACCGCTTTTTCCAATATCGCTAGGAAGGCCACCACAACGTTACTCGGCCGATCAACTCCGAGCTCTTCATGAGTGTTGGTGAGATTGCGACACTCCGCGCGTCATTCGTCCAGTCCATACGATGCGCAGGCGATATTCCGCTCGGCGATCATGCCGCGCGCGGTCTAATTCGTCGGGGGATTTACACCCTCCAGCAGTCACTTGGCGCTGCCTTGGACGGCATGCAAGCCGGTCGATCCAACGCGGCGCGCAAGGTCAATGGCGATCTATTCGAGCGGCTCATTCTATTGCTCGTTCAGGGGGCCGGGATCGAATGTCGGGCAGGAACAGTGCGAGTACCCGTGATCGTTGATGGCGCCGAGGCGTTCCACATGAGTTACCAGCATGATCTCGTGATCCGAAGGGCCGGCGAGATTCGGGCGCTGGGAAGCGTCAAGACTTCAAGCAAGGATCGACTAGACAAGATCTTTGTGGACAAGTTCCTCTACTCTCGGTTGACGGGGACTGAAACTCCCCACTTCGCCATCTTTCTGAACGATGTTCAGCGGAAGAAGTCTGGACCCGAGAATCGATTTGGAGTGAGCGCAACCTTTCTTCCCGGGCATTTCAAGGGGTACACCGTCAAGTTGAACCCGCTCGATGGAGTGTTCTATTGCGACATTCGGCCGAATATGGAGACCGATGCATTTCTTCGAGAGCGCATCAAGACCATCGATCATTTCTTCTGCACGGACTTGCACCAACTTGAACAAGGATGATCCTTATGCCGGCTATTCATGGCGGATCGAGAGCGATCGGTGGATCCTTGCCCGCTGACACCCCGCCTCACACCCGCGCCCGGATCGACTCCGCGATCCCATGCACCTTCGGCATCTCCGTGATCGGCGGCAGTTGCCCGTTGTTGTCATTGAAATAGTGCAGGATCCACTCGAGCGCGCCCGCTCGGTACAGTTCGGTGAACAACCCGACCGCCGCCGGGTCGTAGCGCGAGCCGATGCAGTCGTTGAGTTCGACCAGGGCCTTTTCCGCCGCCGCTTCTCCCACCTCCTTACGGTAGGGGCGGAAACTCGTCAGCGCATCGAACGTGTCGATCACCGCGAAGTACTTCGCGACCACGGGGATCGAATCGCCCTGCAACCGGTCGGGGTAGCCCTTTCCGTCGATCCGTTCGTGGTGATGCCGCACGAGTTCAAGGACCACCGGGTCGTCCTCACCCATCCGTTTCAGCCGATCGTGTCCGAGCGAAGTGTGCGACTTGATGACCTCGAACTCCTCGTCGGTGAGTTTCCCGGGCTTCTGGAGGATGTGATCGGGGATGTCGATCTTGCCGACATCGTGCAGCGCCGCCCCGACCGTCAGCCGCGCGATGAAATCCCGGGGCATCCCGGCCTTTTCCGCCAGGGCGCGAGCGTACAGGACCACTCGCCACGTGTGCGCGGCGGTGCTCTGATCCTTCAACTCGATCGTCTTCACGAGTGCTTCGACGATGTCGGGTGACATGAAGCCCCTTTCCAGGCCGAGGCGGACGACGCGCCGCTCCCGAGTGAACCATACACCATAGAGCGCCGCTCCTTCGAGGTCACCTTCGAGTTATGCCCGGGCATTTCGGCGTTCGACGCGCCCCGCGCGATCAATCCGGGCCGAGAACCGTGATTCACAGCACCCGCGCCAGGAGGAGCGTCTGGTCGTCGGCCTGCACGCCGAACGCGCGAGCCTCGCGGATCAGGCTCGAATACAGATCATCGAGCGGCCGATCCGCGAGTTCGAGCAGCCGCGACTTGAAGCGGTCCATCCCGAACGCCCGGTGCGAATCGTTCATGACTTCGAGCAGCCCGTCGGTCAGCAGCACGAAGAGATCGCCCCTCTCCGCCGTGGTCGACGACGACACGAACCCCTCCGCGGGATCAACACCCAGAGGCATGGACTCGCCTGGAAGTTCGACCAGTTCGCGCCGCGCGGGACACACGTGCAGGATCGGCCAGTGACCCGCGATCGTGTAGTCCACCCGACGCGCCGAATCGAGACGCAGGCACGCAAACGTGGCGAACATGTCCGGCTCCGCGACCTGCGCCAGCACCCGGTTCAGACCCCGCGCCACCGCGTCGAGCGAGGGCCGCTGATCGAGCAGGCTCGAACGCAGCGCGCTCTTCACCATCGCCATCAGCACCCCCGCGCGCACCCCGTGACCGGAAATATCGGCGAGATACAGGTCGGCGGACCCCTCTCGCACGACCAGGTCGATCAGGTCGCCGCCCATCTCGCTGCTCGGCTCGGACTTCCCGAACACATGGACAAACGGCGTCCGCGCGTCCAGCGCGGGCACAAGGGTGCGGTGGATCCGCGAGGCCAGGTCGAGTTCGGTCTGCAACCGCGCCGCCCGGCGCTCGTTCCCCGCCATCACGCGGATGATGATCGTGAATCCGACCGCGAGGAACGCGATCGCCAGGATCATCAGCGTCACGCGCCGCGCCGTGGGATCGATGCTCGCTCCGACCCGTGACAGCCCCATCGCCGCGAGCGGCCGGAAGAGCCAGAACCCCGAGGTCGCCGAGCCGAGGAGGAGAACCGCGATCATCCAGTACCGGCGCGTCTGAAACGTCCACGACCACAGGACCGACAGCACGCCGCCGAACACCGCGCTGAGCAGCGACATCCCCCACCCCCAAGGCTGGTCGGGCATCAGCCCCAGGAGAAGTCCGACGGGAGCAAAGATGAAGAAGATGCCGACGTAAATGGGAAAGTGGCGCTCGGGCCGAGCGGGAGAGGGCATCGGGAAAGTGTACGTGCGGCCCGAATCCCCCCCTCGTCCTGTGGCACGGGCGCTCCCGGGAGCCGCGCCGCGTCTCCCCCTCGCTACTTCCTCCTCGGCTTCTTCGCCCCTCGTTCCGCCTCCGCCGCCAGCGGCGCGGTCAACTGCTGGTACAGGTCAAAGAGGTATTCCACGCGGGCACGCTCGGAGGCGAAGGGCTGCGCCCGGTAGCACTTGTCCACCGCGCGGTCGAGTTCACGGTCGAAGTGATCTGATCGTCATGTTCACTTTCAGCTGAACAGGTTTGTTTGCGTCGCCGTATGCCGTCTCTCGCTCAAAACTGGCCATCGGTCCACGAATGACGCCGCCGACACGCGGCCCAGTTCGCTCGGCTCGATCTTGTTCAACCCGCCGCCGTAGACGCGGCCCTCGCCGCGGAGTTCGTGGCCCGTGACGCGGCTCAGGAGTTCATGCACATCAGCAGCGCGGGTTGGGTGCTTGCGGAGCATGGCCGCAAGGCCATTCTGTGGGTAGAGCATCAGGAACAAGTTCGTGCCGATGGCCTGCGAACGGTTGTGTATGAAGCGGAAGGGTTGCTTGTCGTTCGAACCGCGACCCATATACGTGCAGAGGAATGGACACGGCTCGCGCTTCTCCTGCTTGTACCAAGGCGTGCGTTTGCCGACGAGGTAGCCGTCCTTGACACCGAGTGCTCCGGCCGATTGCAGGTAATCCCACAGCGCCGGGTGGCGCTGCTCGACGAGATGCTCGGGAAGATCGCAGTCAATGACGCAGAGTTGACGGTCGATGAGCGGGTACCCGTCCTCTGCCGCGTCGATCACGGTGGCCCTGAGATGGCGCGGGCTGGGAAGGATCGGGCGGAGGTACTTGGGGGGCAGGCCGCGAAGATTGGCATCGGCGCGCCCGAGGATGAAGAACTTGTTGTCGCCCGTGGCGATGCCGCGCTGGATGCGGAACAGGTCGGAGAGCGTGGGGCCGGTGCCGTCGCCGATCGTGTGCCGGTCGTTCTTGGCGTGGCTGGGATAGGCCGTCCACTTGTGCGCGGTGCGCAGGCGATCAAGCGCGAGCCGGTCGCTGGCGTGCGGGCGTTCGAGCGTCCCGCCGAAGGTGAACTGTGGTTGGTGGCCCGGTGGAGGCGGGGCCTTTTTGAACACCAGGACAACCGATGACACAAGGGCGTCGCCGAACTGGACATCGTCTGGGTCGAATCGATGAGCGCGGATGAGCGTCACGCGATCCGTCAGGTAGCGCTTGAGCGCGCCCCCGTAGTTGACATCCATGAACTCCGAGGGAATGAGCCACGCGGCGTAGCCGTCATCCTGCATCCACGCAGTGGCGAGCAAGAGGAAGTAGACGTACAGGCCCGCAAGTCCGCTGACCTCTACGCCGGTCATCTTGAACGCGAGGCGCTGCAGGCGTTCCTTGTCGGCGCGGTCCATGTGATGGTGGCGGACATAGGGCGGATTCGCCAAGATCAAGTTGGGCGCGGGTGGGCACGAGCCGTTGGCGACAACACGGGTGAAGTCGGCGCACACGACTTCAAGCCCGGCATCCGCCCACAGATCGCGCGCGGCGTCGGCGAAGGCGGGATCGAGCTCGACACCGACCGCGCTCTCGATCCGCTTGGAGCCGAACGCCGTGAGCGCCGCCGAATAGAAACTCCCGGAGCCGATGGATGGGTCGGCAAAGCGGATCGCGCGCTTGCGAGTGCCGATCAGCGAGCCGACGTAACGGGCGATATCGACGGCGAGAGCGTTGGGCGTGGCGAACTGTCCGAGCCGATTCCGCTCGGCCGCCGATCTGGTCGCATCAATCGCCGCTTGAATCGCTTGGCGTTGCGCTTCGGTCGTGTTGTGGTTCTGCGCGATCATGCCGTTCACAATCCCAACTTTTCCAAGTCATCAATCCGATGTTCCCATACCCAGTCGATGCCCTCGGCGGCTTCGTAGCCGAGATAGTCGGAGCGGAAGTAGCCGCAGAGGAACAGGATGAATCGCACATTCTTGCCGAAGGCTGCTTGGAGTTGGTGAATCTTGGTCGCCTCCTCCTTGCGGCGCTTGTTGGTGTTGGTGAAGTCGCCCGCTGACTTGGCTTCCATCAGTATCGGCAAGCGGTCCTTGTGCGGCTTCTTCGGTTGGATCACTACGTCAATCGGTACTTTGACCTTGACGGATTTCCCCACAGCGAGGTTCATCCGGAACGAGTACGTCCCGGCTTCCATGTTCGCGAGCGGCGCTCCGGCGGGATGAGATTGCTTCCGGTAGCCGCGACTCACTAGCCAGTCGCCGAGGAGGGACAACTGGCGCTGCTCCTGGGCGTTGCGGACGATCGGATTGGCGACCGCGCTGCACAGCCGATCGGCGACGATCGTGGAGGCCCGGTCGCGCTCGTGGTCGGTCGGGTCCTTCTTCGACTCCAGCCAAGGGAAGATGTCGCGGTCCAAGAGCTTCGTGAGAACCGCACAGACCTTCTTCAAGTTCTCGTCGAGGAGTTCCGCCTTCATCCGGACGGCGAGCTTTCCCTCTTCCATGCTGCCGATGAGCGACTTGCTCGCGCCGGATAGTCCGACCAACCGGTCCACTGCGAGCGGCGGGGCTGTGCACATGCGCAACGTAGGGAGCGATGCCGGGTGTGCGCGGAGCGTGGCGCAGTCAATGCCGCGGAGATCGCGCGTCGCGAGGAGCGCGGCCCTGACGTGCTCGGTCGTCTTGATGCGGGTCGAGCGGAAGGCTTCGGGCGCGAAGCGCATGAACCATTGATTGAACTGATCGACGGAGGCCGCAACGTCGGCTTTCCACAAGTGCGGCTTGTCGGCGTTGACCTTCGATCGTGCCATGCGGATTTGTTGCCCCGTATTTGCCCGTTCAGCGGACTTCGCTTCGACGTCGTTCAAGTATACGGGATGCGTTTGGGTACTAATTAGGGAACCCGAAGTGTCGGATGTTCTCGTGGAGTTTCTTCGTCGGGAAGTCCGCGATCGGCACGCCGGCGTCCTCGGCCTCCAGGTCGTACAGCACGATCCGCGCGAAGTCGGAGACGACGATGTACCGCGGCAGTTCATCGGTGCGCCTCTCGCGGGTGAGCGATTGAACGTAGTCAAACGCCTGCGAGGCGGCTTTGGACAGATCCTCGCCGGCGGACTTGTGCTCGCCGAGCATCACCCCGGTCTGGAACACGTCGATGCGGTCGAACGCCCCCGAGAGATTGCGGACCTTCTGCTCGAACGAGGCGACGGACCGCCGCGGGATGCCGAAGACCTTGAAGAAATCGTTCCAGAAGGACTGGGCCTCGGCGCGCTCGCTCGTGGCGTCGGCCCAGTCATGGGCGAAGGCGATCGCGTTGCTTCGGATTTCCCCGAGAGAGAGACGCATGGACGGACGAGTGTAGTGACCCGCGCTTGCGGCGATCGGGCGTCAGACGCCGCGGCTCCGCGGCAGCGAGCGCGATGCAAGCAATCTCTGCATGCCCTCCGCCGTCTCCCGCGCCGCGCCGCTCAACTCCGCCGCCTGCGCGTCCGCGTGGTAACTCGACCGGACGAGCGGCCCGGACTCGACGACCTTGAAGCCGCGCTCCAGCCCGAACCGCCGGAACTCCGCGAACTGCTCGGGAGTCACCCAGCGATCAATCGGCAGGTGGTTGCGCGTCGGCTGGAGGTACTGGCCGATCGTGAGGATGTCCGCATCGGTCGTGGCGCGCACGTCGTCGATCAGCGCCAGGACTTCTTCGTCCTTCTCGCCGATGCCGGTCATGATCCCCGTTTTGGTGACAAGCCCCGCGTCCTTGCAGCGTCTCAGCAGTTCGAGCGAGCGGTCGAACTTCGCGCTCGGACGCACCGCGGGGTACATCCGGCGGACGGTCTCAAGATTGTGGTTCAGGATCTCGGGCCGCGCATCGATGACGTGCTGGAGCGCCCCCCAGTTTCCCTCAAAATCAGGGATAAGTACCTCAACTGAGAGTCCCGGAGACTCGGCATGCACCCGCCGAATCGTCTCGGCCCAGACACCCGCCCCGCCGTCGGGGAGTTCGTCGCGATTCACGCTGGTGATGACGATGTGTTTGAGTCCCGCGCCCCCCATGAGCGCGACGGACTCCGCCACCCGCCTCGGCTCGTCGAGATCGAGCGTTCCCGGCCGCCCGGTCTTGATGTTGCAGAACCCGCACGCCCGCGTGCAGGTGTCACCCAGGATCATGATGGTGGCGACGCCTCGGGACCAGCATTCGCCCATGTTCGGGCAGGACGCTTCCTTGCAGACGGTGTGCAGCCCGTGGGATTCGATGATGCCGTTGAGTTTCAGATAGGCGTCTCCGCCCGGCACCCGGGCGCGGAGCCAGTCTGGCTTTCTTTTCGCCGCAAGGTGGCTGGGGGAACCGGTCGCGTTATTGAGGACCATCCCTCCGAGACTCAGGATCGGTGCCTCCATGCGCCGGAGCGGGTCCCCGCCGAGCGGTCTCGGGTGTCGGGAAAGCCCCCGGCTCAGCGGATTGGGATCAGATTCGGCGGCCGTGGGCATTCGAACGGAGTATAGATGCCTGGATTCACGGCACCGGCCCGCTCAGCCGCGGCAGGTCGAGTTGAACCGGCGCGAGTTTGCGGATTGAACAAAGTGTGTTGAACCGGAGTATGGTGGCGGTCGATAACCATGGGCCACCAGCGCCGGACGGGGCTGGCCTTTGTTTGGTGCATCTGGTTTTTCGTGCGTTGCATTGACAGGTAATCGACCGATGTTAGTGTTCCGATACCTCCAATCCGGGTCTCACTGCGACGATTCGAGTTGGAACAGGGGAAGTCCCGCTTCGGCGGAAAGAAAAGGAGCCGCGCGTGAGGCGTTGGCGCGCTAGAGGACAGGTGAGCGGCGGAACATGTGCCTTGCGTGCGCGCGCGCTGGGGGCGGTTGCCCTGGTTGCGGCGTTGAATGGGTGCGAAGTTGACTCGTTTCTCGATCCGTCGGTGATCGGGAGGTGGGAAAACACCCCAACGATCGTTCCGATTATCGAGCGGATCGACGTGATTGAACGCGATACCGGCGAGTTCGTTGATGTGACGCCCGTGATGGCGGAGGACCTCCTTCCCGAGGCGAACGAGTACCGCGCCGGCCCTGGAGATTTCCTGACGATCGAGATTCTCGATTTCTACCAGGCGGGCGCGCCGGCTCGTTTTGAGGAATCGGTGGACTCGCGCGGGTACGTCACGCTGCCCCAGATCGGGGAGGTGTACGTCAACAAGTTGTCCCGCCAGGAGATCCAGCAGGCGATCGGTTCGGCGATCAAGGCGGCCGGGCTGGTGGACAACGCGATTGTCGAGGTCCAGATCCCCGGCGCCCGGCAGGCGACGTTCAGCATTTTCGGAGTGGTGGCGCGGGTGGGTCGGTACGCGGTCCCCGGGCCGGACTATCGGCTGCTCGAAGCGTTGACGGATGCGGGCGGGATCTCGCCCTCGATCGACAAGGTGTACGTGATCCGGCAGGTTTCGCTGAGGGACGAGGAGTTGGCCCCCGCGACCAAGGGGGGGCCGGCGAAGAAGCCCGCGGCCCCCAAGCCAAGCCGAAGCGGGGTTGAGGGTGAGAAGAACCTGATCGACCTGATCCAGGAGTTGACGGAACCCGAAGGCGAGCCGGAAGAGCCGGCGAAGCCCGCGGTGAAGACGCCGAGTGCTCCGCCGCCCGGCTCGGGTGATCCGAATCTTGAATCCCTGCTGGAACCCGAGAGCGCGCCGCCGGAGGAGCGGGTTCCCCCGAATCCCGGCGTGCTCGGCTCCGGTCGGGCCGGCAAATCGGCGGTGCGCCGGCCCGCGGCGACGCCTTCGATGGCGGTGATGCGCCAGAGCGATGACCCGCCGATCGATCTCGTGGATCAGGAGGCTCAGCCCGTCTCCCCGATCGCTCCGCCGAGCGGCGGGAGCAACGCGGTGGCGGGGCAGGGGCGCTGGGTGTTCCTGAATGGTGAGTGGCGTCAGATTGTTCAGGGGCCTTCGTCGCGTTCGGGCGGTCTTGCCGAGGGGGCGGATCCTCTGAAGTCGGCGTCGAAGGAGAATGAGGTGATCACGCAGCGCGTGATCGAGGTTCCGGTGGGGCCGTTGCTTCAGGGTGTGGCGCAGTACAACCTGGTGATCCGTCCCGGCGATTCCATCAGCGTTCCCGGCCCGAAGCAGGGGTTCATTTATCTGTCCGGTCCCGGGATCGGTCGGCCGGGCGTGTACCAGTTGCCGTTCACGGGCAAGTTGACTCTTCAGAGGCTGATCGCCTCCGCGGGCGGGCTGAGCGTGGTAGCGATTCCCGAGCGTGTGGACCTGATCCGGATGGTCGGTGACGATCGCCAGGCGACGGTTCGACTGAACCTGCGGGCGATTGCCGAGGGAACGCAGCCCGATATTTTCCTGAAGCCTGATGATCTTGTGAATGTCGGAACGAACTTCTGGGCGACGCCTCTGGCGGTGATCCGCGGCGGGTTCCGGGCTTCGTATGGCTTCGGCTTCCTCCTGGACCGGAACTTCGGGAACGATGTGTTCGGCGCTCCGCCGGATAGTCGGAACTTCTAAGCGGGTTGGGTTCCGGTTAGAATCCGTGGCGGTTGAACACGGCGCCTTGCTCGGCCTTTGTTTGGATGGCTTGTTCTCGGCCTTCTCCCGAACATGGGTGTTGTAGGGGCGTAATGAGTTCCATCTTCGGTTTCGCGCCGAGCGAGCCGAAGAAGGCGATCGGCTGTCAGGAATGCTGATGGAATGACGACTCTCTCTCCCAACGCGAGTCAGGGACCGCTGCCGAAGGGCGGCGCGGACGCGGCTTTTCCCGGCGGGATTCGCGTGGGGGTGGTGGCGTTGGCGGTGCTGATCGGCGCGGCGTTTTGTGCCGTTTTTTTCCGCTGGATCCTGCGGCAGTTCGGGCCGGGAGGTTTCAGCGCGGGTTACTTTGAAGACTGGGGGCACGCCTATGTGGTGCCGCTGGTGAGCGGTTGGGCGGTGTGGTCCAAGCGCGCGGAGATCGGGCGCCTGAAGCCCGAGGCGTACTGGCCGGGTTTCGGGGTGATGCTGCTCGGGATCGTGACCTACGTGTATTTCACGACGGGTTATTCGAACCACATGTTCCAGGGTTTTTCGCTGATCCTGTCGCTGGCGGGGCTTTTGCTTCTGGTGTTCGGGCCGCGCGTGTTTCCGATCTTTGTGTTCCCGCTGGGGTATCTCGGGTTCGCGGTGACGATTTCCGAGATGATCATGCTCAAGGTGACGTGGGGGCTGAAGCTCGCGGCGTCGCAGGGGGCGTGGGCTTTGCTCAATCTTGTGGGGATTGACACGGATCTCAAGGGGAACAACCTTGAGGTGTATCACAACGGGGTGATGACGCCCTTGAATGTCGCGGACGCGTGTTCCGGGATGCGGATGGTGGTGGCGTTCATCGCGCTGGCGGCGGCGGTTGCGTTTCTTTCCTGCCGACAGTGGTGGCAGCGGATCGCGGTGATCCTGCTGGCGGTTCCCGTTGCGGTGTCGATGAATGTGGCCCGCGTGGCGGTGCTCGGGGCGGCGACGCTGTTCAACACGAACCTGGCTTCGGGCGGCGCGCACACGCTGATCGGCACGCTGCTGCTCGTGCCGGCGTTTTTCATCTTCATGGGGTGCGTGTGGCTGCTCCAGCGGCTGGACCCCGAGCGTTCGGCGGCGCCGGTCGCGGTGAAACCGAAGCCCCGGAAGAAGGCGGTTGCGTCATGAGGCGGCGCCTGACTTCTCGTGAGCGTTCCCGCGGGTCGGCGCGAGCGGCGGCGGTTGTCGCGTTGCTCGTTTTGGCGACCTCCGCGGCTGGGCTTGAGACGATCCTCGGGCAGTTGCGTCTGCAGCTCCGCAAGTTGCCGATCGAGGCGCCGAGCGGGCTGAAGTTCCAGTCGATCCCGAAGGACCCGCCCGGCTGGGAGACCATGCGTGACGAGGTGATGAGCGCCGAGGGGATGGAAGAGCTGGGAACGCAGAACTACGTGACGCGGTGGTACCGGCGCGTGGACGAGACGGGTCGTCCGGTTGATCCTCCTGAGGTGTTGCAGGTTCACGCGGCGTACTACACGGGGATGATCGACACGGTGCCCCACGTTCCCGAGCGCTGCATGATCGGCGGGGGGCTTGAATACGCCGGGGCCTCGCGCGTGGTGCATGTGCCGCTGGACACTTCCCGGCTGGCGCTCGACCCGGACGATCGGCCGGCGGAGGGGCAGCCCCGGCTGTTGACGGGTCGCAACAATCGGGTTCCCTTCCGGGTTCGGCTGCCGCGCGGCGTCGAAGGGCTTGAGATGATGGTGACGCCCTTCAAGGACTCCGATGGCCGTCAGACGTTGTGGGCCGGGTATTTCTTCATCGCCAACGGCGGCGTGGTGGCGAGCGCGAACGATGTTCGGCTGCTGGCGTTCAAGCTGAAGGATGATTATGCGTACTACGCGAAGGTCCAGTTCATGAGCGGGAGCGTGGCTTCCGCGGAGGAGCTGGGCGTCCTGGCGGCGAAGTTTCTTGATGAGGTGTTCCCGGACCTGATGCAGTGTGTCCCGGACTGGACGGATGTTGAGGAGGGGCGCTGGCCCAAGGACAACCCCCGCGGAGCGAAGGCGAAGGCGGGGGTGTGACTCGGTGTGGATCGGAAATCGGACGGAGCGCGCGGCGGCGGCCGCGCCGGCGGACTCTAACGAAGGAATGAACTCATGGCCGGTCGTGTGAATACGAAGTTCGTGGTGATGTTGTCGGTGGGTCTGCTGGTGGTGGCGTGCGCGGCGGGCGCGCTGGCGTATACGGCGCTGCAGAAGCGTCCGGCGGGCTGGGTGGCCAAGGGTGACGCGCTGGTGGCCTCGGGGAACTTCGACGAGGCGGCGAAGTACTACGAGCGCGCGGTCGGCAAGGACGGGACGAATCTCGAATGGCTTGAGAAGTGGCGTGACACGCTGGTCAAGACGACGCCGAACAACCGCGCGCGGTACGAAGCGCAGTACCAGTTCTATCGGGGCATCCTGCGGAAGGTCGCGTTGCTGAAGTCGCGCGATCCCGAGGCGCAGTTGGCGTACATCCGGGAGATCGACACGCTGGTGCGTTCGAGCGGTCTGACCCGTGACGGCCTGGAGCACGTGGCGAAGGAGGCGAGCGATCGTCTGCGCGATCTTGATCCCTCCGCGCCCGGGACGCTTCGGCTGAAGCGGTATCGCGCGGCGGCGGTGGTCGATCGGATGGCGATGATCAAGACCGATGAGGAAGAGAAGAAGCAGGCGCTCCAGGACCTGGAGGAGGTGGTCGCGGGTGATCCGACGGATTACCTGGGGCGTGTGTACCTGGCGCGTTGGCACTCGAACGAAGCGGATCGTTACCGCGCTGATCGGCAGCCGGAACTGGAGGCCGAGCCGCGGGCGAAGGCGCGTGAGATCATCAATGCGCTCGAGAAGGACATGGGTTCTCAGCCGGAGGTGGCGCTGGCGGTGTTCGCGGCGCGTCAGGGCGAGCGTCTCCGCTCCGTCGCGACGACGGCGGAGCAGTTGAAGATCGTGTCGGAGATGAGGGGGGAAGCGTTGCGTGTGGCGGACATCACGCTGTCGGTCCCGGCCGATCAGTTGACGGTCGATCATGTTGACCGGGTGTTCAACACGCTGCTGCGTGTGGTTGGGCAGGAAGCGCTGGCGCCGCTGGAGTCGCTGATCGACCGGGCGCTGCAGGTTCATCCGACCGATGCGCAGTTGATGATCGACAAGGGGATGCTGCTCCAGGAGTCGCAGAAGTACGAGGAATCGATCGCTCAGCTTCAGCGGGTGGTGGACCTGCCCGACCTGCCGGTGAGCCTGAACGGGCTGTTGCTGTCGGGGCAGCGGATGACGGCGATGGCGCTGCAGATCGACAGCGCGCTGTTCCAGTGGAACGACGGGCGGGATGATGCGTCCCGGGCCGAGGCGTTGAACCGCGCCAAGCGTTTCCGGGATCAGCTGGCGAAGGACGCGGGGATGAAGGGGAAGGAGCAGTTGCTCCTGCGCGACGCGAAGATCGCGTTCGCGGAGCGTCGGTATGACGAGACGGTGGCGAAGATCTCCGAGTTGAAGGCGCTGAACCAGAGCGCGGGGTCGTCGATCCAGGTTCTCCAGATCCTGGCGCAGGCCCTGCAGCAGCAGCAGAACTTCGGGGAGGCGCGTCGCGTGCTGAACGACATGCTCGATGTCGCGCCGTCGATGGCGTGGACGCACGCGCAGTTGGCGGAGGTGTACCTCCGGCTGGGGCAGATCGAGGATGCGCAGCTCGAACTGTTCGCGGCGACCAGGCTTGAGCCGGAGAACCAGGCGTACAAGGATCGGCTGAAGACCATCCTGACGGCGACGGGCGCGGCGACCGAAGAGGGGATGAGCGACCCCGTGGTGAAGGGGCTGATCGAGGCGCGGAAGCTGCGAGACGAGGTCGGCGATACGGTCCGCACGCGCGAGAAACTGAACCAGTTGCAGGCGCAGTTCCCGGACGACCGGCGGGTGTTCAACGACCTGGTGGCGCTCGACCTGCGTGAGGGTCTGAAGGCGGAGGCGATCGCGCGGGTCGAGGCGGCGCTCGCGAAATATCCCGACGACAACATGCTGAAGCGGACGCTTTCGCAGTTGAAGATCGAGGACCCGACGGAGGCGGCGCTGTCCTTCATCGACTCGTCCGACTATTCGCCGGCGATCAAGGCGATCGAGCGTTACAAGGTGTTCATCCAGGCGGGACGGAAGGAAGAGGCGGCGGCGGCGCTCGCGGAGGCGGAGAAGGCCGGCCCGGAGGACCCGGGGGTGATCGACATGGCGTTCGTGGACGCGCTGGGGCGTCGCGATTTCGGGAAGGCGCTGGCGCTGACCAAGACGGCGGCGCGTCTGGACCTCGATCAGCTGGGCGGGCTGCTGTACCAGGGTCGTCTGCAACTGATCGAGGGCGAGGGCAACCCGGAGAAGCTCCAGGCGGCGGTGCGGACGTTTGAGGACGCGGTGAAGCGCGTGCCCCTGAACCCGACGATCCGCAAGCTCCAGGCGCAGGCGTATCTGCGCGTGGGTCGGACGGCGGACGCGGCGGATGCGTACAAGCGGGCGCTCGAAGGCAAGCCGGACGACGTGGTGGTTTCGCGCGATTACATCAACCTGCTCCTGCAGTTGAATCGCGGGAAGGACGCGCTGGCGGCGGTCTCTCCCGACACGGGCATCCTGAAGTTCTTCCCGGCGAACCGTGAACTGCTGCTGGTGTGGATGGACCTGGAGGGGCGGTACGGCGATCGGTCGAAGGCGCTCGAGGCGCGGGAGGCGATGTACAAGCTCGAGCCCGCGAGCACGGCCAACACGTATGCGCTGGCGAACCTGTACGTTGAGGACGAGCGGTGGGCGGACGCCGAGCGTCTGCTGACCGACCTGGACAAGCGGGAGGACGTGAACCGGCTGGGTCTGGCGAACCTCCGCGCGAGTATGCTGGCGAAGCGCGGGGACATCGACGGGGGCGTGCAGGCGATCCGCTCAGTGATTACCGACGACATCGCGCCGCGGCAGAAGACGATGGCGTACCTGGCGATGGCGGACTTCCTGCGTCGCAACGGTCGGCCGGACGAGGCTTCGGCGGCGATGCGGAAGGCGAAGGAGACGCAGGACTCGAAGGTGATGGAGGCCGACCGGGCGCTGGGCGACCTGATGTTTGAGGCGGCGACGGCGAAGTCTCAGGACGCGGCGAAGATGGAGGACGCCGAGGAGCCGGAGCTTGCGGAGAAGACCAAGGCCGAGGCGAACGAGTTGCTGAAGCAGGCGCTCGTGAGTTACGAGGCGGTGTACGCGGCGGCGAAGGACAACCCGGCCGACGCGATGCTGCTCGGGAAGCGGATGGCGGAGACCTACCTGCGTCTGCACGACTTCAAGCGCGCGAAGGAGCTGGTGGCGGCGGCGGCGAAGGTGGAGCCGGAGGACATGCAGGTGCTGCTCCTGTACGGCGCGATCGCGTCGGAGGAGGGCGACCGCCGCGGGGCGAAGGTGTTCTATGACCGCGCGGTGACGCTGTACCCGAGCAATCCGAATGCGTTCTTCCAGCGCGCGCTGTTCAACATGAGCGTGGAAGACCCGGATGTCCGCAAGACGATGCTCTCGGACATCCTGCAGGACCTGGAGCAGGTGACGAAGCTCCGGCCCGGGCTGGTGACGGCGTGGACGCGGCGTTACACGCTCCTGCGCGAGGTGGGTCGCAATGACGAAGCGGTGGCGGTGCTGCGGTCCGCGATCGCTTCGAACCCCGACGTGGACGACCTTCGGCTGATGCTCATCAAGGACCTGGCGCGAGAGGGGATGAAGCCCGGCAACGAGCGGAAACTCCAGGAAATGCAGACGGAACTGGTGCGTGCGGCGAACGAACGTCCCGAGGAGCGCCGGTGGCTCCGGCTCGGGGCGCGGATCCTCGCGCAGCCCAGCATCGGCCGGTACCGCGAGGCGTCGGAGTTGCTGGAGAAGTACTGGGAGAAGGACCCCCTGCCGGAGGTGGCGCCGGAGTTGCTTGACGCGTATCTTCGGCCGAACCAGAAGCCGACGAGGCAGCGCATCCAGCAGTTGATGGTCGAGTTCGAGAAGATCGCGAATCCCAAGAACCTGTTCGACACGATGCTGAAGGCGCGGGCCCGCGCGTACACGGGGCAGAACGACCTGTCGGAGAAGCATCTGAACGAAGGCCTGGCGATCATCGAGAACGACGGGCAGGGCGGGCAGTTGTTCTTCTCGTACCTGATCGCGGTGAAGGGGACTGGGCAGTCGGCGCTCGACTGGCTGAAGAACAAGATGAAGAGCGGGCCGATCAACCCGGTGCTCGAGAACATGGTGATCGGTTCCGCGCGCGGGACCGAAGAGCCTCAGAAGATCATCGAGAAGGCCAAGTCGCTGCTGGCGCGGTGTTCGGACCCGGTGAGCCAGGTGGAGGTGCTGCGCACGCTCAGCGGGACGTACTACACGAGCAATCGTTTCGAGGAATCCGCCGACGCGGCGCTGCAGGCGATCAAGATCCTGGAGCAGGACCCCCGTCACCTGGTGAACCCGGTGTACATGGAGTTGTTGAACAACCTGGCGTACACGATGGTGACGCAGTTGAACAAGCCGCAGGAAGGGCTTCCGTACGCTGAGAAGGCGGCGGAACTCATGCCCAACACTCCCACGGTGCTCGACACCCTCGGGTGGGCGTATCACAAGACCAAGAACCACACGAAGGCGGTCGAGGTGCTTTCGAAGTCGATGCAGATGTCCACGTCGAAGTACGACGGGTTCATCGCGGCGGTGCATCTCGGCATGGCGCAACTTGCGGCCGGTGACAAGGTTGAAGCGCGGCGTTCGCTCCGCAAGGCGGATGAGTTTGCGGCGGACCCCGATCCGAATAACACGGCCTCCCAGATCCCTGAGTACAAGGCTCTGCATGAGGAACTTCGGAAGGGCGTCGAATAGGCCGAAGATGACTGGTGATTGGGCGGAACGCCGATCGGTCTTTGTCTGGTATGGTTGCGCGCGGTTTTTGGGTTGAACGCCCGGCCCAACTGGACCGTATAGAGCCGGCCGGTGACAATGCAGTTCGAAGGGTGCACAGGCCCTTCGACCCGGAGAAGAGGGGGTCGATCCGCGAGGTTTCGGATCGGCCGCGAAGCAGTGCCGTTTATTTGCGGCGCGGGCGTGCCTGTCCTGACGCCGCGACGCTTTGGAGTGACCACGATGACCACCGCCTCGACCATCCAGCCTGTCCCGGCCGCGACTCCCGTGCGGAAGGCCTCGTCCGGGGGGGCGACCCCGGCCGCCGCGACGCTGGCGGTGATCGACCCGATGAAGCTGCTCCAGCAGTACTACCCGTGGCTGATCGCTTCGGGGGTCTTGGGGGTGATCTTCGGTCTCGGATCGTTCTACGCGCTGAAGGAGGTCTACCCGATCTGGGAATCCGATGTGACGTACGAAGTCCGGTCGGTGGCGGAAAACTCGACCGACCCGATCTCGGGTCGCGCGGGCAGCCGCGAGGACATGGAAGCGTACATGAACACAATGGCGCGGGTGGCGCGGTCGGACACCATCCTCTCGAAAGCGATCGAGGAGAAGGCGGTCCGCGAGACGGTGTGGGCGCGTCAGTTCACGGACGCGAGCGGGAACATCGACGCGGTGGCGGCGCTGAAGAAACTGCGCAAGATCGTGAGCACGCGCGCGATCCCCGACACGAACATCATGCAGCTGGTGGTCGGCACGCACCACAAGGACGATGCGCCGAACATCGCGACGGCGATCTCGAACGTGTTCCTCGACGACACGGGTTCCCGATCCGGCAAGGACATGCGCGACCTGATCCAGCAGTTCGAGAACGTTGCACGCGACCTGGGCAAGGACATCGAGCAGATCGACGCCCGGATCGAGGCGTTGATGGCGAAGGAAAAGATGACCTCGCTGCGCCAGGAGAGCACGGTTCACTACACGGAACTGGGCAATCTCCAGCCCGCGCTGGTCCGGATGCGTGAGACTTACCAGACGACCAAGCAGCAGCACAAGTCGTACGAGGAGATGCTGAACAACCCCGGGGGGCCGATCTTTCCCGAGGCGATCCGCGAGGAGGTCGAGCGGAAGCCGATCGTCATGGAGCGCGACGCGACGATCGCGTCGCTGAAGGCGGCGCTGCGTTCCACGCGGGAATCGTTCGGGGAGAACCACCGCGAGGTGCAGTTGATCAAGCGGCGCTTGAGCGCCGAGCAGACCGAGCGCGACAACCTGGTGAACCAGCAGATGGCCGAGACGTTCACCACGGTGGTGGACAACCTGGCGAACAGCCTGAAGAACCAGGAGGCGAGCATGTCGGAACTGGAGGACCGTCTCCAGATCGCCACGCTCCGGCTGGAGAGCACGACGCAGGCGCTGAAGCAGTACGACGACTGGGCGATCGAGCGGACGGAGAAGGTCCAGAAGAAGTCCGAGATGGAGAAGAACGTGGCCGAGATGAGGCTGCTTCAGTCTCGCGGCTCGCGGGTGCGGGTGCTTTCGAACGCGCAGATCCCGGACTCGCTGGCGTTCCCGAAGATCATCCCGACGACGATCCTGGGGGCGTTCCTGTGCACGGGTCTGGCCGCGGGGCTGATCGCGCTGAAGGAGATCCGCGAGCAGCGGATCCGCGGGCCTCACGACGTGGCGCTGATCCCGCGGACGCGCGTGCTGGGCCTGATCCCCGAGTTGTCGATGGATCCCACGGCGCCGGACCGGGCCGAACTGGTCGCGCGGGACCGGCCGACCGGCCTGATCGCGGAGAGTGTCCGGCAGATCCGTGCCAACCTGATGAAGGAGTTGAACTCGCGCGGGATGCGGACGGTCATGGTGGTGGGCGGTCTTCCCGGCTCCGGCTCGTCATCGCTGGTTTCCAACCTTGCGGTGAACGCCGCGGCGACGGACCTGCGTGTGCTGATCGTGGACGCGAACCTGCGCCGACCCTCGATGCACTCGATCTTCGGGATGAGCGACGCTCCGGGGCTGACGGACCTGCTCCTGGGCAACGCGACGATCGACCAGGCGGTGCGGGCGACGTCGGTGGCGAATGTCTCGATGTTGCCCTGCGGCAAGCGTGACGTGCCGGTGTTCGAGCGGTTCACCGGGCCGGTGATCGCGGGGATCTTCCGCGACCTGAAGCAGCGGTACGACCTGGTGCTGGTGGATTCCACTCCCGGCGTTGTCGCGGGCGACGCGGTGGCGATCGCGACGCACTGCGACGCGGTGGTGCTGGTGGTGCGTGCGTTGTGCGAGAAGCGAGGGTTGGTCGCGCGGCTCAGGAATCAACTGGGCGAAACCGGGGCGGAGTTCCTGGGCGTGATCGTCAACGCGGTGAAGCCGAGCGCGGGCGGGTATTTCAAGCGGAACTTCCAGGTGACGCACGAATACGGCCGCGAGGGCACGTCCGCGAAGGAGAAGAACGGCAAGCCTGTCGAGGCCAAGCCCGAAGCGAAGGCGTAAACATTCGCCGAGGCGCGGCGGGCGGCGTCATGGCTTCGGGGCGAGGTTTTTGACCTTGCGCCGGCCGAGGGGGTCGTCACCCTTGGGCGGTTGCTTGTCGAGCTCGTTGATGTGGGCGCGGATCCAGCGGCTTTCGAGGATGCCGAGGGTCGAGTTGGTGATGAAGTAGATCGCCAGTCCGCTGGGGGCGTTGTACATGAGCAGCGGGAACATGACGACGGTCATGAACTTCATCATCTTCATCTGCATCTCCTGCTCCGGGCTCATGGCGCTGGTCGGCGGCGGCGTCAGGTACTTCTGCTGAACGAAGAAGACGACGCCCAGGATCAGCGGGAGGATGTTGATCCCCTTGACCGCGCCGAAGAGTGGGAGGGTGACGATGGTGCGGCCGAAGTCGATGAAGTGATCGGCGCCGGAGAGGTCGCCGAGGAAGGTCCAGCCTCCGATCATCTGGAAGACGCCATAGAACCCCGGCGTGTGGCGGAGGTCGAAGGAGAAGTAGAGCATGGCGTAGAGGGCGATCCAGATGGGTGTCTGGAGGAACATGGGGAGGCAGCCGAGGGCTCCGGCGTAGTTGACCTTTTCCTCTTTCATGAGGCGCATCATTTCTTCCTGCATGCGCTTGGGGTCGTCCTTGAATCGCTCCTTGATTTTCTGCTGCTTGGGGGCGAGCGACTGCATCTGCTTCGAGAAGCGGGCCATGCTGATCTGGCTCTTGCGCGTGAGCGGGTGCAGGACGGAGCGGACGCAGACGACCAGGATCATGATGGCGACGGCCCAGTCGAAGACGACGTAGTCGTGGAGGAAGGTGAGGAAGGCGAGCATGCCGCGGGCGAGCGGCTGGAACGTGCACCAGGCGCACATGCCGCCGATGTTGTAGATGACGATGTCGCTGAGGGCGAGCGCTCCGAAGACCGGGTCGGCGGCGGGGGCGAGTTGGCGTCGGCCGAGGGGGCCGGCGTAGGCGGAGAAGGAGAGGTCGGCGGCGGAGGCGGGGCCGACGCTTTCGAGCGTGAGGGGCCGGCTGGTCAACTGGAGCAGCAGGCGGAGGCTGGCGGAGTCGCCCTGGCCGCGGACGAGGGCGTACACCTCGTCGGCGAGGACGAAGGGCTTGGCGATGGGATGATTCTGCGGCGAGGCGAGGTTGGCGGCGGCGTCCTGCGGATCGAGGCGTGGCATGATCGCGAACGCGAAGTAGCGGCTGGTCTGCGCGAGCCAGACGAGTTCTCCCGCGCCGGGGAAATCGGCGGGTCGTGGCCAGACCTCCCCGTCGCGGTGGGTGAGGACCCGGTCGACGACGGCGGTGCGTCCCTGCAGGCGTGTATCGGGGACGACGATCTGGCGCGAGGGGTCGCGCTGCTGATTGAGGAGGTGTCCGATGCGGACGCGGCGCATGTCGAGGCCGTAGCCGCCGATGTCTTCGTGGAGTTCGATGGGGCCGTACTGGACCCATTCGATCCGTGTCGTTTTTCCCGAGAGGTTCTCGGCGCGCTGTTCGACGTCGATGATGAACGATCCCGGGCGGAGGGTGAATCGGCGTGTCAGGCGGAGGACGGGGAGTTCGTTCTCGTCGATGATCTCTGCTTCGAAGGCGCCGGGGGCGGACTCGCGCCAGAGGGGTGCGGCGTCGGAGCCGAAGAGATCGACGAGTTGGCCGTCGATGAGGACGGCGCGTGCGGCGAGGGAGGTGAGGCTCTCCATGACGCCGCCGGGGCCGGGCACCTGCATGCGTTGCTGCACGTCGTAGTGCGGGGACTGCTTCGAGGTGGTCTCGAAGAAGTCGGCCATGGTGATTTTTTCGACTCCCGCGCCGAGGAGGGTGAAGGAGATCTGGGCGCGGTCGGGGCCGTCCTTGACGAGGCCGCCGATGGTGGCGGGGGCGGCAGCGGGGACGGGCTGGACTCTGGCGCGCAGCATCGGCGGCGACGAAGCGTCCGCCGGCGGAACGGTGAGCGCTGGGGTGTCGATCGCGGGCTTCTCGGCGTTCGTCGCCGTCGTTGCTTGGGGTTCGGCGGGCTTCGGCTGCTCGGAGGAGGCCACGGCGGGGGTCTGGACGGCGGGCCGTTGCGGCGGGGCGGCCTGGCGCGCGCTGTTGCGGTAGCCGGCGTAGACGATGCCGAAGCCGAGCAGGCCGATGACGACGGGGACGACGATCCGGAGGAGAGTGTTCTTTTCCGCGGGCATGGGTGGGGGCATGCTACGGAATTGGGGGAAAGGGCGTTTCTGGCACCATGAATGGGGGTGCGGCGATTGATTTTGCCGCGATCGGTGCCACACTCAACCCATCGCACGAACAACGCGAACTCGCGCTGCCACCACGCGGTTCTGGCGTACACTTGATCGGATTCGATCTTGGAGGCGGCCGGGAGGGCGACGTGAGACGAAACAAGATCATGGTTCACCTGCTGCTGTCTCTCATCGCGGGGATCTCGTGCGACGCCCACGCAAGAGCGGATTGGATCTCGTCCACGCAGGTCATTACGTCGCCGACAATCGATGAACGCACCGGGCAGGGGCTGGTGACGATCGATGTCACCGGCATCCCGAGCATGGACCGGTCGCGTTCACCGAATAACATCGTGATGTATGTGTGGGTCGGACCGTTCAACGTCGTGAACGGCGGAGGATTTGACGTGTGGCTTCAGACTGTAGTGCCAACTTCATCGTTGTCCGATCTGGTAGTGAGTGTAACAAACTCTGCCGGGTTGCCCGGCCCGGCATTCGGTTTTTCGCCCGGGGTATTGGATACCTTTCCCGGGGGGACATTTCATTATTCGCGTCCAGTGTCTGACCTCTCACCGGACTTGCCGACGGTCACCGCGCTGTCGGACGGTCTGATTCGACTTGAGTTCTTTGAAAGATTTGACGAGGCGCCAGGCGCCGCAGATGGTCTCTGGGTCAGCGGCACCATCACGCTTCAGACCCAGTTTCCGATTCCGACTCCGGTGAGTCCGGGAGTGGCATCTCTCCTCGCGCTTGCCGCGGGCCATGTTTCAAGGCGCCAACGCGAGGCGCGGCGACGGTAGGCAAGGAACGAGAGCACCTCGCGCCACGACCCTATTGGCACGCCGGATTATTCGGCCCGCACCCGGCAGCGCTCGCCGAGCATTCATAATCGACGTTCGCATTGGCGAGATCAACGAGATCAACGTCACCGTCATAATCGGTATCCCACGGGCAGGATTCACGCGCATCGGTACACGTCTGACACGGGCAAACGACCCACTCCTCTTCACCGAGGATCTCAGCCACCAAGTTGTAGTCGGCGCTGTCGACATAGCCGTCGCGGTTCACGTCGCCACGGCATGTTGCGAAGCAAGGCCGTACCATTTCTGGGTTCTCGGGGTTGCAGACCACCTTGTCTTCCTCTGAGCCGGCGCATCCGTCTCCATTGCTGTCGCCGGGACAGAATGGAGTGACTTGTCTCGGCCCGAGGATTTCGAGTATTGCCTTGTCAGCGCAATCCTCTCTTCCGTCCCCATTCATGTCCGCGCACGCAACCGGCAGCGGGTAGCACGGCCGGCAGAGTTGCTCTGTCCCTGACGCGGTGATGATCTGGTGCACCGCGGCCAGGAAGGCCGACATGCCCGTCTGCGTGATCCCGACGAGGCGCAGGGCGCCCCCTTCGATCTCGCCGATGACGACGGTGTCCGACCCCGCGAACTCGCCGGATGCCAGCGTGAAGCAGGTGATGCGCACGCGGAAGATGTCC
>JAEUIV010000223.1 GCA_016795005.1 Phycisphaerae bacterium
CATGAACACGTCATCGGGATCAGCGGAATGGGCAAGAGTGAGTATGGGCACGGCGGTGGGTCAGTGTGAAAAACGTCAGCGGTCCCGTCAACACGAAAAAACACCCCCGAGGCACGTCCGCTCACGCACGCTTCGACATCTCCCGCCGGATATCACGCTCGGTCTCCCGCTTCTTGATCGCTTCACGCTTGTCGTACACCGCCTTGCCGCGACCGACACCGATCAGCATCTTCGCACGCCCCCGATCGTTGAAGTACACCTTCAGCGGCACAAGCGTCACCCCCTTCACGTCCGCCGCCGCCGCCAACCGCCGGATCTCCCGCGCGTGCGCCAGCAGGACCCGCGGCCGCTTGAACGCGTGCTGCCTCCCCGCCTGCACCGGCCCCGCCGGAGCGTATTCGTCGATATGCACCGAATACAGCAGCAGCCGCGGCGGATCGGCCTCCGCGCGAACGTACCCCTCCGCCAGCGAGCAGCGACCCGCCCGCACCGACCGCACCTCTGTTCCCACGAGCTTGATCCCGACTTCCAGCGTCTCCCCGATGTGATAGTCGTGGTGAGCGCGACGATTGAGGATCTCGGGCGCATCCGCCTTCTTCCCCTTGCCCTTCTTGTTGCCGCCGCCTGAAGCCATGCTCACAGCGTAGCCAATCAAACCGAGGCGGAGTCAGGCATCGCCCGTCCCGCGCCACTTCCCGATTTGACATCCGCCGCCCCGCAGGGGCTAATCACCCATCCCGCCGATGCCCGATCCGAACGCCACAACCCTCCGAGGCGACTGCCACGTCCTCTTCGCCTTTGACCTCGGATTCGCCATCGACCTCGATCGGGCGCGCGCCCGACTCTCGTCACCGGAACCCGCCTCGCCCGTTCGAGTCCTCCTCGAAGATCGCCCGACCCCCAAGTACGTCGAGTTCCATCCGCAGCCCGTCCGCGCCAGCGAGCACGCCGACCCGCATTCCGAACCCATCGAATCCATCGCGGGATTCCCGATCTCACCGGACTCCGACGCCACCCTCTTCGATTTCGGAGCCGCGTGCCTCTCCTACCGCATCCCGTTCAACGCGCCCCTTGTATCGCTCCTCGATCTCAGCGTCGAACTCTACGACCACGCCGCGCTGAAAGCCGACGCGCACCGGCGCGCCCAGGACCTCCTCCGATCCCTCGGCGACGCGATCACGAACCCGCGCATCGCCCCGGCCGTCGAGGATTATGTCGTCGTCGTCATCCACCCGGACTCGCTCTCGACCTCACCGGACTCGTTCCTCCAGCAGCACCAGTCCCTCATCGCGCGCCTCCTCCGCGCCGAGCCGAAGGCGATCTCGACGCAGGAAGAGTCCGATGCACTCGCCTCCCGCATCTCGTATTCGCCGAACGACCTCACGCTCATAGATTGGAACGGCGCGCTCGTCATCCAGGCAGACCCGGCCGACCTCCTCGCCGTCCTCGAGTTTGCAAACGTCGAACTCCTCGAGATGCGGCACCTCGATGAGCAACTCGACCACGCGCTCGACGAGGCCTACCGCCTCACCCAGCACCCGCCGGGACTCGCCCGCGTCCTCACGCGCCACGCCGCCTCGGACCAGCAGCGCATCGCCAAGATGCAGATGGACAGCGCCCTCCTCTTCGAAGGCGTCAACAACGCGCTCAAACTCCTCGGCGATCAGTACCTCGCTCGCGTCTACCGCCTCGCCGCACAGCGACTCCACCTCCCCGCCTGGGACGCCGCCATCCTCCGAAAACTCGAAACCCTCGACTCCATCTACGAAAAAATGAGCGACCGACAGGCCACGCAACGCATGGAGATCCTCGAGTGGATCATCATCCTCCTCATCGCCTTCGAAGTCGTCAAAAGTCTCATCGACTCATGACACACCGCCCCCGCGCCCGCCACTACTCCTTCACAAACACATACCCACCCGTCTCCGCGCCCCATTTCTGCATCCCGTCCGCGTCAAAGCCCCGATCCCACGACATCAGCCTCGATTCTTCGATCACCACCTCGCTCGTCACATACGCCGCGCCACGAAGCGTACTCACACACTCCGTCCCCTCCGTCGAGCCGCGGAACGCCCCCTCCTCAAATCGAAGCACGATCGCGCAACCGCGACGCTCCGTCAGGTCCTCCGGTCTCACGCCATCGAGCAACTCAGGCGACTTCCACGCCCCGGCAAACACCAGCGGGTCGCCCGGCAACTCGAACACCGCGGATTCAATCGTCCCCTTCATCGAACCCTTCGACAACCGGTACATCCGCTGGCGATACGGCTTGTCCGGCGTCGCCGCCGCCGCCTGCTCAACGTACAGCCAAGGCCCGTCCTTCCTCTTCTTCCAGACAACCGCCATGTGCAGCCGGATGTCCCGAAAATGCTCCGGGTCGTCCGCCGCCTGCGCCGCGCTCGAGAATGACCCTTCCATCCACGCCGACAGCGTCTCGAGGTTCCCGATCACGCCGCCCCCGTCCCGCGGCCGCGACGCGCACCCTCCAGCGCCAACCGCGGCGAAAACCACCACCATCAATAGGCGAGGCCTCACGACGAGGCCCCCGCCGACGCCTGCTTGACATACACCACGCGCTGCGGGAACGGGATCTCGATCCCCGCCGCGTCCAGCGCGTTCTTGATCGCCCGCGTCGTCCCCTCGCGCACCGCGAGAAAATCCTCGTTCTTCGCCCACACGTTCACTTCCCACAGCACCGACGAGTCCCCAAAGCCCGCCAGCACGATCAGGGGCTCCGGGTCCAGCACGCGAGACGAAACCGTCGCCACCGCGCCCAGCAGCACCTCGCGAGTTCGATCAATGTCCGCGCTGTACGCCACGCCCACGGGAACCTGCACACGCCGCATCGGATGATGCGTCACGTTCTCGATGATCGTCCCGAAAATCTGCCCGTTCGGGATGATCAGCCGTCGGTTGTCCACCGTGTGCATGATCGTCGTGAAAAGCCCGATCTCATCCACGATCCCCCTCTGCGACGCCACCACCACCAGGTCGCCGACACGGAACGGCCGTGTGATCGACAGCGCCGCTCCGGCCGCGATATTCGACAGCGAACCCTGCAGCGCCAGCCCCACCGCCAGGCCGCCCGCACCCAGCATCGCCGCGAAACTCGTCACCGGGATCCCAACGATCGACATGCACGTCAGAACCGCGAGGATCAGCACCAGCCCGCGCACCACGCGCGACAAAAAGAGCGCCAGCGTCATCTCGACATGCGCACGCTCCAGCGCGCGGCGAGCGCCGCGTGACGCCACGCCCGCGAGATACAACGCGAGGATCAGGAAGAGCAACGCCCCGACAACGCGGAATCCATACTCCGTCACAAGGGGGGAGATCTTTTGCCAGTACGTCTCCACCCCCAGCCCGCGCAGCGTCCCCTCCATCAGTTTCCCGCCGCCCGCCGAACCGAGCATCAACTCAAGAATCCGCATGACCAAGCGACTCCTTCCGGCACAGACCGGTTCATCCGCGATCCCCCAAAAACACCGACAAGATTACAGAAAACTCACCCGCGGATCAGGCGGTCAATCTCCCGCCGACGATACTCGAAAATGCGCTCCAGGTCGGGCCGGACAAGCCATCGGTGGACCAACGCCCGTCCCGGCCCGCGCGGCAACTCGTACCGCACTCGGTCGCGCATCAGCGTCTCCCCGCCGGAAACAGGCTCGAACGTGTGCTCATGCTCCCACATTCGGTAAGGCCCATGCGTCTGTACGTCAACGAAGCGCCGCGGCGGATCGTACTCCGCGATCCGCGTCCGCCATCGAATCGGAACTCCATGCAGCCGCATCCGATACTCGATCGTGGCGCCCGCCTCCATCACGATCGGACCGCGAGTCGTGATGTGAAAGCGCAAGAAGCCGGGCGTGATCGCCTCAAGATTCTCCGGCCGCTCGAAGAACGCAAAGACACGATCAATCGGCGCCGGCAACCGCTGCTCCATCACCAGTTCGTACACCATGCATTCACTTCGGCCTCGGCGCCGGCACGGATGCACCGGCTCGCCCCTCTCACGGCTCCGCCGCCGCGTCGCGCCTCATGCACGCCTCGATGTACTCGTTCACGACCTCCGCATGGGTCATGTTGATGAGATGCCGTCCGTTCGGAACAACCCGGTCCGCGTGACCCCGCCGAACGGGGAAGGCCCAGTCTCGATCACCGTGAATCTGGTGCAGCCGCACTCCGCGCGAGGCGAGCGATTTCCAACTCGCCTCGGCAAACGTCCATCCGTCCATCGCCCCCATGCCCCACAGGACAAGCGCCGGCTCCACCCCTTCCGCCATCCTCCGAAAAAGCCGCGCATCCAACTCGCTCAGACCCTCACGCCTCGAAACTCGTTCCACCATCCACGGCCGCAATCGTCTCAGACCCTTCTCGCCGATCAGCCTTCCGAACCGAAACCCAAGCCTCAAGCCCACCGGGATCGAATCGCTCGTCCGTGCCGAGGCGATCAGGAACACCCCCCGAGGCGGCAAGCCCTCTTCCGCGAGATACACCGCCGCTTCCAGCGCGATCATCCCGCCGAACGACACCCCCCCGAGCCAGAACCCGCTCCGGATATCCGCCCGAGCGAGAACCGTCTCCTTCCACCGTTCGGACAACCGGCGTGAATAATCGCGCAGCGTTTCCGGCACCGCACGCTTGCCTTCCACCCGCGTCTGCATCGGCGCGATCCAGTCGGGCAGGAACAACTCCTGGTCAAAGAAATGTCGCTGAGGCTCGAACAGAAGCCGATTCGTCCCCAAGCCGGGAATCAGGATCAACCGAGGCATACCCTCAAGATCATCCCGAACTCCACGCCGCCGGTCCAATCAATGAATCCGACCGGCCGCCCCGCCGAACTCAACTTCGAATGTCCACCGCTCCTCTTCAGATACTGATCGACGGCCAGTGCCCCCTCTGCCGGAGGGAGGGCGATTTCCTGCTCCGGCTCGACCGGGGCCGCGGGCGGATCGCGCTCATCGACATCGCCGCCCCCGATTTCAACCCCGCTCAATACAACACCACCTTCGATGAGGCCATGGCGCGGATCCACGCCCGCGCCCCGGACGGGCGCCTCATCACCGGACTCGAAGTCTTCCGGCGAGCCTACGCCCTCGTCTGCCCGCCCCTCGGCTGGCTCTGGGCGCCCACCGGCTGGCCGGGCATCCGGGTCGTGGCCGACGCCGCCTACCGGTGGTTCGCACGCAACCGATACCGCTTCCGCGCCGCCGACCGCTGCGATTCCGGAAGATGCGACATCAACCGGAACGCGAAAGCATCCGCTCCAGACGCTCCTTCACCCCCGGCCATTCCGACTCGATGATGCTGAACATCGCCGAGTCGCGGAACGTCCCGTCATGTCGCGCAAGATGCTGACGGATGATCCCCTCGAACGACGCGCCGATCCTCAGGATCGCCGCCCGGGAAGGCTCGTTCCGCGCATCACACTTCAACTGCACGCGCACGCACCCGAGCACCTCAAACGCATGACGGAGCAGCAGGTACTTGCACTCCGTGTTCACGCTTGTCCGCCGCGAACGAGGACGATAGAACGTCGAACCGATCTCCAGCATCCGGTTCGCCGGCTGGATGTCCATGTACCGCGTCGAGCCGCAGAACTCGCCGATCGACTTGTCGAACACCGCAAAGGGCAGCGCCAAGCCGGACGCCTGCTGATCGAGCGCTGCTCCCACCCACGCCGACATCTTCGCGGGCGTGTCCGGCGCGGCGATCGTGTAGTAACGGAAAAAATCCGGGTCTTCGCCGTACACCTTGAACAATGACGCCGCGTGCTCCGGCGTGAGAGGCTCCAGCCGCGCACGACCATCGGGCAACTCGAGGATCAGGGGTTCAACGCGCATCATCCGATCCAGCATGATCGGGAAACACGCTCTGGTCAAGGAACGTGGCACGAACCCAGACCGCGCTTGGCCAGGTACTGCTGGTGATAATCCTCCGCGGCGTAAAACGTCGGCGCCGCTTCGATCACCGTCACAATCGGCCGCGAAGACCACTTCCCCGCCGCCTGCTGGGCCGCCTTGCTCCGCTCCGCCGCCGCCTTCTGCGCTTCGCCGTGATAGAAGATCACCGAGCGGTACTGCGTCCCGACGTCCGGCCCCTGCCGGTTCAGGGTCGTCGGGTTGTGGTTCGACCAGAACACCTCGAGCAGCGCCTCGTACGACACCTGCGAGGGGTCAAACTGGAGATGCACCACCTCCGCGTGCCCCGTGTCCTCGTAACACACCTGTTTGTAACTCGGCCGCTCTGTCTTGCCGCCGGCAAAGCCGACCGCCGTCGCCACCACCCCCTTGGTCGTGCGGAATGTCTCCTCCACCCCCCAGAAGCACCCGGCACCGAACGTCGCGTACTCCAGCCGGGCGTCAACCGAGGGAACCGAATGGCCCGTCGGCGTCAGCCCCTTGTCGTAGGTGGGATTCTTCAAGAGCGGCTCAAGATCAACCTTCACCACCGGCGCATCTCCTTCGCCGCCGAGCGCGACGTACCCCGCCGCGCTGAGCAGCACGAACAAGCCGATCATCATCGAAACGGTCAGCACGCGAATCATAAAAGCACTCCTTCACTCGACGCTTTGTCTACCGGCGTATTCGATGCCGAGGGCGGCCTGGATGTCACACCCGTCCAAAGGCCGTCACGATTCGCCGTGGATACGTCGCTTGGCTCGGAAGAGCGCGAGGCTGGCCGTGTGCCCGTGCAGGAACGAACTCTCGCCGATCGGGCCGATCTCTCCCGCCGCGAAAAAACCGGCCAGCGGCATCGGGCGTTCCGGGTCCGTGCCGAGCGTCCGCGAAACCCGGGCCGCGTCGTGGTTGGCGTCGCCGAAGAGGCGCGCGCCCCGGCCGTTGCAGGTAAAGAGCAGCCCGCCGACGGGCGGCGTCTGCAACTGCTGCGAGGCAAGCAGGAGTTCAAGGTCTTCGGTCGCGGTCTTCGCATCCCGCAGGTGAAACTGGATGGTCTGCCCCGTCCGCACGAGATCGCCGACGGCGATCGAGCCTGAACTGTTGTCCACGCCGAGCACGCCGCGGATGAGGAAGTCGCCGCGGCCGAAGCGTGACTTGTACTCATCGATCACCCGGCCGACGAACACGCCGTTGGTGAGCAGGTCGCGGTCTTCCGCCTCGAGTTCGCCGATGATCTCGCGGAGGGCATCCATCGCCTTCACTCCGCCGAGGGACTTGATGATGTTCCGCTGCGCGCCGGTGACGACGAGCGGCTTGCCGATGGGGCGGCACCCCTGGCTGACGAGCGCATCGACGGCGATGTCTCCGCGGATCGCGACGCCGACGCCGCCGGCGCGCATCACCTGCTCGTTCAGCACGAGCGTGTTTCCGCCGGGCTTTGAGGCGCCGCTGGCCATGCCGCCGATGACCGGCGCGCGCTTCAATCCTTCGACGACCGAGCGCGTGTTCGACAGGACGCTGACCGCCGCGGCGGCGGGCACGCTGAAGGGATCGGCGAAGAAGAGCGTCGCACGGAGATCACGCCGAGCGCCGGCGACACGCGCCGCCTCGCGGAGCGACTCGGAATCGTCGTCCTTGACGTGCGGCAGATCGCGGTATGAAAAGGGGTGCAGGCTCGTGCCCGGGAGCGACGCGGCGAAGACGGCGACGGCGGGCTGCCGTTCCAGTTCGGCGTCGTTGGCGATGATCCCTTCGGCGGAGACGCCGACGAGCGTGCCGGGTTCGAGGGTGGAGCGAATGACCTGCGCGATGTCGTCGAGTTCTCCGGCGTGGGCGCCGGCGGCGAAGATGAGGACCAGGTCGGCCTCACCCGGCTTGACAAAGGCGGCGGCCTGCTCGCAGGCCTGCTCGGCGGCGAGGCCGGCATCGACGTTTGCCGAGAGGCCGACGCCGACGGAGAGGGCGGTCGCGGTCGAGGTGTGCTCCATGGATCAAGTGTATGTCGGACGGGAGCCAAACCTCGCGTCCGATCGCCTGGTTTGCGCGCGCATTTTCGGTTAGTCTGCGGTTTTTGGCGACCGAATCGGGACCGATTGCCCGCATGAATACTCAATTATCACCGAACACGGATGAGTTCATCGATACCGCGCGGGTGTTCCCCGGCCGGAGGGGCACGGGGGGGCTGGCCGCGCGCGCGGGGGGGTGCCTTGCCGCGGCGGTCGGCGCTCTATTCGGTAAGCAGCACGCCGACGGGCACTGGTGCGCCGAGTTGGAGGGCGACTCGATCCTGAACAGCGAGTACCTCCTGATGAAGGTGATCCTGGGCCAGGAGGGGGAGGCGTCGCGGGCGGATGAGTTCGCGCGGATGTGCGTGTACCTTCGGATGCTTCAGCGCGAGGACGGGACGTGGGGTCAGTATCCCGGCTCGCCTCCCGATCTGTCGGCGATGGTGAAGGCGTACTTTGCGCTGAAGTTGTGGGGCGACCGGGTGGACTCTTCGCACATGACGCGGGCGCGCGAGGCGATCCTGCGGCTGGGCGGAGCGGAGCGGATCAACACGTTCAGCATGTTCTACCTGGCGTGCCTCGGGCAGGTGTCGTGGGACGCGTGCCCGGTGATTCCTCCGGAGGTGGTGCTGCTTCCCCGGTGGTTCCCGTTTCACCTGGACAAGGTGGCGGCGTGGACGCGGACGATGATCCTGCCTCTGGCGCTGTGTACGGCGCTGCGGCCGGTGCGTGCGCTGGAGGCGTCGCGCGGCATTTCGGAGTTGTTCATTGATCGGCGGAAGCGTGCGTTCCTGTCGAAGGAGTGGGACGGGAACGATCCGACTTCGTGGACGAATATTTTTCTGAGCATCGACCGGGCGATGAAGCATGCGCGGCGGATGGGGCTGATCCCGAGGGGTTCGCGCGCGCACGCGATCCGCGAGGCGGAGAAGTGGCTGCTGGCGCGGATGACTCCCGAGACGACGGATGGGCTGGGGGCGATTTTTCCGCCGATGGTCTATATCCAGGTGGCGTTCCGGGCGCTGGGGTACGAGCGCGATCATCCTGTGATTGTCGAGGCGGAGCGGCAGTTGGATCGTTTCATTGTGGCAGGGTCCGGCGCAGGAGAGGACGGCGGTGGAAGCGAAGAGCCGGGTGGCGCGAGCGGGACGCCCGCGCCACAAGGAGGGGGAGAGAAGACGGGAGACACGTCAGGCGAGGCCGGGCATGTTCGGATTCAGCCGTGCTTCAGTCCGGTGTGGGACACGGGGATTGCGTTGTATGCGTTGACGGAGGCGGGGCTGACGGCGGAGATCGACGCGCGGCTGGCGCGGACGTGCGAGTGGTTGCTGGCGCGTGAGGTGTGTCACGTCGGTGACTGGGTGAGGAATCTCCGGCCGGAGGACAGGCCGGCGCGGATGGGGCCTGGGACGGAGCATGGCGCCTGGGCGTTCGAGTATCGGAACGACTGGTACCCGGATGTTGATGACACGGCGATGGTGTGCAAGTCGCTTTGGCGGGCGGCGGGTTTCGGCGCGGACGGGTCTCCCGTCGCGTTTTCGGCTTCGGGGAATCCGTCGCGTGGCGCGGCGGGGCGGGGTCGTGCGTTTCGCGAGGCCGCGCGCCGGGGTGTGAAGTGGATGCTGGCGATGCAGAACGATGACGGGGGTTGGGCGGCGTTTGACCGGACGGTGCATCGGGAGTGGATGGAGCATGTTCCGTTTGCGGATCACAACGCGATGCAGGATCCGTCGTGCGCGGACATCACGGGTCGGACGATCGAGGCGCTGGTGACGTGCGGCGTTTCTCGCCACCATCCGTCGGTCCGGCGGGCGGTGGCGTACCTGAAGCGCGAGCAGAGGCCCGAGGGGTGCTGGTGGGGTCGCTGGGGATGCAACTTTCTCTACGGGACGTGGCAGGCGGTGGGTGGGTTGACGGCGGCGGGAGAGGATTCGTCGTCGGGGTACCTGCGGCGTGCGCTGCGGTGGCTGAGGTCGGTGCAGAACGCGGACGGCGGTTTCGGCGAGAGCGCGAACTCCTACCTGGATGAGCGATTGATGGGGATGGGGCCGAGCACGGCGAGCCAGACGGCGTGGGGTGTGACGGCGATGATGTACCTGGCCGGGACGGACGATCCGGCGGTGGAGCGTGCGATCGAGTGGTTGTGCGAGACGCAGTTGCGCGCGGATCTGCCCGCGCGTGCGCCGGAGTTTCTCCACGATGAGCCGGCCGGCTCGTGGAGCGAACGCTGGTTCACCGGGACGGGGTTCCCGAAGGTTTTCTACCTGCGGTACCACCTGTACCGGCATTACTTTCCGGTGATGGCCCTGGGGCGCTATCTTCGCCTGCGACAAGGGCGGGCGTTCATCACCGATGCGGCGGGGCCGGGCGTGATGGGCACCCCGGCGGCGCCGGCGGCCGGTGAGCGTGATCGGGAGTGGGCTGACGGGATAGAGTTGCGGCATGAGACTCGAAGCGACTCTTGCGGCGTTGCTGGTTTTCGGCGGTGACTCGCTCGGCGGCGAGGGCGATTCTTTGGAGACGACGATGTACGACGCCGCGCTGGAGTGCGCGGGGGGCGAGGTGGGGTTCGGGCTGCGTATCGAGCGCGGGGAGGGCCGGATTCGCGCGTTCGTCCTGAATGGCGAGGAGGAGATTGTCGTGCCGGTGGCGGTGGAGCGCGGGGACCGGCTGCGGCTGGGGTTTGACTACTTCGATTCCGAGATCGAGGCGATGGTGCATCCGGCGGGGGTGATCACGGGCGAATGGAGGAAGCGGCGCACGAACGACGAGTGGGCTTCGATGCATTTCAGCGCGACGCCGGGCGGGGTGCGCACGATGGACTTTCAGGTGATGCCCGAGTGGGTTGCGGGTCGATGGCGGGTGAAGTTCGCCGGGGAATCGGACGACGCGGTGGCGGTCTTCGGCGGCGGTGATCGGCGCGATCTGCGCGGAACTTTCCTGACGACGACGGGTGACTATCGCTTCCTGGCCGGGGTGGCGGACGCGGCGGGATTGACTCTCTCCTGTTTCGACGGATCGCATGCGTTCCTGTTCAAGGCCTCGCGGCAGGCGGACGGTTCGCTGAAGGGAGATTTCTGGTCGGGGGCTTCGTACCACGACACCTGGACGGCGGTGAAGGATGCGGGGGCGGTTCTGCCCGATCCGTTCGGGCTGACCAGGTTCACGGGTTCCGCGGCGGAGCTGGATGCGCTGGAGTTTTCGGATGTTTCGGGGGTGAAGAGGAGGTTGGGAGAGTTTGGTGAGTGGAAGAAGGGGGAGCCGTCCGAGCGGGATGCCTCGGGCGGGGCGCCCGGGCGCGGGCGAGCGCGGATCATCGAGGTGTTCGGGACGTGGTGTCCGAACTGCCTGGACGCGACGAGGCTGCTGTCGGAGTTGGATGAGACGTACCGCGAACGGGGGCTTTCGGTCGTCGGGTTGGCGTTTGAAGTGACGGGCGACGTGGAGCGTGATCGGAAGCAGGTGGCGCTCTACGCGGCGCGGCACGGCGTGAGGTATCCGCTGCTGGTGGCGGGGAAGAAGGACAAGGCGGAGGCCTCGGAGAAGTTTCCGGTGATCGACCGTCTGCGGGCGTACCCGACGTTTGTTTTTGTTGACGGCGCGGGGGTGGTGCGCGGGGTGTACACGGGTTTCAGCGGGCCGGCGACGGGTGAGGAGCATGAGCGGCTGCGGCGCGCGTTTGTGTCGAAAGTCGAGGAGATGCTCGGGGGGGGCTGACGGTGCGGGTATAACCTGCCCGATGCTCGGGCTGTTGCTGTTGATGTGCGTGTCGCTGGTGGTGCTGGTCTTCGGGGCCGAGGCGTTGGTGCGCGGCGGTTCCTCGCTGGCGGTTCGGGCGGGGGTTTCGAGTTTTTTCGTGGGTTTGACGGTGGTGGCGTTCGGGACGAGCGCGCCGGAGCTGGCGACCGGGATCACCTCGACGCTGAAGGGGGCCGGCGATCTGAACGTCGGCAACGTGGTGGGGGCGAGCATCTACAACATCGCGGTGATCCTGGGGGTGTCGGCGGTGATCAGGCCGATCGTGATCAATCTTGCGGCGGTTCGGGTGGAGGTGAGGTGGGTGCTGGGTTCGGCGTGCGCTCCGATGGCGGCGTGGCTCTTTGATGGTCACCTGCCGCGATGGTACGGCGCGCTGCTTGTTGTGTTGGCGGGTGTGTTCGTGTGGCGTGCGTACCGGGCGGGTCGGAAGGACGGAGGCGGTGGGAGCGCGGGGTCGGGGGCCGGTTCGCTGATCGGGGATGATCGGGCGCTGCCTCGCGGCCGAGGTTCGTCGGTGTGGGCGGAGGTGGGGCTGGTGGTGGTCGGCCTGGTGATGCTGGTGGCGGGGTCGCACCTGCTGGTGGACGCATCGGTGAAGTTGGCGCGGCTGATGGGCCTTTCGGAACTGGTGATCGGGCTGACGATCGTCTCGTTCGGGACGGCGTCGCCGGAGCTTGTGACGTCGATCGTTGCGGCGTTCCGCGGGAAGTCCGAGATCGCGGTGGGCAATGTTCTCGGATCGAACGTGTTCAATATCCTCGGGATTCTCGGGTTGACGACGGCGATGAGCGAGCGGACGCTGAGCGCCCAGACGCTGATGCTCGATGTGCCGATGCTGATGTGCGTGAGCGCGACGCTGCTGCCGATCTTTCATCGTTACTCGATTGTGACGCGCGCGGAGGGTGTGTTTCTGCTGGCGCTGTACGCGGGGTACGTGCTGGTGGTGCTGCGCTGGGCGCCGGGGTGGTTCGGCTGAATGGATGGTTATTCGAGCGGCTCGCTGTCGATACTCGCCTTTTCGCCGGCGAGTTTCTTCTCGACGTATTTTTTTAGCCATGAATCGAAGGACTTGCCCGCGGCGGTGTCGCGGCCGGTGAACTCGATGCGGGCGATGGTGTGATAGTGGACGGAGATCTTGTCGTCGGAGTCGGCGGTCATGAGGCGGAGGTAGGAGTCGGCGAGGGTTCGGCCGGTGTGGCGGTCGAAGATGTATCCGGTGATGGCGCGGTTGTCGTTGAGGTGGAGGGTGATGTCGCCGCGGTAGTCGAAGGCCTGCTCGAGCGCGGCGAGGAGCGCGGCTTCGTCCTCGCGCGAGGCGACGAGGCCCTGGAGGGTGGGGCGTTCGGCGGGGTTGGACTTGGTTTCCTGGGGCATGTGCTGAAGAGGTGTACCACAGAGCGACGGAGCGCGCCGGGGCGGGGGACTGAAGGGGAGCGGGAGAGGGGCGAACGGGGTGGGGCCGAGTCCCGGGGTGTTCGGGTTCGTTGTTATCCGCCGAAGGTTCGGCCGGATTGGGGGTCCATCATTTTCCAGTTGAGAGTTCTGCAGATTCGGGCGAGGACGGGCCAGGCGATGTCCTCTTCGTGCATGGTGACGATGACCTGTGCGACGGGGTCGTTCGGCCCGACCATCGGGAGTTGGAGGTTGAAGCCCGGGCCGTAGAGGAGGCCGAAGGAGTCGATGTCTTTCGAGCCGTCGGACGAGGTATTGAAGCGTTCGAGTTGTGCGGTGACGGCGTTGAGCGTGCCGAGGGGTACGGAGTTGAGGATGGACGGAGTTTCCTCGTCGTCGGTGGGGACGATCTTGACGAGGAGGATCTGTCTGGTGCGTGACACGCGCGGGACACTCCGTTGGGGAGGTTGGAGGATAGTGGAAGCGGGGAGCGGGTTGTTTTGGTGAGGGGAGGGATCACACGCCGCGGGTGTGGGGTTCCCAGATGATCTTGTGGAGTTGGGTCTGGAGGCGGACGGGGAGGCGGTCTTCGAGGATCCAGTGGGCGAGTGTCCGGATGTGGAGTCCGGGCGAGCCGAGGATTTCGAGTCCCCTGGGCTGGGCGAAGGCCGGGCTGAAAAGGATGTGGCGGACGCGGTGGGTGAGGTTGTGCTGTTTAATGATGGAGTTGGCCCATTCGTAGTCGGTGCGGTCGGTGATGACGAACTTGATTTCGTCGTGCGGGCGGAGGTGGTTGAAGTTTTCGATGAGGTTTCGGTGGGACTCGCCGCTGCCGGGGGTCTTGAGGTCCATGATTCGGATGACGCGCGGGTCGCAGGGCGAGATGTCGCAGGCTCCGCTGGTTTCGACGAGGACGGTGGCGCCGGCGTTGCAGAGCAGGGTCATGAGGTCGAAGACGCGCGGCTGGAGGAGTGGTTCGCCTCCGGTGATTTCGATGAGATTGCAGTTGTAGGCGAGGGCGCGGGCGATGATGTCGGGGAGTTCGAGCGTGGCGCCTTCCTTGAATGCGTACTCGGTGTCGCAGTAGGCGCACCGGAGGTGGCAGCCCGTGAGGCGGATGAAGACGCAAGGGAGGCCGGCGTAGGAGGATTCTCCCTGGATGGAGTGGAAGATCTCGTTGATGCGGAGCGTTTGCATGTTCCGGTCAGTTCCAGGATTCGCAGAGTTTTTTCGCGGCTTCGTGGCCCTTTGCGGCGGCGTGGCGCGCGTAGGTTGCGGCGCGGGGGCGCTGGTGGTCCCGGTCGAGCCAGAGCGCGGCCTGGTAGGCGAGTTCGGGGTTGTCGGGGTTTGCGGCGACGGCGGCGACGTACATGGACGCGGCGCTGGCGGTCTCGTTGAGCATGCCGTAGCAGAGCGAGAGTTCGAGGAGGGTGCCCGGGTCGGTGAGGCGATCGGATTCCGGGATGGCGAGGAGGAGGTCCGCGGCCTGCCGGGGTTCGTTCCGTCGGCGGAGGATCTTCGCCTCGATGACGCGGAAGTCGGGGCGGTCCGGTTCGAGGGCGCGGGCGCGGGCGATGTATTGGGTGGCGACTTCCAGTCGGTTTTCGTCGAGCGCGATGGCGGCGAGGGTGGCTCAGGCGATGGAGAGGTTCGGGTCGAGCGTCGTGGCGATGACGAGTGAGGCGCGGGCGTCGTCGATCTTGCCGAGTTTTCTCTGGACCTGGGCGAGGTAGAGGGGGAACTTCGGGTTGGAGCGGTCCATGGACTGGGCGACCTTGTAGTGGGTCTCCGCGTCCTCGAGGCGGTTGAGCCTGCTGGCGATGGTGCCGACGACGAAGCGGTACTCGGGGTGGTCCGGGCCGATGAAGATGCCCCGGGTGTAGTGGTCGTACGCCTCTTCGAGTCGTTCCTGCTGGAGCAGGCACTCGCCGAGGAGGAGGTGGAGGGACTGGTTTCCCTCGATGCGTTCGACGGCGGCGTTGAGGAGGGTCTCCGCGGCGGGGGCCTTGTCCTGATCGAGGTACACGCGGGCGGCGTCGATGATCTCCTGGACGGTCTGCGGCGACGCGGCGGGGAGCGGCGCGGGTGCGGCGCTGTGGGTTGGGGCGCGGAGGATGGCGTTGATGGTCCAGGCGCCCGCGGCGATGACGATCGCGGCGGTGAGGGCGAGGGCGATGGTCGCGGTGGCGTTTTTGCGTGTGGCGGCCTGGTCGGGCATGAGATGAATCTAGCGGGTGGAAGCGAGTGGAGGGGAGTTTCGTCGTGGGGCGGGGTGGCGCATGGCGTCACGCCGCGGTCGGGGATTCCCGTGCCGCGGGCTGGGGTGGCGCCTGGGGCGGGTCGGGGGTTATGCCTGCGTGGGCGGTCTTGGGGTCGGGGCGTCGAATCCCGGTCCCGCGAACATGGATGGGCCGACGCGGGTGGGGGCGACGGCGGGCCTGGCGGCGGGTTGTCGCTGCGTGGGGGGCGGGGCCTGTTGCGGCGGCGGGGCGACCTGCGGGGTGAGTTTCAGCCTGAAGATGTATTCGGCGACGCGGGCGCGTGTTCGGGCCTGCATCTCCTTGTAGATGCGCGAACCTTCGCGCTTGAACTCGATGCGCGGGTCCTGCTGGCTGAAGGCGCGATAGTTGATGGTGTCGCGGAGCTTGTCCATCTCGTAGAGGTGGTCTTTCCACGCGGGGTCGAGGACCTCGAGCAGGACGAAGCGCTCGAACTGGAGGAGTTCGGCGCGGAGGATGCTCTCGACGCGGGCGCGGATCGCTTCCTTGCGGTCCTCGTCCTTCTGTCGGACCATCCAGAGCGGGAGGGTGACGTTGAACTTCTCCTTGAAGTGCCTTTCGAGGGCTTCGGTGCTGGTGTCGGCGGCGAGCGCCTCCTCGATGGCTTTTTCGAGGCGTTTTTCCTCGAAGAAACGGCGTGAGGCGGCGGTGAGGTCTTCCTTGATCTGCTGCGGGTTGCGGGTCTTGACGATGGATTCATCCCACCCCATCTGGTAGCGCTGGTTGGCCCAGCCGATGAGGGCGCCGACGGCCTGCGGTCCCTGCTGGCGGATCATGGCGAGGGTCATGTCCATCATGAACTCGACGGGGTACTCGATCTCGCGCTTGATGTAGAGCTCGTTGACCCGGGCGAGGACGGCGTCGATGACTTCCTGCTGCGACTCCTTCTTGACGATTTCTTCCACGGAGAGGTCGAGGTCGAGCGTGGTCTTGAGCCACTTGGAGAGTTCCTGCGCTCCGTAGTTCCGGACGAGGTACTTGTCGAGGTCGGAGAGGTCGGCGGACTGGATCTGGGCCTTGGCGGCTTCCTGGAGTCGGTCGCGGATCTCGTTGGGCGGCATGGTGAGGATGTCCGCCTCGGTGAGTTCGACCTTGAAGCGTGCGGCGGCCCAGTTGACGAGTCCCTTGGTGTCGCGGTCGACGAGTTCCTTGGCTTCGTCGTTGAGTTCGGGGATGTACTCGCCGAGGGTGACATTGATCTCGTGGCGCGCGTCGTCCATGGCTTCGCGCCGGAGGAGTTCCTCGGCGTCGTGGCGGTCCTTGCCGCGCAATCGGGCGGCCTCGATGGAGCAGCCCATCTTTTCGCGTGCATACTCCGCGACGCACTCGCCGAAGTAGTCCGGGTCGAGGTACTTGGCGACGGCGGCGGCGGCGGCGTCTTCGATGAAGTCGAAGATGAGTCCCTTGACATCGCGTCCGTTGAGGACTCGCTGCCGCTGGCCGTAGAAGTCTCGCCGCTGGTGCTCCATGACTTCGTCGTAGTCGAGGATCTGCTTTCGGATCTGGAAGTTGCGTTCCTCGACTTTTCGCTGCGCGCGGACGATGGATTTCGAGAGCATCGGGTGCTCGATGGCGTCGCCCTCCTTCATGCCGAGCTTGGAGAGGATGGCCATGGTGGTGTTGCCGGCGAACATCTTCATGAGGTCGTCATCGAGGGCGACGAAGAATCGGGTGGAGCCTTTGTCTCCCTGTCGTCCCGAGCGGCCGCGGAGCTGGTTGTCGATGCGGCGCGATTCGTGGCGTTCGGTCCCGATGACGTGGAGTCCGCCGAGGGCCTCGATGTTTTCGACCCAGGCGATCCGGTGGAGGAGGAATCGTCCCTGCTCGTCGAGGGTGCGTCGGAGTTCGTCGGGCGACATTTTTTCGATGCGCTTGGTGTCGGCGAAGGTGTGCTGGGCGGCCCAGTGCTTGAGGAGGCGGAGTTCGAGTTCGGGGGCGGGGAGGGCCTCGATGTCGCGTTTCTGGAGTCCGAGTTCCCTGGCCCCGATTTTCCGGAAGACGAGTTCGCGCACCTGCTCGTTCGTGGCCTCGACGGTGAGTTCGCGTGGGGCGATTCCCCGGCGGAGCCAGTGGTCGAGGAGTTGCTGGCGGGTGACCTTGCCGAGCTTGATATCGGTTCCGCGGCCGGCCATGTTGGTGGCGATCATGACGGCGCCGAGTTGTCCGGCGTTCTCGACGATGTGTGCTTCGCGTTCGTGCTGCTTGGCGTTGAGGACTTCGTGCTGGATGGCGTGCTTCGAGGTGAGCATGCGTGAGAGCATCTCGCTCTTTTCGACGCTGGTGGTTCCGACGAGGACGGGGCGGCCGACGTCGTGGTTGGCCTTGATCTCATCGACGATGGCTTCCCACTTGTCCTTGGCGGTGAGGTAGACGATGTCGTCGTAGTCTCGGCGGACGACGGGGAGGTTGGTGGGGATGGTGACGACGTCGAGCTTGTAGATGTCGTAGAACTCCTGTGCCTCGGTGTCGGCGGTGCCGGTCATTCCGGCGAGGCGCTTGTACATCTTGAAGAAGTTCTGGATGGTGATGCTGGCGACGGTCTGCGTTTCCTGCTTGATCCGGACGCCTTCCTTTGATTCGACGGCCTGGTGGAGGCCGTCGGACCACTGGCGTCCGACCATGGGTCTGCCGGTGTTGACATCGACGATGACGACGGCCGGCTCGGTGCGTCCGGTCTGCTGGTCGGGCATGGGGGCGACGATGTAATCGCGGTCGCGTTCGTAGATGACGTGCGCGCGGAGCGACTGTTCGAGGAGGTGGGGCATGTCGATGTTTTCACCGACGTAGAAGGAGCCGAGGTTGGCTTTTTTCTGTGCTTCGACGACGCCGTGGTGGGTGAGGTGCGCCTGTCGCTTCTCGCGTTCGACCTCGTAGTACTGGGTGAATCGTCCGCGTTCGGCTTCGAGGACGGGGAGTTGTTCCTTGAGTTGCCTGAGCCGGGCCTGGAGTTCCGGGAGCTTGGACTTGTCGCGTGCGTTGCGGATGTCTCCCTCGGTTCCCTTGATCTGCTTTTTGCAGGCGTCGACCTTTTCATCGGCGGCGAACCACGGCTCGTTCATCTTGACGAGGTGTCGTGCGAGTTGGTCGGCGAGTTCGTAGCGGGGGGAATCCTCGTGGGCCGGGCCGCTGATGATGAGGGGGGTTCGGGCTTCGTCGATGAGGATGGAATCGACCTCGTCGACGATGGCGAACTCGCGGGCGCGCTGGACCTGCTGGTCGGCGGTGCGTTTCATGTTGTCGCGGAGGTAGTCGAATCCGAACTCGGCGGTGGTGCCGTAGACGACATCGCAGATGTACATGCGTCGCTTTTCGTCTTCGTCCTGCATGTGCATGGGGTGGATGGCGCCGACGGTGAGTCCGAGCGCGCGGAAGAAGGGGTAGGTCCAGTCGCGGTCGCGCTGGACGAGGTAGTCGTTGACGGTGACGACGTGGACTTTCCAGCCTTCGATGCAGGCGAGGTAGGCGGCGAGCGGCGCGACGATGGTCTTGCCCTCGCCGGTCTTCATTTCGGAGATTTTTCCGCCGTAGAGGACCATGGCGCCGATGAGCTGGACATCGAAGGGTCGCGCTCGGAAGGGGGGCCTGCTCTCGGTGAAGATGGCGCGGACGGCGTCGTAGAGTTCCGTGGGGATGTCCATCCAGGTCCATCCCGGCTGGGGTTCGGTGTTGCCGAGAAGCGGTCCGGTGGGGGGGAGCGGTTCGGCGGCGTCCATGGCGGCCCTGGTCTGCTCGTAGAGTTCGCGGTGAGCGGGCGAGAGGCGGTCGGCGGGGAACTGGTCGCGGAGTTTGGGGTTGAAGATGTTGCGGATGCCGACGCCGCGGTCCATGGCTTCGCGTGCGACGGCGAGGGCGTCGACGAGGAGTTCGTCGGTGGGTGTTCCGGCGAGGGATTGCCTGCGGAAGTCCGCGAACCTGGCGCGGAGTTGCTCGTCGGTGAGGGCGCGGGTCCGGGGTTCGAGTTCGTTGATCTCGGCGGCCTTGGCGAGGTATCGGCGGACGAAGCGCTCGTTGCGCGTGCCGAAGATCTTGTTGATGATGGGGCCTACGAGCGGGATGTCGGTTGGCATGGCTGTCTCTTTCTGCGGCGCGCGGGGCGCGGCCGGGTGTGGGAATCGGTGGGTGAGCGTTCACGGCTGGCGTGCGTACCTGTGCGGTGCGCGCGGCGGCGTGTGGCGTGGCGAACGGGCTTGATGTGGGGTGGTGCGCGGCGGATCAGCGCGCCGGCGGGGGGAGGGCGAGGAGGGCTTCGCGTGGGAGTTGCGCGGCGGGGCGAGGTTCGCTCGCGGCGCTCGGCATGGCGCGGCCGGCGGCGATTCGATTTGAGATTGATGGACGCGGGCGCGGGGTGTGCTGCCGGGCGTTGAGCGTCTTGGCAAGCGTGACGGCGGCCTTGAGTCCCCTGGGTGTCGGGCCTGGATCGCGCGCGGGGTTCGAGCGTGAGTGCTCGCGCATGAACTCCGCGAGGACCGCGGCGTCGAGGCCCTGAGCGAGCGAGACAGCCGGGATGGCGGCGAAGACGAAGAGCGCGAGCATGAGGGTCGCGGCCTGTGAGGGCGAGCGGCCTGGGCGCGGCTGCGGTTCGTTTTTCGCGTTCGTGGGGTTCATGTCCGCAAGAAGAGTATCGACCGTCCGCGTGCGCGGGGCAACCGGCGGGGGCGAGTTTTGTTTGGGAAGAGGGCGGGTCCGGTTGCAAAGCGGGGGTATCGGGCCAGAATCCGGGGCATGGACCCGAAGCGAGCCGTCGAGCCGGTGGAGATTGAATGGTTTGAAGAGGTTGAATCGACGCAGCTTGTGGCGCGCGGGCGCGTCGAGCGCGGCTTGTCCGCGGCGCGCGGGTTTGCGGCGCGGGTGCAGACGAGCGGATACGGCCGTCATGGTCGTGTGTGGCAGAGTCCGGCGGGGGGGCTGTGGATGACGCTGGCGTTGCCCGACGTTGCGGATGAGTCGATCGCATCGGCGGGTGTTCGAGTGGGGGCGGCGTGCGGGCGGGTGGTTGAGGAGTTGGTGGGCGGTGGTCGTGTGCGGATCAAGTGGCCGAATGATGTGCTGGTGGATGGGGGCAAGGTGTGCGGCGTGTTATGCGAGTCGGTGCTGCATGGCGGGAGGCGTTGGCTGCTTGTGGGGATCGGGATGAATGTGAACAACGGCGCGGCGACGTTGACCGGACACCTGAGACGGGCGGCGGTGGCGCTGTGCGAGTTGACGGGCGGCGAGGTTGACCTGAAGCGGCTCGCGGAGCGGGTGGCGAGCGAGGTTCGAGGTTCGCTGCTCGGCGAGGCGTGGCGCTCGGAGTTGGAATGGGCGGCCGCGCGGCTTTGGAAGTTGGATGAGCGGGTGGTCGTGCTGGGGGGAGATGGTTCTCGCGGCTCGGCGCTGGTGCGCGGCTTGAGCGATGGCGGCGGGCTGGTAGTGGAGATGGATGGGAGGCGGCGCGTGCTCGATGGTGGGAGCGTGATTGAGTCGTGGGATGAGCGGGGCGGCCACGGGGCGGAGAGTGGAGGCGAGCCTTGAGGGTTCTGCTCACGAGCGTTGGTTCATCGGGGGACATCAACCCGTTCATTGCGCTGGGACGTGAGTTGATGCGGCGCGGGCACACGGTGACTCTGCTGGTGAATCCATACTTTGAGGGAACGGTTCGCGCGGCGGGGCTGGCGTACGAGGCGCTCGGCGAGTACCTCTCTCCCGTGGACCTGGTGCGGGAGCGTCCCGAGGCGTTTGGCCGGTTTCGCGGGCCGATGGAGTTGATCCGCGGCTTTCTGGTGCCGATGGTCCCGGAGTTGGTTCGGGCGACGCGGTCGGCGGCGGAGCGTTTGCGGCCGGAGGTGATCGTGTGTCACCAGATTTCGTTCGGGGTGCCTTGGGTCGCGCGGGAGCGCGGGATTCCCTTTGTCACGGCGGTGCTGTCGCCTTCGACGCTGTTGTCGGTGGAATCTCCCTCGGTGTACCAGTTCGGGTGGGACGTGACGCGGATGCCGGGGTGGTGCCGACGGATGTACTCGTGGCAGGCGAGGAAGATGGTGTCGTGGATCATTGATCGGCCGTTGAAGGTGATCCGGCGCGAGATGGGGGTGCCGGCGTGCGACGACACATTCTTTGGAGAGATGTTGAGCGGCGGCGCGGTGGTGGGGCTGTGGTCGAGCGCGCTGCGGGGAGCGGCGTCGGATGACGCGGAGAACCTGACGATCTGCGGGTACGCATGGCACGACCGGAGCGCGCTGCACGGTGAGCGCGGGGAGCGGCTGGATGCGCGGCTCGAACGGTTCCTGGAGGCGGGTGATGCGCCGGTGGTGTTCACGCTCGGGAGCGTGTTGTCGCACGAGGGCGCGCGTGAGTTCGAGGCGGCGGCGGGCGCCTGCGAGTTGCTTGGTTGCCGGGGGGTGCTGGTGACGGGGGGCGATCGCTCGGCGCCGTCGCGGTTGCCTCCGGGGGTGATGGCGGTGGACTACGCGCCGTACGGTCTGCTGATGGATCGCGGCTGCGCGACGGTGCATCACGGCGGTGCCGGTACGACGGGGCAGGCGCTGCGTGCGGGGCGGCCGATGGTGGTGATGCCGTTCGCGCACGATCAGTTCGATCATGCGGCGCGTGTTTCGCGGATGGGCGCGGGTGTGTGGCTGGCGAGGCGTCGGGGCGGGGCGGAGGGATTGGCGCGGACGTTGCGGCGCGTGCTGGATGATGGTGAGATGAAGCAGCGGTCGGCGGAGGTTGGGGCACGTGTGCGAGCCGAGCGCGGGGTGGAAACGGCGGCGGAACGGATCGAGGCGTGCGTGCGATGATGGGTTGCCGGGCGGAGCGGCCCGGCGTGCCCGGGCAATTTCGGTCGGGTTGCGGCGTTGAGCGTGTGGAGGTGTGTTGACTGATGGGCGAGGCGACGCGCATGGTGAGCGGTTCGTTGAAGCCGATCGCGGCCTCGGCGTGGGACGAGGGGTGCGCGCGGCATCTGTTGTGGCGCGCGGGTTTCGGGGGAACGCCGGGGCAGGTGGCGTACCTGGCGGGGCTGGGGGCGGAGGGTGCGGTGAGCGCGCTCCTGGACTTTGAAAAGACCACGGGCACGCCGGCGGAGGCGCCGGAGGGGTTTGACGACTCGATCATGGCTCCGCCGACGGAGTCGCAACGGAAGGAGGTGCAGCGGGCGCGGCGGGCGCGGGATGAGGATGCGCTGGCGCGGGTCAGGCTGCTGCGCCAGCAGAAGGAGCAGGCGGATCGGAAGCAGATGAGCCAACTCCAGAGGTGGTGGCTGAAGCGATTGATCGAATCGCCGCGGCCGATGGAGGAGAAGTTGGCGATCTTCTGGCACGGTCACTTTGCGACCAGTTACCGCACGATCGAGAACTCGTCGCACATGTTCATGCAGAACCAGTTGTTCCGGCGGCATGCGGCGGGGAACTTCGGGGAGTTGCTGCACGCGGTGGTGCGCGACCCGGCGATGATCGGGTACCTCGACAACAACGAGAGCCGGAAGGGGAAGCCCAACGAGAACCTGGCGCGGGAGTTGATGGAACTGTTCAGCCTCGGCGAGGGGAACTACTCGGAGCAGGACATCCGTGAGGGGGCGCGGGCGCTGACGGGGTACTCGTTCGAGCATAACTCGTTCGTTTTCCGCAAGGAATGGCACGACGAGGGGACCAAGCAGGTCCTGGGGCGGAACGGGGTGCAGGACGGCGAGGGCTTCGTGAACGCGATCCTGGCGAAGCGCGAGGCGGCGGAGTTCATCACGATGAAGCTGTACCGGCACCTTGTGAATGACCTGCCGACGGAGGGGGAGGCCAGGCGGGTCGTGATCGGCGTGGTGAGGCAGCTCGCCTCGACGCTTGCGGCGGCGAGGTACGAGTTGAAGCCGATGCTGCGGCGGCTGCTGCTCTCCGAGCATTTTTATGACCGTGCGAACCGATTGAATCGGATCAAGAGTCCGGTGGAGCTGGTGGTGGGGATCGTTCGTTCGCTGGGGACGCCGGTGCGTGACCTGGGGGTGCTGAACGATGGGCTGGACCTGATGGGCCAGAGCCTGTTCTATCCGCCGAGCGTGAAGGGGTGGGAGGGGGGGCGCTCGTGGATCAATACCTCGACGTTCTTCGTGCGGCAGAACATCGCGAACTTCCTGCTGACCGGGAAGACTCCCGGCGGGTACGACGCGCTGGCGGAGAAGGAGCGGTACGATTTCAGGCCGATGGTTGCGGAAGCCAAGAAGCGTCTCGGCGGCGCGGAGTTGGACGCGGCCGGTGTGGCGCGGTGCCTGATCGAGTTCTGTCTCGGGAGGTCGGTCGAGGAGGAGAAGGAGCGGGCGATTGCGGAGTACCTCGGATCATTCGGGGCGCTCGATGAGACGGGGGTGGCGCGGACGCTGGCGCTGATCTGCGCGACGGCGGAGTACCAGTTGTGCTGAGTTGATCGGCTGAGGGCCGGGCGAGAAGGGATGGTTTCATGGACCTGAGCAACTCGAGGGCGTTCACGCGGCGGGATTTTCTGTTTCAGGGGGTGACGCTTGCGTCCGCGGCGGTGACGATCCCGACGTTTCTGAATGTTTCCGCTTCGGCGCTGGCGCGGGCCGGGAGCGCCGGGGGCGCGACGGATGAGCGGGTGCTGGTCGTTGTGCAGTTGGCGGGGGGGAATGACGGGTTGAACACGGTGGTGCCGTTCGGGGATGCGGCGTACTACAAGGCTCGGCCGGGGATCGCGATCGGTGAGAAGGATGTGCTGCGGCTTGGGCGGAACGGGGTGGCGGACGGGCTGGGTTTGCACCCGAGGATGGGCGCGCTGAAGGAGTTGTTCGATGCGGGCGAGGTGACGGTCGTGCAGGGAGTGGGGTACCCGAATCCGAATCGCTCGCACTTCAAGAGCATGGACATCTGGCACACGGCGGACACGAGCGGTACGGGCGACGGCTGGCTTGGGCGGTATTTCGACAACCGTTGCTCGGGGGCGCCGGGCGGTTGCTCGGGACATGATGGTGTGGCGATCGGTCGCACGGCGCCGCTCGCGATGCAGGGTCGATCGTTCAGGCCGATCGCGTTCGAATCGGCGGAGTTGTTCAGGTGGACAGGTGAGGACGAGGGAGACACCGAGGCGAGGGCGTACGCGGCGCTGATGCGTGGGGGGTCGGGGTCGGTTGGCGCATCGAACGAGGCGTTCCTGACGCGGACGGCGCTGGATGCGCAGGTGGCGAGCGAGCGGATCCGGGCGGCGGTGTCGCGCGGGACGGAGGTGGAGTATCCGAGGAATCGCCTGGCGCAGCAGTTGGCGATGGTGGCGGGGATGATCCGCGCGGGACTGGAGACGCGGGTGTACTACGTGACGCTCGGAGGATTCGACACGCACGCGGGCCAGGGCGGCGGGAACGGGACTCATGCGAACCTGCTGGAGCAGTTCGCGTCGGCGGTGGGGGCGTTTCAGCGCGACCTGGCGGCGTCGAGGCTCGCGGAGCGCGTGCTGACGATGTCGTTCAGCGAGTTCGGGCGGCGCGTCGGCCAGAACGGGTCGAACGGGACGGACCACGGGACGGCGGCGCCGATGTTTTTGATCGGGCCGAGGGTGAGGCCCGGGGTGATCGGTGATTTGCCGTCGCTCACCGACCTGGAGAACGGTGATCTGAAGCACAACGTTGATTTTCGGAATGTTTACGCGGGTGTGCTGGAGCAATGGCTGGGGGCGGACGCGGCGAAGGTTCTGGGCCGGGACTATCGGGCGGCGAACGTGGTGCGGAAGTCGTGAGGCGCGTGGTCACGGTCTTTGCATGATGAAGAGGTAGTTGAATCCCCGCATCATGAAGTTTCCCTCGTCGGCCGCCTTGCGGTAGTTGCCCTTGTCGAGCTTGGCGTTGTGCCGGACGACGGCGACGATGTCCACCGGCCTGAGGCGCTCGCGCATGATCGAGAAGAGGTTGAAGCCGATGGGGGCGAAGCCTTCGTCCTTGCGGTGCGAATCGCTGACGTAGAGGGCCATGTTCGCGCCCGGCTTGAGGATGCGGTGGATCTCGGAGATGACCCGGCGCATGGCTTGGTAGTAGTTGTTTTCATGGCCGGGGTCGAGGGCGTCGAGCCGGCCGATGCAGTTCGGATCGTCGGAGTAGCGGACGTGGGTGGAGTAGGGGGGATCGACGAAGACGAAGTCGGCCTTTGAGTTTTCGACCGGGAGGTTGCGTGCGTCGGCGCGTCGGATGTCGGGGCGCCGGGTGTGTGAAGCGAGGTCGAAGCCGAGGGCGCGGCGTTTGAGGTCTTTGCAGACGTCGAGGGTGGTTCCCGAGCCGCACATGGGGTCGATGACGAGGTCGTTTTGTTTTGTGTAGCGGGTGAGGCACTGCCAGATGACCCACGAGGGGGTGGCGCCGATGTAGTTCTTGTCGCCCTGGATCGTGTCGCCGTAGTGCTGGCTGGGGTACTCCCAGAGCGTGGAGGTGAAGAGGGTGAGACGGGGCTTGATGAACTGGGACTTGGGCTTTCGTGACGGGAGGGGGCGGGGGAGCGGCGCGCCGTCGGACGAGTCTCGCGGTCCGGCGTGGTTGCTTTTCCCTTCGCGTTTCACTTTGGTACCTCGGTAATGGCGCGGGCGATCTTGGCCTTGGTTTCGGCGAGCGGGAGTTTGATCTTTGCGCCGGCGGCGTGGAAGTGTCCTCCGCCGCCGAAGGGGTTGAGGAGCGCGTTGACGTCGATCTCTCGTTGTCCCGGGTTGGCGGCCTTGCTTCGGAGGCTGACCTTGGTGAGGGTGGGTTCGAGTTCGGTGAGCACGGCGATGACGCGGACGGTGCCGATGGTCTGCGGGAGGTCGGTGAGGCCGCCGACTTCGTCCTGCGAGGCGTGGCAGGCGGTGACGTCCGCCTTGGTGATGGTCATGATGGCGGCGCGGTCCTGGTCGAGGAGTTCGAGGCTGTCGAGCGCGCGCTTGATGAGTTGCAGTCGGTGCGGGGTGTCCGCCTGCTCGACCTGGCGGTAGAGGCGGTTGTGATCGACGCCCGCCTCGATGAGATCGGCGGCGAGTCGGAGGGTGGACGGCTTCATGTTTGAGTAGCGGAACCAGCCGGTGTCGGTGGAGACGCCGAGGTAGATCGGCTCGGCGATGTCGGCGGGAAGTTGCCTGTACGCATCGAGGTTGAGGAGGATGCGGCAGAGTTCGGCGGCGAGTTCACAGGCGGAGGCGCTGGAGGGGTCGATGTATCGGAGGTGCGCGATGTCCCCGTCGCCGTGGGAGTGGTGATCGACGAGGACGGTGATGTCGGCGCGTGGTTCAAGCCACTTTCGCGCGTCGGCGAGTTGTCCCCACGAGCCGGTGTCGAGGACGGCGGCGGCGTCCACTTCCTTGAGCCAGGGTTCGTCCCAGCAGCCGTGCTTTTCGTGGACGACGCGGGTGTCGGCGACGATGGGGTCCATCCGTGACGGCCAGGGGGCGAGGTAGACGGGGGTGGCCTTGATTCCGAGTCGGATGAGTGCGCGGGCGACGGAGAGCGTGCTGCCCACGGCGTCGCCGTCGGGCTTGGAGTGTGTGAAGAGGGCGACGCTGGTGGCGGCGCGGAGTCGGGCGGCGATGTCGGCGAGGGTGGCGTTGGTGGTGTAGGGGGCGCGCGGTTTTGTCAAGCGTTCACCGTTTCCCTTCTGTAGCCGCGGGGGGCGGCGGTGGTGAGCGCGCGCGTGCGCTCGACATCACGGTTGATCTGATCGACGAGTGGGCGGATGCCCTCGAACTTCGCCTGATCCCGGAGGTGGGCGATGAAGGTGAGGCGGATGGGCCAGCCGTATTCCTGGGCACCCGCCGGAGTCGGCCAGCCGTCTTCGAGGGGGCCGCGCCAGTCGAGGATGTAGGCTTCGACGGTGCGCGTGGTGTTGTCAAAGGTGGCGCGCGGGCCGACGTGTATCGCGGCGGGGAGTTCGCGTCCATCGGGGAGGTGGGCGGCGCCGGCGTAGACGGCATCGGCGGGGATGAGGCATTCGGTGTCGATGTTAGCGGTGGGGAAGCCGATGGTTCGGCCGCGCTGGTCGCCTCGGACGACGACGCCGGTGATTTCGCATGGTCGGCCGAGGACTCGGGCGGCGTCGGCGACGCGGCCTTGGGCGATGAGCCAGCGGAGGATGGTGCTGGAGGCGGTGACGATGGTCTGGTCCGCGAGGGTGGATTCGATGGGGTTGATGATGGAGATCTGGAGGTTCTTGGAGGCCGCGATTCGTGCGAGTGTCTGAACATCCCCGGCGCGATTCCTACCGAAGCGAAAGTCCTGGCCTTCGACGAACGCGGCGGCGTTGTGCCTGGCGATGACGGTCTGGATGAATTCGTCGGGGGTGAGGTTGAGGAGTTCCGGGGTGGGATCGAGGCGGACGACCTCCGTGGCGCCGAGATGGCGGAGGAGTTCGGCGCGGCGTTCAAAGGTGGTGAGCGTGGCGGGGGCCTGATCTGGGCGGAGGACGGAGATCGGATGCGGGTGAAAGACAAGGGCGACGACGCGGCCTTCGGGGCCGGCGAGGGCGCGTGCCTCGCGGAGGAGCGCGGCGTGTCCGAGGTGCACGCCGTCGAAGTTGCCGATGGTGACGACCGTCCGTGATGGCATGGGAGAAAAGGGTAGGCGAAGCGGGGAAGGGGTGCGAGGGGCCACGGGATTCGAGTTGCTCAGGTCGAGCGCGTGAGCGCCCCGTTGGAGCCTGCGCTTCGGTAGAGGAGGGAGAGGTGGTTCCAGAAGGTGGGGTAGGTCTTTGCGACGCACCGCGGATCGCGGATGACGATGTTCGGTCTGCGCAGCCCGACGAGTGCGAGGGACATGGCCATGCGGTGGTCGTCGTAAGTGTCGAAGGCGACGCGCGGGGCCGAGGGTGAGCAGTCGATGCCGCGCGGGGGTGGGGTGATGCGCAGGCCCTCGTCGGGCGGGGCTTTCCCGGATCGGTCTGGGATCTGGAGGATCTCGACGCGCACGTTGAGTTTGGAGAGTTCGGCCTGGAGGGCGGCGAGGCGGTCGGTTTCTTTCACGCGGAGCGTGCGGAGGCCGGTGATGGTGGTGGCGCCGTCGGTGAAGCATGCAACCACGGCGAGGGTCATGGCGGCGTCGGGCATGCTGGTGAGGTCGTGCGCGGATGTTTTCGCCTCGGCGATCGACCGGAGCAATGCGGCGAATCGCGCATCACCCTGAAGGCTTTTCTCGGTGATGGCGGGCACGCGGCCTTTCGATCCGGGGTTGATCGCGCCGGCCCCCCAGAAGTAGGTCGCGCCGCTGGCGTCAGGTTCAATGGCCCATTCCCGACCTCGGTAGGACGAAGGAGAAAAGTGAACCGCTCCCTCCTCGTCGCTCCCGTCCATGCCGCCCTTGAGCCAATCATCCATCATGGCGAGCGTCATGGTGATGTACGACGGGCTGGTCGGCCGTCCGTTGAACGTCAGCGTCCACCGGCCCTTGAGGCATGGGCCGATCATGCACAGCGCCGAGATGAACTGGCTCGATTGAGTGGCGCCCACTTCAAGATCGTGGGCCGGACCTCGAAATGGATGCACGCGCAGCGGGACACATCCCGGCGCTCCGAGTTCGTCGATTGTGACGCCGAGTCGGCGGAGCATGGCGACGAGTTCGCCGATGGGGCGCTGGCGCATGCGTTCGTTGCCGTCGATGATGACGGGGGCGTCGGCGAGGCAGGCGGCGGCGGTGAGGAAGCGTGTGGCGGTGCCGGCGTTCTTGAGGTTGAGGGTGCCGCCGCCGCGGAGGCGTCCGGCGGCGCCGCGGATGCGGAGGGTGGTGCCGGTGATTTCGATGGCCGCGCCGAGCGTGCGGAGCGCCTCGATCATGACGTGTGCGTCGTCCGCGTCGATGAGCGCGTCGGTGATGACCGAATCGCCCTCGGCGAGCGCGGCGAGGAGGAGGGCGCGGTTGGTGAGGCTCTTGGAGCCGGGGGGGCGGACTTCGACGTTGAAGGGGCCGGGAAGGGGGACCATCTCCAACTCGTGCGGGAGGTCAGCGAGCGGCCGGTTGAGAATTTCGATGAACTCGATTGGTGTCATGAAGCCATCGCCGGGCCGCGGCGTTGATCACTCGTTCCTATTCTGCCGGCGC
>JAEUIV010000013.1 GCA_016795005.1 Phycisphaerae bacterium
ATCAAACGCACGCCACATCAGCCCCTGCGTGATCCCCGCCCACTGCATGCTCAGCCAGTACGCAAAGATGCCGAGCGTCCCGATCCAGAAGTGCCATTCAGCCATCCGCCTGGACCAGAGCGGCGCCTGGTACAGCCGCGGGAACAGCCAGTACGCCATGCCGAAGAACAGCATCGCGTTCCAGCCCAGCGCCCCGCCGTGAACGTGCCCGATGGTCCAGTCGGTGTAGTGAGAGAGCGCGTTGACGCTCTTGATCGAAAGCAAAGGCCCCTCGAACGTCGACATGCCGTAGAACGTCACCGCCACTACGAAAAACTTCAGCACCGGATCGGTCGAGACCTTGTGCCACGCGCCCCGCAGCGTCATCAGCCCGTTGATCATCCCGCCCCACGACGGCATCCACAGCATCAGCGAGAACAGCATCCCGAGCGTCGAAGCCCACGCCGGCAGCGCCGTGTAGTGCAGGTGATGAGGCCCCGCCCAGATATAGATGAATACCAGCGACCAGAAGTGGACAATCGACAACTTGTACGAGAACACCGGCCGCTCCGCCGCCTTGGGAAGGAAGTAGTACATCAGCCCCAGGATCGGCGTCGTCAGGAAGAACGCCACCGCGTTGTGCCCGTACCACCACTGCACCAGCGCGTCCTGGACCCCGGCGTACACCGCGTATGACCGCATCGGCGCCGCGACGACGACCAGGCTGTTGAAGATGTGCAGCACCGCCACCGTCACGATGGTCGCGATGTAGAACCACAGCGCCACGTAGAGATGGCGTTCCCGCCGTCGGAGGAGCGTCCCGAAGAAGTTCACGCCGAAGAAGCCCGCCCACACCACCGCGATCGCGATATCGATCGGCCACTCCAGTTCCGCGTACTCCTTCCCCTGCGTGTACCCCAGGGGCAGCGTCACCGCCGCCGCCACGATGATCGCCTGCCATCCCCAGAAGTGAAGATTGCTCAGCACATCGCTGAACATCCGCGCCTTGCACAACCGCTGCGTCGAGTAATAGATCCCGGCGAACATCCCGTTGCCGACGAACGCGAAGATCGCCGCGTTGGTGTGCAGCGGACGCAGCCGCCCGAAGGAGAGGAACTCCAGCCCGAAGTTCAGCTCGGGAAGCACCAGTTGCAGCGCGATGAACAGCCCCGCCGCCATCGCCACCACCCCCCAGAGCAGGGTGATCCACATGAACTTCCGCACGATCGCGTCATCATACGTGAACGTGTCAACGGTGCGGTCGGCGGGCAGTCCGGTATCGGCGGCGACGGCGGCGAGCTGAGTCATCGGGTCATCCTCGTGGCAGATAGCACGCCGCACACCCGCGACGCCGGAGCAGGGTACCGCCCCCGATCCGCAAAAGCAAGAGACTCGGATAAAGATATCGACATTTAGAACGATATTTCTGTCTTGATTTCTGGAAATACGACGCTACACTCGAGCGAAGCGGGAACGCCGCCGACCGCCGGCGGAACGCGATCGCCCGCGCCCACGGAGCATCCGCGATGTACGGCCGACAGTCCGAAATCGCCATCGCTGCCGCCGCAAGACTCGCCGAGGTCTATGACGGAGGACGAACGCGCCTCTCCGCCGGAGCCATCGCCCGCGACCGGGGACTCCAGGCCCCCTTTGTCGCCAAACTGCTCACCGCGCTCGCGCGCGGCGGAATCGTCACCAGTTCGCCGGGTCCGGGCGGCGGCTACGCGCTCGCGCGGCCTCCATCAACGATCACAATTCACGATGTCGTCGCGCTCTTTCGACGCGAAGAGTCCGACGATCAGGGCGTCCTCGATTCAATGTGTCGCGGAGATTCCGCGTGCGCGTTCGTCAAGAACCTTCGCGCCATCCGCGAGGCGCTCCACCACCTCACCCGGACCACCACGCTCGACGCGCTCCTCCACCGCCACACGACGAAGCCCGGCCCAAGCGCCAATCACGGAGAGCCGCACGCCGCGAAGAGCGTCCAGACCGTTCGAAACCCTCGCGTGACGCCGGGTCCGGATCGCCGGCCGCTTCGGCGACGCTGAACTCACAGCCACGTCAGCCCCTCGTGGAGCGTGTTCAGGTTCTCGCAGCCGCCCTCGCGGACGATCACCATGTCCTCGATCCGTACCCCGCCGATCGCCGGGCAATACAGCCCCGGCTCGATCGTCAGGCAATCACCCGCGATCAGCGGCGGACCACCCTTGTCCAGCAAGGGCGGCTCGTGCACACTCAGCCCCACACCGTGACCGGTGCCATGCACCATCGCGCAACGCGTCGGCGGGTCATTCGGGCCGGGAAGCCCCATCGCAAAGCCCGCGCCGACGATTGACTTGGTCGTCGCGGCGTGGACCGCCTCCCCGCTCACCCCCGCCCGCGTCGCCGCGATCGCCGCCCGCTTGGCTTCCACCACCGCGGCGTGCATCTCCCGGACCGCTTCTGGAATGTTGCCCGGCTTCCCATGCACCACGACCCGAGTGCAATCGCCGTTGTACAGCGACTTCTTGTTCCGCGGAAAAATGTCAACGATGATCGGCTGCTCCGTGTACAGCGCACCGTGTCCGCGGTCGTGACAATCGGAGCCGACGGTCCCCCCCGCGACGATCGACACGTCGTTCGCATACCCACGTCGCAGAAGCCAGACGTCAATCTCCTGCATCACACGCTCGCTCGTCAGCACCGAGCCGTCATGCACCAGCACACCGTTGTCCCCGGCCTTCGCCCCCGCGATCAGGCGGCAGACCATCTCGATGCACGCCTCGGTGGTCCGCTGTGCTTCCCCCAGAAACGCCACTTCCTCCTCATCTTTCGCCCTGCGTTCCATCACCCCCATCTCCGTGTCGCACCGAACGGTGATTCCCGCCTCCTCGATGAAGTGCGCAAAGATCACCGGCAGGGTGCGATCGGTCCACACCTCCTTCACCCCCGCCCGACGCAGACATTCCGCCGCCGCCTGCGCCGTCGCCGTCTCGCGGTCGCCGGAGAGCGCGCCGCCCGGAGGCGCGAAGTCCGCGGGGCACGCAAAGTGATCCGCCCGGGCGTGCTTCCTCGCACGGTCCAACTCGATGTCGCGAAGAATAAACGTCGCGCCGCCGCCCGGGATCTCGATCAACGCCGTGGGATCACCGACGAGAAACCTCAGGCGGTGGTACAGCGACAGGTTCGTCGCGGGGATCCCCGCCATGATGGTCGGACGCCCGGACGCCTTGGAAGTTCCATTGGAATTCATGATTTGCTCCGAACCAGACAGGACCGGGGACGGTCTGTGATAATGACCTGCCACCAATCAATGGGTCGATCATAGAACATCTCGAACCCCGCGCGCAAGCACGGGCGAGCCGCAGCCACAGGAGCATTACCATGCGCACCCGCACCAATCGTCCCTCGAGACTCTTCTTCGCGCTCGTCCTCGCGAGCGCCCCCGCCGCGCTGTTGCTCGCCAGCGGCCGAGCCGTCGCCGCGGACGAGGCCCGCGCCGCGCTCAAACAAGGCCCGGACGCCGACCTGCCCATCCGCACCATCGTGCTCTACCGCTCCGGCGTCGGATACTTCGAGCGTCAGGGGACCGTCCAGGGAGACCAGCGCGCCTCGCTGAAGTTCGAGACCCGGCAGGTCAACGACATTCTCAAGAGCATGGTCCTGCTCGACCTCGACGGCGGAAAAATCGGCGCCGTGACCTACGGCTCAAAGGAACCCCTCGACCGCCGCCTCGCTTCCTTCGGCGTGGATATCTCCGGCGCGCCGAGCATCGCGGACCTCTTCCGGCAGTTGCGCGGCGCAAAGATCAGCGCCACCGGACCCGACGGCGTGATCGAGGGCACGATCCTCGGCGTCGAGACTCGCCCCGTCGCACCGCCGCAGACCACCGGCGGTGGACAGCCGGGACAACCCTTCATGGATTCGTTCGTCACCATCGTCGCCCCGACCGGCGTCAAGGCCGTCCGCATCGCGCAGATCTCGTCCTTCAACTTCGCGGACGCGGAGCTCAACAACGAACTGGCCAAGGCCCTCGCCGCCATCGCCGAGCAACGCGCGGAGAACACCAAGGCCGTGGACGTCGCCTTCAATGGCGATGCGGGCAAAGCCCGCCGCGTCGTCGTCGCCTACATCCACGAGATGCCCGTGTGGAAAACCTCATACCGCCTCGTCCTCCCCGATGAGACGAAGGGGGCCGCACCCGATGCAAAGAAGAAGAGCACCATGACCCTCCAGGGCTGGGCGATCGTCGAGAACACCACGGATCAGGACTGGAAGGACGTCCGCCTCTCGCTCGCCTCGGGCCGACCGGTCAGTTTCACCATGGACCTCTACCAGCCCCTCTTCACCACGCGCCCGGACGTGCCCGTACCCTTCCTCGCCGGCGTGGCGCCCCGCGTCTACGAAAGCGCCGCAAACCTGCAAAGCATGGCCGTGATCCCGCAGGGGGGCGCCGCGCGCGAATCCGCGCGAAACGAGTTGGCCATGCGAAAATCAAAGGAACGGTTCGCCGACGGCGAAGCCGCGCCGGCCGCGGCCTCCGATCAGGCATGGACCCCGCTCAGTTCCGACGACTTCACCAGTTACGCCGCGCAGTCCCAGGCCTCCGCTGGTGAAGCCGGCGAAACCTTCATGTACACCCTCGATGTCCCGGTCACGCTCGAACGGCAGCGATCCGCCATGCTCCCCATCCTCACGACCCCGGTCGAGGGGCAACGTGTCTCCATCTACAACGCCGCCGCTTTTGCCAAGCACCCGATGCGCGGCGTGAAGATCACCAACGCCGACACGCACCTCATGCCCGGCCCGATCAGCGTCTACGACGGCGCCGCCTACGCGGGCGATGCCCAGATTCCACACACGTCGAGAGCGCAGGAGCGCCTCCTCTCCTACGCGGTCGACCTCGATGTCCTGGGAGAAATGGAAAGCGCCGGCGCCGAGACCATCAACAAGATCAAGATTGTGGACGGCCTGCTCCACTTCGAGAGCAAGTACCGCACCACCGCAACCTACAAGCTCACGAACAACGACGCGGCGCGTTCGCGCCTCGTTCTCATCGAGCACCCGAGATCCGACGGATGGGATCTCATCGAGCCGAAGGAGCCGGCCGAGACCACGGAAAACCTCTACCGCTTCCAGCTCCCGCTCGACGCCGGCAAATCCGCCTCGCTGAAGGTCGTGCAGGAACAGGGCCGAGTCCAGCAGTACACGCTCATCGACTACGACCTCAACACCCTCCTCGCCTACTCCAAGCAGGGCAAGGCCTCCCCGGCCGTCGCCGACGCCATGAAGAAGGCCGCCGCCATCAACGCCCGCATTCGGGAGCAATCACGCCGCATTGACGACCTCGAATCACGCCGCCACGAAATCGCGGGCGAGCAGGACCGCATCCGCAGCAACATGAACTCGCTCGACCGCAACAGCGACCTCTACCGACGATACACATCAAAGCTCAACGAACAGGAGACACAGGTCGAGGGTCTCCTCTCCCAGCGTGACGAGGCGCAGACCGCAAGGCTCGCCGCGGAAAAGGAACTCCGCGACTACCTCCGCGACCTCGATGTCGAGTAATCAAGCAAGCACGCCGACTCAGCCTCGCGCCGCCGCCTCGATCCCCTTGGGGTCCGTGTAGCCAAGCCCGAAGATCGTCCTCTCGAACGCGCCGAGCGAGCACGCCTCCTGCCGGATCAGCCCCTTCGCGGGGAGCTTGCCCGTTCGATGCAACTCGACCATCCCGCACACCCCCGCGGCGGTCGTCAACTCGATCGCCGGCCAGACACGACCGAAGATCTCCGTCGCCCGCACCGAACGCTGGAAGTTCTGCTGCTCCCGCCGACCGTTCCGCATCCCGATGCAGTTGATGAAAATCACCGCCACGTCCTGCGGAGCGTGCGGGATCGCGTAGTCGAGCAGGTCGATGCAGGCCTGGCGATCGAAGCGATTTCCCTTGGGCGTCGGCTTCGCCTCGCTGACCCCCAGCCGCAGGTCCTGCAACAGGAACTTCATCAGGTTGCAGTGCCCCGGATAACGGATCGTTTTGTACGCGATGCTCGTCTCCTTCGACACCTTCTTCTCCGCGATCAGCGTGTCGATCAGGGTGCCGACGCCCCCCGACGTGTAGAACGCCTCGTACTCCACTCCCTCGAACGAGAACCATTCCAGGCCCTCCAGGGCCGGACACTTCACCAACTCCCCATCGAGCATCACGTTGCAAGGTTCGCAGTACTCGTTCACCAGCCCCGACGTGGACCACGTCACGTTGTATTTCAACGCATTCGTCGGGAACTGCGGCAGCGCCCCCACCCGCAACTTCAGGTCATGCACCTCGTCGAACCGATTCGACAGGTCATGCGCCGCGATCGCGATGTACCCCGGCGCCAGCCCGCACTGTGGCACCAGCGCCACCCGCGCACGCCCCTCGCGATCGATCTTCAGAACCTGCTCGGTCGCCTTCACGTCCTCCGTCACGTCAAAGTAGTGAACCCCCATCTCGTTCGCCATCTCCGCCAGGCCGCGCGTCAGGTCGTAGGGAAGCATGCACACCACATAGTGCTGACCCTTCAGCGACTCCCGCACCGCCGCCGGATCGCTCGCGTCCAACTTCCTCGTCGCAAACTCGACCGCGTGTCCGACGCGGGTCCGCAGCCGCCCGATGTTCTCCTCGGCAACGTGGAGATTCGCCGCCTCGCGGTCCGCCAGCGTCACCCGGTACGCGCCACGCCCGCATCCGAGAAGGAGCTCCGCCACCGACTTGCCCACTTTGCCGCCGCCCAGCACGAGAACGTTCTGCATCGAAGGGACCCTCGTCAATATCACTCATGCACCCCCGGGTGACTCCACGCGGGGCGGATTGTAGGGCCTCCGACGGGCCAAAAATATGCAACGGGTATGCGCTTGACACCGGGTGAATAGGTGATATATTCATCACATAACGCCATGGCCCCGCACCACGACGAACTGGACCCCGTATGGAAAGCCCTCGCCAACCCCGACCGGCGCTCCATCCTTGATCTCCTCCGTGAAGCCGAACTCCGGGGCCGCGCGGGCACACCCACCGGCGAACTCGTCATGGCCTTCCCGGGACTCTCTCGCTTCGCCGTCATGCAACACCTCGAAGTCCTCCAAGACGCCAACCTCGTCGTCGCGCGGCGTGACGGACGCATGGTCCTCAACTACCTCAACGCCGTGCCGATCCGCGCCATCTACGAGCGATGGGTCAGCCGCTTCGAAGGCCAGTGGGCCGGAGCGCTGCTCTCTCTGAAGCGACGCGTCGAATCACGAGTCCCATCGCGCTCGAGCGCCGCCGCACCCCGCGGCAAGGAGCATTCCCGTGGCTGAAAAGGTCTACTCGATCGACATCGACGCCCCGGTCAAGACGGTCTGGGACGAAGTCACCTCCACCGGCAGGGTCCAGCGCCATATGTTCGATTGCGTCCTTGACCACTGCGACCCGGGCAAGAAGTATCTCTGGCACGACAAGCCGCGAAAGCACGTCTTCGTCCGCGGCGAGATCGTCGAATCAACTCCGCCCAGCGGCAACAACGCCGGACGACTCGTCCAGACATTCAAGTTCACAACACTCCCGGACGACTATTCGCTCGTCACCTGGGACTTCATCGCCCTCGGCCCCGCCCGCACGAAAGTCACCGTCACGCACACCAGGCTCGATCCCGAAGGGAAAACGATCACCCGCATCGACGGCGGATGGCCCTCCATCCTCAAGGCGCTCAAGTCCGTCTGCGAGACCGGCAACGTCCCTCTCAAGACCCGCCTCATGTACTTCATGATGCGCAACATGTCCTTCGTCCTGCCGAAGAGCACCCGCATCGAACAGCACCAGGACTGATCCAATCCGGCGCGCCTCCACCACCAGCAACAAAGGGCACATCCATGGTCAGAACACTCCTCGTCGTCTCGGTCATCGCGCTCGCCGCCCCCTTCGCGCATGCGGAAACACCGCCTCCGATCCAGGTCGAACAGATCATCAACGCGCCGATCGAGCAGGTCTGGACCAGGTGGACCACCGCCGAGGGCATCACCGCCTTCCTCGAAAGACCCGCGAACATCGAACTCACCCCGGGGGGGAAGTACGAGATCTACTTCGCCCCCGATGCGCCCGAAGGCCTCCGCGGAAGCGAGGGATGCACCGTCCTGTCATGGGTGCCGCTGCGCATGCTCTCCGTGTCGTGGAACGCCCCTCCGAAATACCCCGCCGTGCGAAGCGGCTCGCGCCGAACATTCTTCGTCGTCACGCTTGACGCCATCGACCCCGTCACCACCCGCGTCCGGTTCTCTCACGACGGCTGGCCCTCACCGGAGGAAGCCGGAACGCTCGCGGAAGAATGGAAGGGCACGCACGAATACTTCGAGAAAGCCTGGCCCAATGTCCTGCAAGCGCTCGCCAACTCCTTTTCCGACGCGGATCTCACCCCGGACCCGAAGGCCGGATGGGTCTACCTCATCACCGGCTTCAGCCGACCGGACCTGATCGCAACCATGACCGACGAAGAGAAGCAGATCTTGAAGGGCCACACCGATTACATCAAGGACCTCACCGCCAGGGGAGTCGTCGTGCTAGCGGGCCCGTGTACCGACATGAAAGGCCCGGGCATCGTCGTTTTTCAGGCGGTGAACCAGCCGGCCGCGCAGGAAATAATGAACAACGACCCCGCCGTGAAAGAAGGCCTCTTTAAAGCCGAACTGCATCCCATGCGTCTCGCATCCGTGCGGGGACGCGACTAGCACCCATCCCGGGAGAAACGGAAGGCTCCCATCATCATCGCGGATGAAGCACGACGCCCGCTCCGCGAAACACGCTCGAAAGGAGCACCCCGTGTCCAAGGTCAACCCGATCCCCGAAGGTTTCCACAGCATCACTCCCCACATCATCGTCAAGGGGGTCGCCAACGCCATCGAGTTCTACAAGAAGGCCTTCGGCGCCAAGGAGCGCTGCCGAATGTCCGCACCCGACGGCTCGATCATGCACGCCGAGATCCAGGTCGGATCCTCCATCATCATGATGGCCGAAGAAAACGAGCAATGGGGCTGCCTCGCTCCCAAGGGCGGGTCGCCGGTGGTCCTGCACCTCTACGCACCCGATTGCGATGCCGCCATGAAGCAGGCCGCCGCCGCGGGCGCAACCATCGTCATGCCCGCCGCGGACATGTTCTGGGGCGACCGATACGGAAAGATCACCGATCCGTTCGGCCACTCATGGTCCATCGCCACACACATCAGCGACCCCACGCCAGAGCAGATGAAGCAGGCCATGGCCCAGATGTGCGGCTGAGCATCACCGCCGCGAACGATGCGACCAGGCGGCCGGGTCCGATGGATCGCGCCCCCGCGCGGTACATTCCACCCGGATGCAACCGCCGCACACCGCGCACGGAACATGGCCCGAGATCGCCCCGGATCGCTTCGCGCTCACCATCGCGCGCACGCCGGAGCCGCCGAGTCATGCACGCATCGCGCTCCTCGGACTCCCCGATGATCTCGGCGTCAGGATGAACAACGGCCGCCCCGGCGCCGCGCAGGGACCGACCGCCTTCCGCGCCGCACTCGCCCGCTTCGGCGCCAACTGGGATGCTGTTCACCAGCGACCGCTCACCCCCGCCGTATGGGATGCGGGCGACGTCATCCCCGCCCGCGGCGGAGACGAAAAGGCCCTCGCCGAAACTCATCAACGAGTCACCGACGCCTGTCTCGCCCTGCACCGCGCCAACCTCCTCGTCGTCTGCATCGGCGGCGGACATGACCTCACCTTTCCCGCCGTCCGCGCCGCGTCACAAAGCGCGCGCCGTCCCATGGGCGGCGTCAGCATCGATCCTCACCTCGACGTCCGCGAGACTCCAGGCTCGGGAATGGCGTTCCGCGCCCTCATCGAGCACGGCCACCTCGACCCCGCTTCCTTCACCGTGCTCGGCGCGGGAAGATTCGCCAACTCCGATGCGCACGTCCAATGGCTCGCATCCCGCGACGGAGCCATCGTCCCTTCCGAACTCCTCCAACGCGATCTCCTCGCATCACTCGCCGCCGCACTCCGTCGCGCGGGCGAATCGCGATTCGTCTCCTTCGATCTCGACTCGCTCGACGCCGCCTACGCACCGGGTGTCAGCGCCATCAATCCCTGCGGCCTCACGCCGAGCGAAGCCGCTTCCCTCGTCCGCGCCGTCGGCGCCGACCCCCGCGTCACGCACTTTGACCTCATGGAACTCGCTCCGCCGCACGACGAGCACGCACGCACCGCGCGCATCGCCGCCTTCCTCTTCCTTTCATTCCTCTCCGGGTTCACGGGCCGCGCCGAATGAACACCCTGCGCATCACCAACGCGCGCATCCTCACCATGGAAGCCCCATGGCCGCTCGGCCGAATCATCCCGTCCGGCGAGGTCGTCATCGAAGGCGGGATCATCCGCCGAATCAGCGAATCTCCACCACAAAGAGCCAACCAAGCCGAAAACATCCCGACCCTCGACGCACGCGGCCGAGTCCTCATGCCGGCCTTCATCGACGCCCACACCCACGCCCTCTGGGCAGGCGATCGACTCGACGAGTGGGACATGAAACGTCGCGGCGTCTCCTACCTCGAAATCCTCCACGCCGGCGGTGGAATCATGTCCACCGTTCGCGCCGTTCGCGCCGCCTCCGACCACGATCTCGCCGCAAACCTGCGCCATCGCCTCCACTCGATGCTCGCCGAAGGCACCACGACCATCGAAGTCAAGTCAGGCTACGGCCTGTCAACCCTCCACGAACTCCGGATGCTCCGCGCCATCCGCGACGCTTCAACCGACTTCCCCGGCACGCTCGTCCCCACCGCGCTCATCGCCCACGCCATCGACCCGGACGTTCCCGCCGAACGCTTTATCCGGACAACCATCGAAGAAACACTCCCCGCCGTCCACGATGAGTTCCCGGGCATCACCATCGACGCCTATTGCGAGCAAGGCGCCTGGCCGCTCGAAGCCTGCATCAGGCTCTTCGAGCGCGCCCGTTCCCTCGGCCATCCTTTCCGCGTTCACACCGATCAGTTCAACTCCATGGGAATGACGGAATGGGCCATGTCGCACGGAGCACTCAGCCTCGACCACCTCGAAGCATCAAGCGCGGAAACGCTCCGCGCCATCGCCTCAACCTCCTCATACGCCGTCCTCCTCCCATGCACCGGCTTCAACACGGACGGTCGATACGTGAACGCCCGCACGATCATCGACGCCGCCGGCGCTGAGCGGCTCGTCATCGCTACGAATCTCAACCCCGGCTCCGCTCCCTGCGCCTCCATGCCCATGGCCATCGCGCTCGCCGTCCGCATGAACCATCTCACGCCGCAGGAGGCCATCGCCGCGTGCACACGCAACCCCGCGGCCCTCCTCGGCCTCCATGACCGAGGCGTCATCGCGACCGGAAAGCGCGCCGACCTCGTCCTCCTTCGAAACACCGACGAACGTCTCCTCGCCTACGAGTTCGGCGGAAACCCGGTGGACCTCACCATCGTCAACGGCTTCCCACACGAATCCCGACCCTGACCGCGATTCCCGCCAAACACGCTCGAAGCGCCACCCCGCCGTCCCGGCCGCGCCCCGCACACCTCTCCGTGGTAAAACTCAACCCATGCTCGGCAAAGTATTCAAAGCGTACGACATCCGCGCCACCTACCCCGACCCGCTCAACGAGGCACTCGCCTGGCAGATCGGCTTCGGCACCGGCAAGTTCCTCCTCCAGGACGCCGCCGCCGCCGGCGAAACCACCCCGATGATGAAGAACATCGTCGTCGGCCACGACATGCGAAAGCATTCTTCTTCGCTCCGCGACGCCCTCTGCAAGGGCATCACCGATGCCGGAGCAAACGTCATCGACATCGGACTCTGCGATACCCCGATGGTCTACTTCGCCATCAACCACCTCGATTGCGCCGGAGGGGTCCAGGTCACCGCGTCACACAACCCGCCTCAGTACAACGGCTTCAAGATCAGCAAGAGAAAAGCCAAGCCGGTGGGCGAAGCCACGGGACTCGCGGAGATCCGCAAAAACGCCGCGATGGTCGACACCACCGCCAAGGGCAAGGGCGCCGGAAGGATCGAAAAGCGCGACCTGTGGGACGCCTACCGCGAACACGTCCTCTCGTTCTGCAGCACAAAGGGCAAGAAAATCAAGGTCGTCATCGATGCCAGCAACGGCATGGCCGGCACGATGGTCCCGAAGGTCTTCGGAAAAAAGGGCGCGGGAATCCCGGGGCTTGAAATCGTCGAACTTTACTTCGACAACTCAAAGGGCGAGTTTGTCCACGAACCGAACCCGCTCGTCGCCTCGAACCTCAAGGACCTTCAGGCCAGGGTCGTGTCCGAAAAGGCCGACTTCGGAATCTGCTTCGATGGTGACGCCGACCGTCTCATGGTCGTCGATGAAAACGGAAAGATCGTCGGCTGCGACCACCTGACCGCCTTTCTCGGCGCTTGGTTCCTGAGGAAGCATGGTCCCAGCGCCGTCGCTTACGACCTCCGCTCCAGCAAGGCCGTCGAAGAGGAGGTCACAAAGGCCGGCGGCAAACCGATCCGCGGACGAGTCGGACACGTCTTCATGAAAGCCGCGCTCGCCGAGCACAACGCCATCTTCGGCGGCGAACTCTCCGGCCACTTCTACTTCCAGGGAAACTTCAACGCCGACTCGGGAGCCGTCGCCATGAGCGTCGTGCTCACCGCCGTCGCCGAGGCGGGGAAGCCCATGAGCCGGATCATCGCCCCGATCGCGCGATACGCCCAGTCAGGCGAGATGAACTTCGAAATCGAGGACAAGGACGGCGCCATCGCCCGACTCAAGGACAAGTACCACGACCGCGCCGCGATCGACGACCTCGACGGTGTCACCGTGGACGCCTTCAAGAGCGAAGGCTGGTGGTGCAACGTCCGAAAGAGCAACACCGAACCCCTCCTTCGGCTCAACCTCGAAGCCCGAGACGCCAAACTCCTGCAGCGCATGGTCGAAGAAATCGCCCCCATGCTCGGGAAACCGGTCGAACACTAATCCCGCACGCACCGCCGCGCCGTGAAGTTCCCCGTCGTCCGTGGTAATTACTCCGGGCGATGTCCACCAACACAAACGCCGCGTGGCTGATACTTTTTCTCGCCGGCCTGCTCGAAATCGGCTGGGCCGTCGGGTTGAAGTACACGCAGGGCTTCTCCCGCCTGGCCCCGACTATCGCAACACTCACCGCCATGGTCGCCAGCATGTACCTCCTCTCCGTCGCCGCAAAGACGCTCCCCATCGGCACCGCCTACGCCGTCTGGACGGGCATCGGGATCATCGGCGCCGCGCTGCTCGGCATCTGGCTACTCGGCGAATCCTCCGATTGGAAACGATTCGCCTGCATCGCCCTGATCCTCGCGGGGATCATCGGACTCAAACTTCTCAAGTAGCACCGTTCGACTCCACCGCTCGACTATCATCACGTCCACCACTTCACGAAACACAGGAGGCGGCGATGAACTCGGACTTTCTCATCAACGATGAAATCTCACGCCTCTCGAAGGAAGTCCTCGCCGCCAAGCAACGGCTCAGCGACGCCATCCGACGCGCCGCGCCCGAGCCGGTCGAAGACGTCACGCTCCAGCGAACCGACGGCTCGCCGGTCCGCCTCGCCGAACTCTTCGCCGGAAAGCCCGACCTCATCATCTGGCACAACATGGGACGCAAGTGCGTGTACTGCACGCTCTGGGCCGACGGCCTGCGGGGTTACGCCGAGCACCTCATGAACCGCGCCGGATTCGCGCTCTGCTCGCCGGATGATCCGCGCACGCTCAAGGAGTTCAGCGAGTCGAGAGGCTGGCGATTCCCCTGCGTCTCCGCCGCGGGAACCACCTTCCTGAAAGCCATGAAGATGTGCGATGACAAGGGCGACCCCTGGCCGGGAATCTCGGCCTTCCACAAGGAAAACCAGCGAATCGTCCGCACCGGTTACACCTACTTCGGTCCCGGAGACGACTTCTGCCCGATCTGGCCCGCGCTCGACCTTCTCAAACAGGGACACAACGGCTGGTCGCCGAAGTTCTCCTACCAGCCCGATGTCACCACCATCGGAACACCGACGCGCTGACGCGGTATCCTCAACCAGACGCACGGAGAGCGACGAGCATGAACGTCACGCGCTTCCTCGAACACTGGTCCATCCGCGAAAACCCCTTCAAGGCGGAGGAAGCACGCCACGACGCCGTCTTCGCCAGGCTCCATGACGGCGAGACCGCCCACCCGGACTTTGAAAAAATCATCGGCGACCTCACCCGGCCCTCCGCTTCGATCGTCTTCGGCGAGAAAGGCAGCGGCAAGACCGCCATCCGGATCCAGATCGCCGAACGGATCGCTCGCCACAACGCCCTGCACCCGGATGCCCGTGTCCTGCTCGTCCCGTACGACGACCTCAACCCCTTCCTCGATCGCTTCTGCGCCGAGGTGCGCGACGATGCCGACAAGGACGGCATGGAACTCCTCAAGCGCCTGAAATCGCTCCGGCTCGCCGATCACCTCGACGGAATCCTCCACGTCGCCGTGCCGAGAGTCATCGACGCCATCCTCGATCCCGTCGCCGGCGACGAGCCGGGCTGGCGCGTGCTCCGAAAGGCAAGCGTCGCGACCAAGCGCGATGCGCAACTTCTCCAGGCGCTCTACGATCGGCACGAGGAGTACGAGTCACGCGCCGCGCTGCTCAGGCGGCGCATCGCCGTGCCTTGGAATCGGTACCGGCTCGTCTGGAAGGGGCTTGCGGTCTGGGGGTGGCTCCCCGCCGCCGCCGTCGGCGTCGCATCGTTCTTCGTCACAAGGGAGTGGATCGGGCCGCTCTTCTGGCTCTGGGCGCTCGGCCTCCTCCTCGCCGCCTGGGCCGTCCTGCTCTTCAACTGGTTCGTCCTCGAGCGGATCGTCGTCCTGAAACGCAAGGCTCGCCGCGTCGGCAAGAAAATGCGAATCGTCGGCCGATCCACCGCGGAACTCTGCGCGACCCTCGAGTTCCTCCCTCCCGAGGACCGCACGAGCGCCATCCTCCCGGCGGACGACGGGGAGGAACGACGCTTCGCGCTGCTCGCGCGACTCCGGCGAGTCATCCAGCCCCTGGGCTACGCGGGCATCATCATCATCGTGGACCGGGTCGATGAACCAAGCGTCATCAGCGGCGACGCCGACAGCATGCGCGCCGTCGTCTGGCCTCTCCTCAACAACAAGTTCCTCCAGCAGGAAGGCGTCGGCGTCAAGCTCCTCCTTCCCGTCGAACTCCGCCACGAACTCTTCCGGGAATCAAGCGCCTTCTTCCAGGGGGCCCGCCTCGACAAGCAAAACCTCATCGAGCGACTCACCTGGAGCGGCGCCGCCCTCTATGACCTCTGCAACGGACGGCTCCGCGCTTGCCAGACGCCCGATGCAGCCCCGGTCACGATCGCCGACCTCTTCGACGACGAAGTCAGCCGACAGGACATCGTCGACGCTCTGGAGCAGATGCACCAGCCGCGTGACGCTTTCAAACTGCTCTACCAGTGCATGCAGGAGCACTGCTCCAACATCACCGAAGACCAGCAGAAATGGCGAATCCCGCGCCCCGTGCTCGACTCCGTGCGCAAGCAGCAGGCCGAGCGCGTCATGATGCTCCAGCGCGGCTATCGACCGGCGTGACCGAACCGCCCCACGGTACGATCCGCACATGACGCCGCCGGTCACCATCCATCCAGATATCGCGCAGGCCTCAACACTGCCCGCAAAGTTCTATTCCGACCCCGAGATCTTCGCGTTGATGCGCGAGCGGGTCTTCGCCCGATCGTGGCAGCTGGTCGCGGATACGGACAGCGTGAAGGTGCCGGGTCAGGTCCATCCGGTCACCGTGCTCGAAGGCGCCCTCGATGAGCCGCTCCTCCTGACACGGGACCACAACGATCGGCTTCACTGCCTCTCAAATGTCTGCACCCACCGCGGCACGGTGCTCTGCCACGCCCCGGCCCACGAAAAAAACCTCGTCTGTCGATACCACGGCCGCCGCTTCGACCTCGACGGAACCTGCCGCTACATGCCGGAGTTCGAACGGGTCGCCGGCTTCCCGGCGTCGAGCGATCACCTGCACAAGGTTTCCTTCGGCACGTTCGGAAAACTCATCTTCGCTTCACTCGACCCCGCGTTCCCGCTCGAGGACCTCCTGGCCGACCTCCAGGCGCGCATCGGGTGGCTTCCGCTCGAGCGGTTCGACTTCGATCCATCGCGTTCGCGCGATTACCTCGTCCATGCGAACTGGGCGCTCTACTGCGACAACTACCTGGAAGGGTTCCACATCCCGTTCGTGCATGCGAGCCTCAACGAGGCGATTGATTACGGCTCATACACGACGGAACTCTTTCGCTGGTCGAATCTGCAACTCGGATTGGCGAAGAATGCCGAGGAATTCTTTGAGTTACCGGCCGGATCGCCGGACTTCGGGAAACGAGTGGGGGCGTACTACTGGTGGTTGTTTCCGAACACGATGCTGAACTTCTATCCGTGGGGGTGTTCGGTGAACGTGGTGCAACCGCTTGGGGTTGACCGCACCCGCGTCTCGTTTCGGTCGTACGTTTGGAAGCCGAACTTGATCGATCAGGGAGCGGGGGCGGTGGGGGGGTTGGACCGGGTGGAACGGGAGGACGAGGCGGTGGTAGAGGCGGTGCAGAGGGGGGTCCGGTCGCGTTTTTACGATCGTGGGCGGTATTCGCCGTCGCGGGAGCAGGGGGTGCATCATTTCCATCGGCTGCTCGCGGAAGCGCTCGGCGGCGCCGGATTGAGCGGGTGAGGGTCGAATTCCGAGGGTTGTCGCTGGATTCTTCTGGCGTGGCCGTGATCCATCGCCATAGTTGAGGGGCAAATAAACGGCGTTGATCCGGTGGTCTGGCGGCGCACGAGAATGGAGATGTTCTGGATGATGATGGGGCGAGGCGCGCGATGGATGATGATTGTGCCGTGTCTCGTCGCGGGCGGCGAGGCGAGCGCGCTGCAGCCCTCGAACGTGCTGCTGGTGTACAACTCACGGAACGCGGAGTCGCTCGCGGTTCGTGATGCGTATGTCACGTCGCGTCCGGGTGTGTTGCAGTTTGATCTGAACGATGCGTCGATGCCGGCGGGATCGGTGACGCGGGCGGAATACCTGGCGCGACTCCGGGGGCCGATCCGGGATTTCATCAACGGGGTCGGGGGCGGGACCGATCGTTCGGCGCAGGTGATGGCGATCGTGACGACGCGGGGTCTGCCGGCGCGGATCCTGAGTTCCGCGGGGGGCGCGGATGAGTTCCTGTTGAACTCGCGCTGGTCGAGCGTGGAGTCGGAGTTGTGTCTCCTCCAGCAGGACCTCGAGGCGAGCGGGACGGCGTACCTGCCGAACCGTTTCAGCGGGATGGTTTACAACCCGTACTGGCGATCAACGGGGGCGGCGATCGAATCATATTCGCGGGTCGGGGTGAAGACGCCCCGCGCGTTTGAAGGGGTGCTGATTCCGCCTGGTCCGGAGCAGGTGTGGCGGGTGACGGGCTTGACGCCGGGGGGAATGTACCTGGTCTGCCGGCTCGATTCGGCGGCGACGCCGGGGGGCCGCTCGGCGGTGCAAAACGTTCAGTCGTTGATCGCGCGCTCGCGCGACCTGGTGGTGGACCGGTGCGGTGTTCAGGCGCTCTTTGACGAATACGGTGCGCCGCCGAACGGCTTCGACCTGGACGACGGGGAGGTGCCTCCCCTGTTCCCGGATCGCGCGGACTTCGAGAACGCGTCGGCGTTCATGAACGGGTTCGGGATTCCGACGACGCACGATCACGGATTCAACTTCGTGACGGGCGCGGAACTTGCGGATGCCAGTCGGCCGCTGGTGGCGCTCGGGACGTACGGTGAGAACCACTCGTACAACGGATGGGGCGAGAATCCGCCGGGCGACGGGGCGTATGTCTCCTCGTACAACTTTCATCCCGCGGCGGTGTTCATCGCGTATGAGAGTTGGAGCGGGACGAGCATTTACACCGGTGGCGCGGGGCGTGGGGGACAGCAGCAGTGCCTGGACTTCATCGCGCGTGGTGGATCATTCACGATCGGCAGCGTGATGGAGCCGTATGCGTTCACGCTGGCGGACATGGAGGACCTGATGCCTTCGCTGCTGCGTGACAGCCTGACGTTTGCGGAGGCGGCGTACATCGCGCTGCCCGTGCTGAGTTGGCAGTTCGTCCCGGTGGGGGATCCCTTGGCGCGGGTGACGGTGGTGGGGCCGGGGCCTGCAACCAGGATTCAGCCGATCGGTTGTCCGGGTGATGCGGATCGGAGCGGCGCGGTGACTTTTGCGGATATCACCGAGGTGCTTGCGTGGTACGGTTCGGAGTGCTCGGGCGGTTCTTCGCGTGGTGACGCCGACGGGAACGGGGCGGTGAACTTCGCGGACGTGACGGCGGTGCTCCGGTGGATGGGGACGGCGTGCGGGTGAGGGCCGGGGCGGTCGCGGTCGAGATGCAGGACGGCTCGCTGCGACTCGTGGGGGTGATCGCGGGCGGTACGGGCGGCGAGTGGCTGGCGATGCGGCCACGGTTGATTCTCGGGTCCGAGTCGAACGAGTTCTTGTGTCAATGGGGGCGCGGAGCGCGCGGAGGTCCGTGTGCGGCATGCGTGGTGATGCCGACGGGAACGGTGCGGATTTGGCGGAGTCAGTGCGCCTCACACCAAGCAGGAGGTCGAAGCGGTCGAGACGGGTTGCAAACCCGTCCCACCGGGACCGGCAGGCGTCGTGTTCGGCGCTCAAACGGGGGTGCGATCAGGCGACGAGTTGGTCGTAGAGTTGCTGGATGCCCTTGCCCTCGGTGGCGACGGTCTCAATGACGGTTCGGCGGCCGGCGATGTCGCGGAGGTCTCGGATGAGTTCGTTCTGTCCGGCGTGGTCCGCCTTGTTGCAGACGAAGACGTCGGCGATCTCAAGGATTCCGGCCTTGTCCATCTGGACGGCGTCGCCCATTCCCGGGACGAGGACGACGGCGGTGCGATCGACGTGCTTGCGGATCTTCGTTTCGTTCTGGCCCGCGCCGACGGTCTCGACGAAGAGGAGGTCGTAGGCGCTCGGGCCGTGGCTCGCGCCGCCGATGAGTTGGATGATGTCGTCGAGGGCGTGGTAGTCCTCGCCGCTGATGGCGAGCGAACGGTAGAAGATGGTTTCCTCGTAGCGGTTGAAGTCGACTCGGAGTCGGTCGCCGAGGAGCGCGCCGTTCGAGATGGGGGACATGGGGTCGAAGGCGACGACGGCGGCGCGTCCGAGCGCCGGGTTCTGCTCGGCTCGTCGGGTGTGCTCGGCGGCGAGCGCGGCGACGAGTGTGCTCTTTCCCGCGCCGGGGGACCCGGTGATGCCGATGACGCGCCTGGGTCTGCGGCGTTCGGCGTCGGGGCGTGTCGGGCGCGCGAGGTGCGCGAGGGAGATGTCGCGGGCGAGTTGCGCGATGGGATGGGCGGATTCGATGCGCTGGGCGAGCGGCTTCACTTCCGACTTGCATGCTTCGACGATGTCGAGGAGTCCGACGCCCGTGGTGAAGCATCGTCGGATGCCGGCTTCGAGGAGGGTGGCGATGTCGTTCTGCGGGATGATGCCCCCCATGTGGATGGGGAGGTCCGGTCGGCCCATGTCTCGGAGTCCTTCGATGAGTCTCGGGCCGAGGACGAGGTGCGAGTTGCTCATCATGGACGCGGCGAGGAGGTCGCAGTCCTCATCGCGTGCGGAGACGGCGAGCGAGCGGGGCGTCTGCCAGAGGCCGGAGTAGATGACGTGGACGCCCGAGTCCCGGAGCGCTCGGGCGATGACCTTGACGCCGCGGTCGTGGCCGTCGAGACCCATTTTTCCGAGGAGGACGCGCGGTCGGTGGTCGAGTGCGGCGCATCGGTCGAGTTTCTCGAACTCGGTGGTCGGGGCGTGTAGTGTGTGCGACAGGGGTGGTCAGGATCGCGGGGGTGGCGGGGGGAGGCGGGGGGTGAACTTTGTGGGTTTCGCGGCGGCCGGGTTGGAGTGA
>JAEUIV010000006.1 GCA_016795005.1 Phycisphaerae bacterium
CTCATGAGCCGCGGCCCCATTGAAGCGTGGACGAGGATGTGCTCCATGTCCTGCGGCCAGCGCGCCTCCGCGGCTCATGAGCCGCGGCCCCATTGAAGCCTCGCCCCGCCGAACGCCGTCACGCCCCCCACGGACGCCTCCGCGGCTCATGAGCCGCGGCCCCATTGAAGCGCGGCAGCAGCCGGGAGCCACCCGCCGTCGGCCGCGGCCCCATTGGCGGACATGCTTCGCAGAGCGGAAGCATGCCACCCACATATCAAGACAAAGAAAAACCCGAACGCTCGCGCGCCGGGTCTGCGATTCATTCTTCCTCGCGCAGCGAACTACAGGTCCGCCGTTGCCGGCTCGGTGTCCATCATGGGGACGGTGACCACGACGCCGTTGCCGGCGACCGGCGCGCCGCCGGGGACGCCCGGGCCGCTGACGGGGGCGGGTGGCGGTGGCGGGTTGATGGTCATGTCCACTTCCTGCTGCGTCGCGCCGTCGAGGAACGGAGCAAGCTTGCGGCTGCGGACGGGGTGCTGCAACTTGCGCAGCGCCTTGGCCTCAACCTGGCGGACGCGCTCGCGCGTGACCTTGAAGATGCGGCCGACCTCTTCGAGGGTGTAGGTGTAGCCGTCGCCGATGCCGTAGCGCAGCTTGATGATCTCACGCTCGCGGTAGGTCAGGGTCTTGAGCACGCCCTCGATGCGGCTCTTGAGCATGTCGTTCGCGGCGACGTTGCTCGGGGCATCCTGCCGTTCGTCCTCGATGAAATCGCCGAAGTAGGAGTCTTCGCTCTCGCCGACGGGGCGGTCGAGGGAGATGGGGTGCCGGCTGATCTTCATGACGCGCCGGGTTTCCTGCACGTTCATCCCCGCGGCGTCGGCGAGTTCCTCGATCGTGGGCTCGTGGCCCAGTTTCTGGAGGAGGGTCTTCTGGATGTTGCGCAGCTTGCTCATGGTCTCGATCATGTGGACCGGGATACGGATGGTCCGGGCGTGATCGGCGATGGCGCGAGTGATGGCCTGGCGGATCCACCAGGTGGCGTAGGTGCTGAACTTGTAGCCGCGCTTGTACTCGTACTTATCGACGGCGCGCATGAGGCCCGTGTTGCCCTCCTGGATGATGTCGAGGAAGGAGAGGCCGCGGTTGCGGTATTTCTTGGCGATCGAGACGACCAGGCGCAGGTTCCCGGCGGAGAGGTCGCGCTTGGCCTGTTCGTATTCCCAGAAGACGGTGTCGAGCCGCTTGACGGTCTCCGCGAGCGTCTCGGGTTCCATGAGCACCAGCGTGCGGAGGCCGGCGAGTTCTTCCTTCATCACGACCAGGTCGTCGGGGTCGTAGCGCTGGGGGAACTTCTCGGCCTTCTTCATATCGTTCAGGATGTCCTGAACCTTCTTGTTCACCGCGCGGAGCTTGCGGTGCAGCGGGATGATGCGGCTGGTGCGGAGGCAGAGCTCCTCGCTGAGTGTGGCGAGCTTGCGGCGGCGCGTCGCGATGCGCTCGGTGATCTCCTTCACCTGCTCGTGATCGCGTGACTTCTTCGCGATGTCCAGTTCTTCCCAGTCCTGGCGGTTCTTCTCGAGCAACTGCTTGATCGTCTTGAGGTTGTAGGGGATGCGCTTGGCGATCTTCTCCTTCGCGTTGCTCTCGGCGGTCGAGATGCGCATCGTTCGGTCGAAGGGCAGTTCGCCGGCGTCCACCTGCTCCAGCGTGTCCACCGCCATGTTGACCACGAAATCGCACTCCAGCGTGCGGCGGCGGAAGATCATGCGCGTCGTCTCGATCTTCTTGGCCAGCCGGATCTCCTCGTCGCGCGTCAGCAGCGGGATCGTGCCCATCTGCGTCAGGTACATGCGGACGGGATCGTCGATCCGCTTGGTGGACGACTCGCCCGCGAGGATGCTCTCGGCGGGGACCTGCTCGGCGTCGCGGCGCGCAAAGGCGGCGACGGCGGCGGTCGTGATGGCGTTCGCCTGGCCCCCGCCGGCGTTCTTCTTGGATTCACGGAACAGCCGGGCCCGGAACTCGCGCTCGTCGATCATCTCGATCCCGAACTCGTCGGCGCGGAGGAGCACGTCGTCGATGCGGTCGGGATCGACCAGCGCGTCGGGGAGGGTGCTGTTGAGTTCTTCGTACGCCAGCCAGCCGCGTTTGCGGCCGAGTTCAACAAGATCCGTCACGGCAGGGTGAAGATCGCAGATCATGGTGGGCTCTCTTTCTTCTTCTTACGGTGTGCGTCCGGTGCGTTCGCGGAGTCCGCCGTCCGGGGCGGTGGGCCGAGGCTTCATGTGCCCCGGGAGGGTCGTGGCGTCCTGCCTGCCCGTACGCCGCATGCTGGAAACTGAAACGTTGGGTGGGCCGCTCGGCCCGAGTGTCGGGGGTGATTCGCTCGCTTTCTTCTTTCTTCCTGGTTCTTCGTGCAATCTCGTCGGGGTGTTCGCCTGATTCAGGGCCGCGGGAGCGGAACGGCCCGCGGCCTCGGGAGCGCCCGCGGGTTTCCGCCTCGCTCACTTTGCAGGCGGCGCATGTGCTCGATTTTTTCGTTCGCGTCGGTGGACTTGCTGATGAGATCGGTGGATTGCTTGGTCGCGCGGTCGTTGAGGCAGCATCTCCAGTGCTCCGCGACGCGGTCGTGTGCTCCGTCGGTGAGTCGATCGGTTTCCGAAGCGAGCGTCGTCGCGAGTTGCCGCGCCTCGGAATCCTCAAGTTCCAGCAGCACCTCGGTGAGCGAAGGTGCGTCTCCGCACGCGATGGAGGCCAAGCACGCCTTGGCCACCGCCGCGAGAGGGGGGGAAGAGTAGGCCGCCGCTTCGAGGACGTCCTGTGCTTCCGCAAAATGTGTTTCAGCCAAATGTGGCTCGACCAGCAGGCATCCGATGAGGTGCTCCAACGTTTCCCGAACGGGGCCGGAGGCGGACGACGCCGCGACTGCCGGCTTCCCGCCGATCGGGCGAGCCGCGCTCTTGTTGAGCGCGGCGATGACGGCGGCCCCGTCAACCCCGGCAAGGCTGGTGAGACGGGCGATCACCGTTTGTTGGCGGATCGGCGGAAGCCGACGAAGTCCCAGTTCGACGAGGCGATCAATTTCATTTTCGATCGCCGTGGCACGCGCATTGCTTCCAATAATCTGCCCTCGCTCATCGAGGCGATGACCAAGTCGCTGGAAGCGGAAGGTCAGGAAATCCACCGCGCCCGCGAGGACGGCACGGAACGACTCGCCCGATGGGTCCTTTTTCAGGAGTTCGTCAGGGTCTTTGCCCCCCACCATCACGGCGATGCGGACGTCGATCGGCTCGTTGAAGAACACCTCCAAAGCCCGATCGGCCGCGCGCTGACCCGCCTCGTCCCCGTCGAAGAGCAGGATCAGGGTGTCACACACGCCTCGAAGCGCCGACGCATGCTTCGGCGTCAGCGCCGTCCCCAGCGTCGCGACGACGTTTGTGAATCCATGCTGATGGCACGCGATGACATCGGTGTAGCCCTCGGTGACGACCGCGGTGCGTTCGGCCTGGATCGAGCGGAGCGCCTGCTTCACGCCGAAGAGCGTGGCACCCTTGTCGAAGACCTTGGACTCGGGGCTGTTCAGATACTTGGGCTCGTCCTCTTCCCTGATCTTTCGACCGCCGAACGCCACGGCCCGACCGATGCGGTCGAAGATCGGAAACACCAGCCGATGCCGAAGGAGGTCGTAGCAGCCGGCGGAATGTTCCCGGCGCTTGATCAGCCCCGCATCGATCAGCGCCTGCTGCGGCAGACCCTTTGACTCCGCGTACTGGACGAGTCCGTCCCAGCGATCCGGCGCGGCGCCAAGCCCGAACGTCTCGACCATCGCCGGCGAAATGCCGCGGCGCTCGATCACGTCCCGCGCCGCCGCTCCGTGCTCCGCGTGCGACAGGATCCCGCGGAAGAACCGCATCGCCGCCGCGTTCGCCTCGATGATCTGCTCTCGACTGGACGCGGCCTCGTCCGGCGCCGCGTCCGCCCGCCGCGAGGACTGAAGCGTGAGGCCCGCGCGCGACGCGAGCATCTCGAGCGCCTCCCGGAATCCCATGCCGTGGAACCGCATCACGAAATCCAGCGCATTGCCCCCGGCGTTGCACACAAAGCAATGGAAGATCTGCTTGGCGGGGACGACGTACATCGACGGGTTGTGATCGTTGTGGAACGGGCACACGCACGCGAACTCGCGCCCCTTGGGCTTGAGCGTCACGTGCTCGCCGACGAGACGGACGATGTCCGTTGCTTCGAGCACTCGCCGCTTGTTGTCGTTGTCCGGGCCGATCTTGGCCAAGTTTCCACTCCGGTTCCGCTGCGCCCGTCATCCATTCCGGGGACAGACCCCACAACGGCAAAGCAACAACGCTCTACCGCCACGATCCCGCACGATCGAAACGACACCGCCTTGACCCGCGCACACAGGGCCTGCACAAATCTGATTCTGGCCCAGGGGATTCCAAAATCCGAAAGGCCGACCGCGGCAAAATAGGCTTCAGGAGCCTGTTACGATGCCTGATTGGTCAATGTTCGGTATCGCCAATCTCGAGGCAACAGGGGGATGCGACGGTCAGGCGAAACGTTAACCCAATGCTTGCGCGAGTCAAACAACACTCGTCAAGAACCACCCAAATTCCTGTGTGGATTGTCGAGGGTGCTGCCTTTCCGCAGCGTCGCTTGTGCAAAGACTGTCGCGTTCAGATCGGAAAGCCCGCCCCTCGGCGGTTTCTGCGCCGACCGTCCGCGACCAATCTGTAGCATCCAACCCCGATGCGGCGGATCGAAGCGCGATTCATCGGCCGGGTTCAGGGCGTCGGATTCCGTGCAACGGTCCGAGACATCGCCCGCGCGTGGAACATCGCCGGCTGGGTCAGGAACGAGCCGGACGGCTCGGTGTTGCTCGTCACCGAAGGGACCGAATCCGAGACCGACCGTTTCATCACCGAGATCGAGCGTCAACTCGCCGGTTACATCCGTTCGGTCCACCGCACCGAGGGGGTCGCCGTCGGCGAGCGGGGATTTGGAATACGCCGATAGTCTGGCCCCGGGGAAACGATGCTGATCCTCTTCGATATCGACGCCACGCTTCTCACGACGTCTCGCACCGGCATCGCCGCGATGGGCGAAGCGGGACGCGAGCGATTCGGCGAGACGTTCGACGAAGGCCGGGTCGAGTACGCCGGGCGTCTCGATCCGCTGATCATCGCCGATCTGCTTCGGGCGCACGGACGCGAGGCAACGGACGAGGCGGTCCTGGATTTCAGACAGAGATACCGCGCCCATCTGTCGCGCCTTGTTTCGAAGCCCGGAGTGGCACGGGCGTGCCCCGGAGTCCACGACCTTCTCGCGGCGCTCCGGCGCTCCGCGACTCACACCCTGGGCCTTCTCACCGGCAACTTCCCTGAAACCGGGTCCATCAAACTCCGAGCAAGCGGGATCGACCCGGATGACTTCCCAGTTCAGGCGTGGGGCTGCGATTCACCCCATTCCCCGCCGGCGCGCGAGCACCTGCCGCCGATCGCGATGCGCCGGTATGTCGAGCGCTACGGGCGCGGGATCAAGCCGTCCGAGGTGACAATCGTCGGTGATACGCCTCATGACATCGCGTGCGCCCGCGCGCACGGCTGTCGATCGCTCGGCGTCGCGACCGGGCAGTTCTCGGTGGACGCGCTCGCTGCATCGGGCGCCGACCGTGCCGTACCGGACCTGACGGACACAGAGGAGATGGTGCGATGGCTGATGCGCCAATAGCGCTGCGGTCGGCCGACCTGGACGAGCCGCTCGCCCCGCTCCCCGCGAGCGAACGCTCCATCGTGATGGACGCGCTCCGCGGGTTCGCGGTCCTGGGCATCCTCGCGATGAACATCCCGGGCTTCGCGCTGCCCGAAGCGGATTTCTTCGATCCGCGCGTCGGGGGATACGAAGGCGCCGACCGGGCCGTCTGGTGGTTCGAGAGGCTCGCGATCGAGATGAAGATGCAGTCGATTTTTTCGATGCTCTTCGGCGCCGGGCTGGTGGTGCTGAGCGAGCGTGCCGCGAGGTCGGGACGATCGCTGGCCGGCCTCTTCTATCGCCGCGTGACCATCCTCGCCGCCATGGGGCTGCTCCATGCGTACCTGCTCTGGCACGGCGACATCCTCTGGACTTACGCCGTGTGCGGCGCGCTGATCTATCCGCTGCGCCGACTCCCGAACTCCTGGCTGCTCACCCTGGGGATCCTCCTCTTCATCATCGGAGCGCTCGCGAGCAGCGGCGTGGGCGCGGCGATCTGGTTCGTCAGGTCAAACGCCGAATCGGCGCAATCGCTGCTCGATTCGGGCGGAGTCCCCGACAACCTCGGGAAGGAGATGATCGAAACCTGGCACTCGATGCGCGAAGACTTCGCGCCCACCCCGGAGCAACTCGACGCCGAGGCTCGCGGGAACCTGGGGTCGTTCGCGGATGTTGTCGCGCAGCGCGCCGAGACCGCCTTCAGCCTGCAACTGGGCATCCCGTTCTGGATGTTCTCGATCTGGCGATTTTCCGGGTACATGCTCGTCGGAATCGCCCTCATGCGCTGGGGAGTGTTCAGCGGCGCCCTGTCGAGCCGGGCCTACGCATGGATGATGGCCGTGGGCTACGTGATCGGGTTCCCGATCGTCTACTTTGGCGCCCGCTGGTCGGAGACAACGGGCTTTGACTTTGTCTTCACCTTCCTCACGATGTGGCAGGGCAACTACGTCGGAAGTGCGTTCGTCGCCCTTGGACACATTGGGGCGTTGATATTGCTCTTCCGATCACCCGCCACCGGGTGGATCGTTCGGCCCCTCGCCGCGACGGGACGGATGGCGCTGACGAACTATCTGACCCAGAGCCTGATCTGCGCCCTCATCTTTTTCGGATGGGGCTTCGGGCAATGGGGACGCCTCACCCGCACGGAACTCGCGGGAGTTGTCGTCGGGATCTGGACGGTGCAGATTCTTTGGAGCATGTGGTGGCTCGCCCGGTTCCGCTTCGGGCCGATGGAATGGCTCTGGCGCACGCTCACCTACGGCCGCGCCCCCGAGATGCGATAACAAAACCAACGCGGCGCAATCTCCCGGTGCTTACACGTCGGACGACGTTGATTTCGTGTCCGTCCGCGCGAGCATCATCGGGCGATGCTGATTGAGCGCCCCGCACCCGGGGCACACCTTTCCGTGTTCGCCCGGCGGAACATCTCTCAGCCCCTGACCGCACGTGAAGCACACCCCCTCACCCAACCGCTGCGTGAGCTTGTTTACCGAGACCGTCACCACCGCCACCGCCACCCCGACGATGGGCAGGGTCAACCACGCCGGGCCGAGGGTGATCGCCCCGAACGCCGCGAGCGGAACACCGATGACAAAGACAATGACGCGCAGGCGCACCTGCGTCACCCATGCCATGCCGAGTTCTTTCATCCTGGATTCGCTCGCCAAGGTCAATGCTCCCCAACGGCCGGCCCGCAGCGGCACATAGTGTACCCCCACTTCATCGGGCACGGCGTGCCGCACCCTAGACTGCCCGCGTGTCGCCCACCGGTCCGCTCACGCTCGCGATTGAAGCCAGCAACCCAGGCCCCCATTCCCCCGCGATGGGACCACAGTTGCCGCGCGTTTCGGTCTGTCTCGGCCGCCCTCGGCCAGGTTCCGCCGCGGAGGTCCTGGGCTTCGAGTCCGTCCCGACCGATCGCCGTGACGATGAGGGGCTGATCCCGGCGGTCGATCGGCTGGTGCGCGGGGCGGGAAAGGGGCCGCGTGACCTCCGCCGCGTCGCCGTCAGCATCGGGCCGGGCGGGTTCACCGGGCTTCGCCTCGCGGTCGCATTCGCCAAGATGGTCTGCGAAGTGACCGGGGCCGAGTGCGTCGCGGTGCCCACGGCGCATGCGCTGATCCGGCGCGTGGACGCCGCGCTCCGCGCCGAGCGACCGGGCATGATCCTGCTCGCGTGGAAACGCGACGACGTGTGGGCCGAGCGATTCGATGCGGGCGATTCCATCCATCCCGCGTCGCCCGGCGCATTGACGCCCATCAGGGCGCTCCAGCCGCGCCCGAACGAGATCATCGTGTGCGATGCCGAACTCGAAGCGACCATGCGGACGCTCGGCCTGGTCCCGCCCGGCGCGGCGATGGTGCGTCCGCGGTTCGACGCCTCGGCGGTTCTGGAGGCATCGGACTGCATCACGCCGATCGATCCGATCGCCCTCAGCCCGCTCTACCCGCGCGAGCCGGAAGCCGCCACCAAGTGGCGAGAACTGAAGAAGCGCGGGAAGTAGCCTCGCTACCGTCCCGGCACCGTCGCGGAACTCTCCGAAATCGGTTCAAACGTCGGCTCGAACACCCCTTCATACGGCGGCGCCGGAACCAGACAAGCGCGGATGACACGCGACCGGCTTGGCGATTGCCGACTCAGCGCCGCGAGCGTCGCGCCGCCGTCGAGCACCACCGCGAAGGGAGTCGCCGATTCCGCGACCGCCGCGGCGGCACGAGCCGAGAGCACGATCACGAACTGCGACGAGGCGCTCTGCGGCTCGCCGGCGACCCGCGCCATCGCGACCACTCCGGGACGCACATTCAATCCGCTCTGCTCGAATGGGACCACCGTCCCCGCCCCCCCGCTTCCGTCGCCCACGGGATCGCCGCCCTGAAAAAACGCCGGCTGGCGGGTCTCACTGTCCCGCACGCACGACAACCCGGGCCCGTCGTAGAAGCCGCCCTCGACGAGCGCTCGGAAGTGAAACACTGCACGCGGCGCCGCGTCGGGCCGCAGGCCGAGCGTCACGCTTCCTTCGCTGGTCGTGAGAACAACCAGGCTGGATTCATAGACGCGCCAGGCGTGTGATACCCGATCCGACGTCGCCTCAACCTCAACGGAGAGCCGGAGTGATTCCCGCGCCCGTGGCGGCATCCGGAGCAACGACTCGATGCTGCCTCGGTCGTTCGAGTCCATCGAGCGCAGCACCCGTGCCGACCATGCATCGGTCGCGCGCGCCACGGGTGTCAGAGGCTCGACAACCAGCGGCGACCCACACCGAACTCCGTCGGATTCCAGCTGCGCCATGAGCACGGAACCATTCGCCAGCGAGTGAAGGTCGGGAAAAAGCGCCAACAGGTCCGATGTCCCCGCTCGCGTTCGGGCCTGGGCGATGGGTTCGGACTGCCCCGCGACAAACAGCGAGATCAGCGGCTCCGACACGGGCGAAGCCACCCGGATCGGTATGCCGCCTTCTGGGGCGTGGTACAGCCGATCGACGCACACTTGTGCGTGCGCATTACCGGGACGGAGAAGCATCGCGACCACCACCGCGCACTTCAGGACCGATCCCGCGATATCCCCGATCGCCACGCTTGCTGAACGTCCGCGCATGTGGCAACAGACTACGCGGCCGGAACCGGTCTGGCTGCATGAACTTGAATCAGAGGAGAAGAGCCGGACGACCGACTAGTACTGATCGTCCATCGGCTGCCACGGGTTGTGCTGGCGGGGGTCCGCGTTGCGGACCCGGGGCCGCTCGGGGAGCGACTGGTACACATACCCATCGACATCCGCGTACCAGCCGACGCTCAGGTCGGATTTCAGGAAGTTGTTGCCGATCACGTGGTTGTAATCAAGGCGGGTCCGCATGCCGTCCGCGACAATCGCGGTCTTTCGATCAAGATCGGTGATCCGCGTGATCCCGGGCGGAATTCGGTACTGGTAGTTGCCCGCGATGGTGCCCCCGCCGTTGACCCATTCGTTCGCGTAATCGTTGAAGGGGTGCTCGCCGTGATGGCTCGGGCAGTAAAAGACCCCGGGGTGATTCACATAGTTGTCGCCGATCAGGATTCCCAGCCCATCCCACAGCGGGGCGTTGGTGAAAGGATTGGTCGAGCGGTAACGGAGGAACATCGTGTCCGCTCCATCATCCTCCTGAGATTGATTCTGCGCCGGTGGGGTTGATTGCGCCGACGTGCCGCGGCCGTAGTCGCTTGCCGGCGGCTCTTCATCGAATCGAGCCGGGGGCAGGTACCCTCTGTGGTCGTCCGTGTACACGCCGACCGCGATGCCGACCTGGTGGATGTTGGAAAGGCACCGAACTCGACGAGCCGATTCGTGCGCCATCCGCACCGCCGGCATCAGGATCGCCATCAAGATCACCATCACCGAAATCGAGACCAAGAGGTCGATGAGGGAGAATCCGCGCTCGAGGCGCAAGCCCCACCTCGTGTCATTTCCCGATCTGGTAACCGTTCCCCTCATGACAGCCTCGCTCATCTCCCGAGCGACATGGCCTCCTGATTCGTGATCCGGGATTCGGACCCTTCTGACAATATAGAGTTTGTTCGGTCTGGATGCCACGTGGAGGCCTCCATTTTTGTCTGATCATGAAGATTCTCGGCCGAACGGACCCCAATCGTCACCCTTTTCCACCGGACGGGTGAAATCGTACCGATTAGAATGCGAACGAATAGGACCGATTTCAGCCATTTGCCCCGCAATCGGCATCCACGTCTCACGTTTATGCGTATGAGGTCATAGAGTATGGCCTGTCGGATAGCGGGCTGGGCCCATTGGAGCAGCCGTGCCATTGCCTTCGGCCGAAGATGACCTGGATCTCATGCAGCGCGTCGCGAGCGACGACGCGGATGCTATTGCTCACTTGTATGACCGCTTCGGATCGCTCGTGTATCGGATGGCGTACCAGTCAATGCCGACCCGCTCGGATGCCGAAGATGTGGTTCAAGAGGTTTTTGTGAGGCTTTGGAGAACGGCGGGGCGATATGACCCCAAGCGAGCGGCATTGGTGACATGGGTCATGCTTCTTGCCAGAAGACACATGGTGGATCGTCTCAGGAGAGTGAAAGCGCGGGTACGGACCTCGGCGCTTCAAGAGGGCTGGTCTCCCGCCCCGGGCGAATCCGACCCGGGCCGTCCCAGCATGGAGCAGGATGAACGGTTCGTCGCCGTGATGCAACGGATCGAGAAGTTACCGGAGTTGCAGCAAACGGTGTTGAAACGCGCCTATCTGAACGGGCACACGCTGAAGCAGATCGGCAAGGACCTGAACATTCCGCTCGGAACGATCAAGAGCGCCCTGAGCCGGGCGCTGGTGAGACTCCGGGAAAAGAACGCTGGGGAGGAGCTGGCTTTATGACTTCCAGAGACCTGTTTGAAATGGCATCCCTTGACGTTCTCGGCCTGCTTGATGAGCAGGAGCGGGCGCAGTTTGAGGAGGCGTTCCGCTCCGCCCCGCCGCACATCCAGGCGCAGATCCGCGCCGAGCAGTTGCGCGCGACGGATGTCGAGCGCATCCTTCCGCAGGTTGAGCCTCCCGCGGGACTTCGCGGCCGGGTTCTCGCCGCGGTGCGAGAGGCGATCGCGTCCGTCGGGTCCGAGCCGATCGCCCGCATCGGCGCGAACGGCGTCGCCTCGTGGTCGACCGCGCCGATCTGGCGCGCCGCCTGCCTCGGTTTCGCGACGGCGTCCATGGTCCTCGGCGTGTCCGCGTGGCACCTCAGCCGGACCGTTCAGAACATCACGGATACCGCGATGTCCAGCCGCACAACGGATGCGCTGGCCGCCCGGTCCGGGCCGAAGTTCATCGATATGCTGACCCGGCCGACGATGACGCATGTCGCCTTCTCCCCCGCGGCGAAGGACTATGACGGCAAGGCCTCGGCCGGACTGTATGTCGATACCCACACCCGGACCGCCTACCTTGTGTGCAGCGGCATGCAGGTGCTCGGCGGGTCGTACCGGCTCATCGTCGATAACGGCAACGGCGCGACGCGGCAGATCAAGGAGTTCGAAGCCGGCGCCGGCACGTTCTTCATCGCGCTCGACCAGGTCGATATCAGCGCCCTGAAGCAACTTCAGATCCAGGCCCCGCAGCCCAACGGCGCTCGCCCGGAGACCCTGCTCGTCGCGTCCGGCGTGTGATACGCCCGCGCGTCAGTTGACGGACCAGCGTTCTTCGCCGCCCTCGGTTTCGAGGGCGGTTTTTTCGTTTGCGGCCCGCGCGCGGCCGGCCAGGCTCATTCCCGCGAAGCCCGCCAGGATGCACGCCGTCGCCATCGCCCCCGCCACCATCCCGAAGATCGGGAGGCGATGGTCCGACACGGGTTCATCGCCCGCCTTGGCGTCGATCATGACGATGGTGCTCGACTGATCGGCCCGGCGTTCGCGCGAATCGTTGGCCATGCCGACGAGGATCGAGGTGTACGTCTCGAGTATCCGCTGCGTCCGTTGCCGCCCCGCGCCCAGCATCGAAAGGTTCAGCCGGCCGGGGATGCTTGCGTCGATCGTCATCGATTCGTCGATCAGCCGGCGGAGGTCCGACGGCGTAGCGAACTCCTCGTATCCCCGTCGCTTCAGCCGTTCCGCGGCCTGCTCGAGCAGTTGCGGATCGGTCGCGAGCGCCTGGTGGAACTCGGACCACGATTCGACCAGCTCCGGCTGGTCGAGCGAACCCTGGTTGGCCATGCCGATCGTCGCCTGTGCAATAAATCGAGGCTGATCCACAACCCCGGCGACCCACCACGATGCGCCGGCGATCGCCGCGAGCGCGAGAGCCGAGGTGAGCATGCCGACACCAAACGAACTGCCACGGGTGGTGCGACTTGGCCGTGGCGAGACTGTCGGCGCCGGCTGGGCGGGGACGGCGCCACCGGCGAGTGGGAGCGACGTGCGTGTCCGGGCGGTGTCCGCCAGTCGGCTGGCGATCGCCTCCTTGGCGCGGACGAGTTGAGCCGCTCGCTCGGCGAGCAGTCTCCTCTGCTTCTTCAGACGCTCCCGCCTTGTACGCAGAAACTCGTCGCTTCCTCGCGGGGCGGCGCTCAGGGACGCCTGCATCGCTGCTTCGCGTTCGGCCAGCGCCCGCTCGCGCGCGTTGAGCGCTTCTTCGCGCTGGCGCCACGACCCCGCATCCTGGAGCAGTTGCTCCTGCGCGGCGTTCAGTTCCCGGTGCCGCTCGGCGAGGTGAAACTCCCGCTCGGACAACTGTGCGGCGTGTTCACGGAGCGCGGCGTCGCGTGCGTCTACTTCCGCGGCGCGTTTCTCCTGTTCGGCCGTGGATTGATGGAGTGATTCGAGTTCCGCCTGCAGGAGCGCGAACGCCGAGCAAAGTTTTTCGGTCGCGGCCATCGGCGCGGCAGCGGTGGTCGCCGGAGGCGCTTCGGGAGCGATTGGCTCGGCGGACTGGGCTTGGTCATCCATGATCGGGTTCCTCCCTCACCCTCATTTCTTCGACGTTCCCAAGTCCTGTCAATAACCGGGTTTACGACTGTTCACGCATTTTCTGACCCCGGGGATGAAGGGGGAAACAGCACCGGTTGCGCGGGCTATGATCGCTCGCTGATTTCAAGTAAGATTGAAAACTCAAATGCCCGTTTGCACGCCAAACTCGCTCCGCGGCACCGCCGGCGTTCGTTCCAAACCCCGGCACGACCCCCGGCTGGACGCAATTCAGGGCAAGGTCATCCGGGGAGAGCGGCTGACGCTCGAAGACGGCGACCGCCTCTACACCACGCCGGACATCTGGGGGTTGTGCGAACTGGCCGACATGGTCCGAAAACGACTCCACGGCGACGCGGCGTTTTACAACATCAACCGCCATTTCAACTACTCGAACGTCTGCGCGCTGTCGTGCAAGTTCTGCGAGTTTTATCGCAAGGCGGGGGACGAGGGGGCGTACACGCGCAACCTGGAGCAGGCGCGGGACGAAGGGCGGAAGGCCGTCGCGAGCGGCGCGACGGAGATGCACATCGTCGGCGGGCTTCATCCGACGCTTCCCTTTGAGTATTACACCGACTTGCTGCGCGCGATCCGCGAGGCCGCGCCGTCGCTGCACTTGAAGGCCTTCACGGCGGTTGAGATTGTCCACCTTGCGAAGATCGCGAAGGTCTTCAAGCAGACTGACCGCGCCTCAGGCATCCGGTGGGTGCTGGAGAAGTTGAAGGAAGCCGGGCTGGGATCGCTTCCGGGCGGCGGGGCCGAGGTGTTTGATGACCGCGTGCATGACGAGGCGTTCAAGGGGAAGATCCGCTCGGATGTCTGGCTGGATGTGCATCGCGTCGCGCACGAACTCGGGTTGAACACGAACGCAACGATCCTCTACGGGCACATCGAGGACCGCGCGGACCGGCTGGTCCACATGGACATGCTCCGTCGAGCGCAGGACGAGGCCCTGCGGCGCCTCGGCTACCTGCCCGACGAGACGGGGGCGGTGACGTTGACACGGCGCGGCGTCGCGCTCCCGACGCCGTCGGATCGCGGACCCGGGACGCCGCCGGGCGCGAACGCCGGTGGCTATTTCCAGACCATCATCCCGTTGCCGTTTTTTCCTGATGGAAGCGAACTGGAGCGTCTGCCCGGTCCCGGCGGGATCGAGAACCTCCGCACGCTGGCCGTCGCGCGCCTGATGCTCGACAACTTCCCGCACGTGAAGGCGTTCTGGATCATGCAGACGCTGAGCATGGCGCAGTTGATGCTTCAATCCGGGGCCGACGACATCGACGGCACGGTCGTGTGGTACGACATCACCAAGATCGGCGGCTCGTCCACGCACCAGGAGACGACGGTGTGGGATCTCCAGAGAGCGATCCGCGAGGCCGGGTTCAGGCCGGTGGAACGCGACACGCTGTATCGCCGCGTGGTGCGAGACGGGCGTGAATGGCGCGTCGAGGCGTAGCGGCGCAGCCTCGCGGGTGTCTCGGTACTGTTGACGCATGCCCGCGGAGCGTGGATCAAGCGGCGGCGGTCGAAGCGACGAGGTGGCGCCGGATGCGGCGTGGAGCCGGTCCATCACTCGCCGCGTTGCGGATCGCGAACTTGACATGCTCCAACTGGCCCGCGCGCTCGCCACGGCCTCGCAGCAAGGGCGGCACCGTTCGACGGCGCGCGGCGGATCGGCGGAGTTCTATGATTTTCGCGCCTACACGCCCGGCGATCCCACGCGGCTCATCGATTGGCGTCTCCTGGGACGGACGGACCGGGCCTATCTGCGTCGATATCGCCAAGAGAGCCAGGTCAACCTGGTCCTGGTGGTGGATGCGTCGGAATCGATGCGGTTCGCCGGCTTCGATGCGTCGGCGGGCACGCGGCGCGGGCGGTCAAAGCTGCGGCGTGCGTGCGAACTTGCGGCGGCGCTCGCGTACCTGGCGGTGAAAGGGGGCGACCGCGTCGGCCTGGTCATGGCGGGTTGTGACTCGGCGGCGCTCGCGCCCGCCTCGGGCTGGCCGGCGATGCATCGGATTGTTTGTCGGCTCGACGCGCTTCTCGAAGCCAGCCGCGCATCGGAGACCCGGGCTTCTGTTGGCGCGACGGAGAATCCGCTGGAGGCGGGGCTGCGCTCGGCGGAGTCGGTTGCCCCCCGCTCTGGGATCGTGGTGGCATTCAGCGATGCGCTGGACGATTCAGCCGCGATTCTCTCGGCCTTTTCGCGGCTTCGTTTCGCCGGCGGCGGCTCGTTCGCCGCGGCGCACGCGGGGCGACGCGACGTGGCGCTCGTCCAGGTGCTCGCGGACGACGAGGTCGGTTGGACCGCGAGCGGCGCGGCGACCTTGACCGATCCCGAGTCCGGACTGCGAATCGAGACGGACCTGCAGGAGGTCGCGGCGTCGTACCGCGAGGCGATCGGTCTTCACATCGCGGCCGTTCGGCGGGGCCTGGTCGCGGCGGGCGGACGGCACGTGCTAGCGACGCTTTCTCGCGATCCCATCGACGTGCTGAGGTCGCTGCTGGGAAGTTGAGTCATCCGGCGATGGACAGTCGGTGCTGAGGCGTGGGCGGCGCGTATTGCGTGATACGGTTCCGTCCGCCCTGCTTCGAATCGTAGAGACACTTGTCGGCCGCGGCGATCCATGCCTCCGGCGTGCCCGCGCCTTCGAGGCCCGTGTCGGTGATGCCGAACGAGGCGGTGGCGCGGATGTCCGGGTAGTTGGGCCAGCGTTTGGATTCGATGGCCTTGCGGATGCGTTCGCAGGTCGCCATCGAAGCCGGGAGCCCGGCGTCGGGGAGGATGATGGCGAACTCCTCTCCGCCGTAGCGGCAGGGAACGTCGTAGGAGCGCAGTTCGTTGGTGAGCACCTTCGCGAAGCCCTGCAGGACGGCGTCCCCCGCGGGATGCCCGAAGGTGTCGTTGACCTTCTTGAAATGGTCGAGGTCGCAGACGATGAGCGACATCTCCGAGTTGTTCCGACGCGCCTGGTTCAACTCGGTCGCGAGGCGCTCGTTGAAGTGCGCGCGGTTCCAGAGGCCGGTGAGGGCGTCGATCTGGGCGCGCTTTTCGAGCATCTGCATGAGCGAGTGGATGCGGATCGCGGACTGGATGCGTGCCTTGAGTTCGTGGATGTCGCAGGGCTTGGTGACAAAGTCCATCGCGCCGAGTTCAAAGGCGCGCACCTTCGTCGCCGAGTCCGAATCGCCCGAGAGCATGATGACCGGGATGTCCTTTGTCCTCGGATCATTCTTGAGCGCGATGAGGGTGGAATGCCCGTCGCGGTCGGGAAGGTGAACGTCGAGGAGGATCAGCGCCGGCCGGTTGGAGGCGGCGAGCTCGAATCCCTCGGTGGCGTCGAACGCGGAGAGGAACTCGATCCCCTCGTTCTTCAGTTTGAAGGCCAGGAGGCGGTGGATCGACGGCTCGTCATCGACGAGCAACAGCACGGGTTGCAGTTCAAGCGTGAGCACGGTACGACCTGTTCCTCGTCATGGCCGGCGGCGAGGCCGGGTGTGTCTGCTGAACTGATCTCAGTAAGCGACGCGGCTGCACAACTGGATCAGCGCCTTAAACTCGATCCGCACGGCGGACAGGTCGTGGTCCGCTTGCTTCAATGCCGACTCCAACGCCCCGGCGGATGTCCCCAGCGGCGTGAAGCCGTAGCCGGGGGCCGCGCCCTTCAACTGGTGGGCCAATCGTCTCACTTCGTCAAGGTTTCCTCGATCCCAGGCGCATCGGAAGTTCTGGATCCGCTGGGGAATCTCGTCAACGAACATGCGGATCAGGTCTTCCATCTCCGTCTCATGGGACAGCTCGCTTCGGAGAACTGGTGTGTTGGAGGATGAGTCGTTCATGGACGATTCCTGGGTGATCTCGGCGTCCGATTGAGCATCGGCCGGCCGCGACGATCGAATCACGACGCATCGACAAAGGGTGTCAACACGGCGCGACGCGGGCCGACTCGGCGACCGACAACCTGATTTCATCCACTTCCGTCACGCCCGATAATGCACACGTGTCGTCGGCGGTCGGAGGCGGCTCACCGGTTGAGCACCGCGACCGCCACGATGATCCCGACCACCAGCAGCCCGAGCGCGACGGCCGCCGCGATCTTGGGCACGCTCCATGGGCGTTCCCCTCGGACTTCGCCGGTGCGTGCATTGACCATGAATCGGAAAACCTTCCCTTTGAATCGGTAGGCGCTGATCCACGCGGGGAGCAGGATGTGCTTGTAGGTGATGTGATCGTGGCGCGTGTTCATCGAGGTGATGCGCTGCTCGTCGCCGCCGATCGAGGCGCGGACGGTTCCCTCGATCACGGTGCGCATTTCGCCGCGTGCTTCCTCGAATCCCTGAGGCAGGTCCACCTGGTAACTCTCCGCGGCGAACCCGCTGAGATAGTCGTCGCTGTATGGCACGAGCGCCTTCAAGTCCCAGGGTTCAAGCGCGCGGGCATGTTCAGACGGAAGCGACCGGCTCGCGAGCACCAACACGTCGTCAAAGCGGTTGAACACGGTCCCGGCCGCGGGCGACCATCGGATCCGTCGTTCCTGGCGCATCCTGACCTGCGGCCGGCCGTTGACCATGACCGTGTGGGGCACGGAGACGTAATAGGCATCGCCTCGCATCCCCGTGTACGAGGTGGTCGCGTCGCAGTCAAAGGTCCACGCGGGCATGTACATCCCGCCGAGGCGACCTTCGCTCATGGCGCTGCGCTTCAGGGTGCTCGGGGCGAACCACAGTCCGCCCAGCCAGTCTGAGAAGGCGCGTTCGGCCTGTTCCCGCGTGACGCGGAATGGCAGGAGGGCGCGAGGCTTGATCAGGCGCCGACTCTTGGCGGTCGCGACGATGTTCGAGTTGCAATAGGGGCAGGAGAGAGCCGTGCGTGATCCCAGGCCGTGAACTTCCGCCCCGCAAGCGCCGCACTTGACATCGAGGTTGTCCTGGTGGTCGTCCTGCCCGGACATCTCGTCGAGCGTTGCGCGAAAGTCCTGTTCCTCGACGGCGGTCGGCTCCTGGGGAACGGCATTCTCATGCCCGCAGAACGGACACTTCAACATTTGCGCACCCGGTGAAAACTCCACCGCGGCGCCGCACTGGCCGCAGGGGAATCGCTTTTCGATCGTGTGCGTCGGTGTGTCGTCCATGGTCCGGCCCCCGCGCATGGTTCATTCGAGAATAGCAGCGCCGGGTTGCATCCCGTTCATCGGCTCGCGGCGCGGAAATGACCACCGCCTCCCCCCCGGGGTTCGAGGAGGAGGCGGTGCCGCGTGGAAGGAGTGGGAGGATGGACTCGCTGACCGAGTACATGGGCGGCGCCGGCCTGAGGGTGACACCGGTCGCCGCCCCGATCCGCCCGCAGGAGCGGGCGGCGAGGTGAGCCTCAATCAAAGAGGTTCGACGTGTTGGGCAACTCGGCGTTCCGCAGGGTGATCGTCGTCTCGATGCGGAAGTTGGACTGCGTCCGGTGACGCTCGGCCTGGAAGACCCGCAGCGAGTTCTTCCCGTTCGGAACCAGCCCCGAAAGCCGGTCAAGGAACACCGTCTGATCAATCGCCGAGTGGACGCCTCCCAGGTCGATCGCCAGTCGATCGTTGATGAAGACCCACACGTCGTCGTCCCCGATGAACCGGAACGACTGGTTCGTTCCCGGCTCGTAGATGAACTGCGTGGAGAGTTCAAACGTGAAGTGGAAGTTCTTCGTCTCGTTGGCCGAGTTGCCGAAGAGATCGCTGTTGATCGGGAAGAAGCCGCTGCGAGTCGAGTAGAGCGGGTCCGTCCGGTCGTCGAAGACGTAGAGTTTCGAGTTGGGCTGCCGGACCAGCGTGATCGACAGGTCCTTCGACATGTTCACGCCCGGCACGTCGCGGTACCACTGGGCGAACGACGCGGCGGAAGCGATGCCGCCCTTGTCCGCGTTGCCGGTGTAGGCGCCGACGCGGTCACCGAGGGCCGCGCTGTAGAGAGACGGGTGGATGTTCACCCCGCTTGACGTTCTCCACTGCGAGGAAACCTTCTTGCCGCCGCCGATAAAGACCGGCTTCTTGTCCGAGTCCAGGGTGGACTGGACGTTGTTCATGTAGTGCCCGTATCCGCCGGCGGGAACGGCCTCGAAGTCCGTGTGCCCGCCCGACACGCTTCGCTCCTTGAAGTCGCGGACGACCCCCGTCAGGGTGATGGTCGCGGGCAGGTTCGCGTACGGATCGCCGATCGCCGGGCGGGCGTAGGCCTCGTTCGCCCCGGATCCGATCGTCATCATCGCTCCCGCGCCCACCGCGAGCATCACCGCCAGAGTTCCGTTCGTGATCAGCGTTCGACCCTTCATTCCAACACTCCTGCGTCATCCGGGCGGCTCCCATCCCTCCATGGGCTCCCGGGTCGGACGTGCGACCAGCCCCAGACTCCGATTCGCGGCCGACACGTGCCAGCGACGGCGATCGAAATCTGCCCCCTCAGGCCCGGGTGTGCCGATGAGGAAAGCCGGATCGAATAGTCACGATTCGTCGCCGCTTTTCGGGCGTACCATCGCACGAACGTTGAACGCCCCCCGCCGAGAAGGGGGCACGGAGGATGAGTTCTTGGACGCATTTGTCATTCAGGGCGGAAAGCAACTCAAGGGCACCATCCGCGTCAACGGGTCCAAGAACGCTTCGCTCCCGCTGATGGCGGCGGCGCTCCTCACGAACCAGCCCGTCGTTCTCGAAGGCGTGCCCGCCCTGGCGGACATCAACAACATGAAACGCCTGCTGAGCGAACTCGGGTGCGGGTCGACCGAGACTGCTTCGCCCCGGCGGATGACTCTTCAGAGCAAGAACGAGACCGCCCACGCCGCCCGGTACGACATCGTTCGCACCATGCGCGCGAGCATCTGCGTCCTCGGGCCGCTCCTCGCCCGGCGGGGGATGGCCCGCGTGTCGATGCCCGGCGGGTGTTCGATCGGCGACCGGCCCGTGGACCTGCACCTGAAGGGACTCGCGGCGCTCGGCGCGGAGATCTCGCTGGAGTCGGGCGACATCGTCACGCGCGCCCCGCGGGGAGGCAGGCTGAAAGGGGCGCGGATCTTCCTCGGCGGCGCGTTCGGGCCGACGGTGCTCGGCACGGCGAACGTCATGTCCGCCGCCGTGCTCGCCGAGGGGATCACCGTCATCGAATCCGCCGCGTGCGAGCCGGAGGTCGAGGACCTGGCGGTGATGCTCAACTCGATGGGCGCGCACATCACCGGCGCCGGCACGCCCCGAATCGTCATCGAGGGAGTGAAGGAACTGCACGGCACGACGCACTCGGTGATCCCCGATCGGATCGAGGCCGGCACGTACATCATGGCGGCCGCCGCGACCAACGGTCACGTGACCATCGAGAACTGTCCGATCGACGACCTCCTCGCGGCGTGCGAACGTCTGGAATCGGCCGGCGTTCACGTGCGATGCCGCGAAGAGGGACTCCAGCGACGCACCCGGGCGACTGTCGAGGTCACCTCCGACCGTCGGCTGCGCTCCACGCAGATCACCACCCAGCCTCACCCCGGCTTCCCCACCGACCTTCAGGCGCAGTTCATGGCGCTCCTGACGCTGGCCGACGGGAACAGCATCATCACGGAGCGCATCTATCCGCAGCGATTCCTGCACGCCGCGGAACTCACGCGCATGGGCGCGCAGATCCATCACCAGTCCGGCACCGCCGTCGTCAGCGGTGTGAAGGAGTTGATCGGCGCCCCCGTCATGGCCAGCGACCTCCGGGCCTCGGCCTCGCTCATCCTGGCCGGGCTTGCGGCCAGGGGACGCACCACCGTGCTCCGCGTCTATCACCTGGATCGTGGGTACGAACGCATGGAAGAACGTCTGAAGGCCGTCGGCGCGGACATCGAACGGATCGACGACAAGGACCTGCCCCAGAACGGCAGCGGCGGGGACTGAAGGAACAGCCGAGCGCGTTGGATGGTGCGCGGCGAGGCGCGACGGCGACCCTCCGCCCGATTCCGGGGCCGGTTCCTCGCGCGACTACACTCTGCCCCCATGCCCGAACCCGCCCGCGACATCCCGCCGCACCGCTACACCGCCGCACTCGCTCGAGATATCGAGTCGCGCTGGCAGGAGCGTTGGCAGCGCGAAGACACCTACCGCGCGCCGAACCCCGGTGAGCCGGGATTCAACCCGGCGCAGCCCAAACTCTTCGTGCTCGACATGTTCCCGTACCCGTCCGGTGCGGGGCTGCACGTCGGGCACCCGCTGGGTTACATCGCGACCGACATCTTCGCCCGATACCACCGGATGCGGGGCAGGAACGTGCTGCACGCCATGGGATTCGATGCGTTCGGCCTGCCCGCCGAGCAGTATGCGATTGACACGGGCACCCACCCGCGCACAACCACCGAAAGGAACATCGAGACCTTCAAGAAGCAACTGCGCCGGCTGGGCCTCGGGCACGAGGAACGCCGAGGCGTGGCGACCACCGATGTCGGCTTCTACAAGTGGACACAGTGGATCTTTCTGCAGGTCTACAACTCCTGGTACGACACGGCGCTGGATCGGGCGCGCCCCATCGCTGATCTCATCGCCGAGTTGGAGAGCGGCAAGCGATCGACCGGCCCCCAGTCGAAGCCCTGGGACCGCATGAACGCGAGCGAGCGTGCGGCGCACGTCGACTCGTACCGGCTCGCCTATCTCGCCGACGTGAACGTGAACTGGTGCCCCGCCCTCGGCACGGTGCTCGCGAACGAGGAAGTCACCGCCGACGGCCTGTCCGAGCGCGGCAACCACCCGGTTTTCAAACGCCCGCTTCGGCAGTGGATGATGCGCATCACCGCGTACAACGAGCGCCTCCTGCGCGACCTCGAGGGGCTGGCGTGGCCCGAACCGATCAAACTGATGCAGCGGAACTGGATCGGCCGCAGCGAGGGAGCGTTCGTCGATTTTGCCTCGGGAACGCGCAAGGTCCGGGTGTTCACGACGCGGCCCGACACGCTGTACGGCGCGACCTACATGGTCCTTTCTCCCGAGCACGCGCTGGTCGATGCCCTCGCTTCGGACAAGTGGGGACCGACCGTGCCGGACGGCTGGAAGGGCCGCTTTCCCGGCGCTGCGGCGCTGATCGAGCGCGGCGCGTCGCCCAGGGAGATGATCGCCGCCTATCGCGCCTTCGCCTCGTCACGGAGCGACCAGGAACGACAGGCCGACACGAAAGACAAGACCGGTGTGTTCATCGGCGCCTACGCCGTGAACCCGGTGAACGACGAGCGCCTCCCGATCTTCATCGCGGACTACGTGCTCATGGGCTACGGAACGGGCGCGATCATGGCCGTCCCGGCGCACGACGAGCGCGATTTCGACTTTGCCGGGCAGTTCGGCCTCCCGATCCGCGACGTCTATTACTCGCCGACCGTGCTTGCGATGCGCTATTACTGTTCCCACGCGACGGAGAGCGAGCGCCGCGGCGAAGCGTGGTTCGCCGTCCTGTCCGACTTCATCGGCGTCGTGACCTCGGAGAATCTTTCGCCAGGCGGCTTTGCCGAGGCACTCGCCCGTGTCCGTGCCCGTCCGCGCGTTCCCGATGAGGACCTGAAGACCGGACCCGCCGTGCAGCGCCACGCGCAGGAGGACGCTCCCGGCGCCATCGGGCAGCGCCGCGGCGCCGTGCGGTCCACGTGGCAGGAAACGCTCGAAGGGCTTGGGG
>JAEUIV010000066.1 GCA_016795005.1 Phycisphaerae bacterium
CTTGTAGAACGACAGGAGGGGCATGCCGCCCGAATCGCTTGACGCGGCGTGCCCCAGGAGTTCGCGGCCGATGAGTTTGTCGATCACGGGCTGACCCATCTGGGCATGGGCCGCGAGCAGCCACCCGCCGCAGAGAGCGGCGTAGATCACGATCCCCGCGGACAGATCGAGCCACACGCCTCGGCCGACGCGCTTCGGATCGCTCCAGACCAGCGGCACAAGCCCGCCCAGCGCGAGGACCACACCGAGCGGACCCTTGGTGAGCGTGGCGAGCACACAGGCGATCCAGAAGAGAGTCCAGCGGCCTCGACGATCGGTCGTCCATGCTCGATAGGCGAGGAGCGCTGCGCCCGTGACGGCGAGCGCAAAGAGGGCATCGGTCCGCGCCAGCGCCAGGTGCTTTGCGGCGAACGGCGAAAAGAGAAAGGCGCCCGCCGCGAGCAGCCCCGGAACCGGGCCGAAGCGGGTCGAGGCGGCGCGGTTCACGAGCAGAGCGATCCCAAGGACCGCGAGCGAGGTGGGGATGTAGAGGGTCCATTCGTTCACGCGGCCCGAGACGGCGGCGACGATGGCGACGAGCCATGTGTACAGGGGAGGCTTGGAGGCGATGTCGCCCGAGGGGTCGGTCTGCACGATCCAGTGCGCATTGCGCAGGATGTCCAGGGCGTACATCGCCGGCCGCGCCTGGTCGTTATCGAGCAGGTCGGAAGGGGCCGTGAGCCTGACGACCGCAAGCAGCAGCCAGGAGGCGAAGACGGCGAGCAGCGCCGCTCGCGCTGAAAACGGCGCGTGGTTTCGGTTCGTCGGTTCGACGTTCGAGGGCACGGGCAGAGAGTACCGCGTCTCCGAAGAGCGAGTTCAGGGGGCGGTGGCGCTCCACACGGCGACGTTGTTGATCGGCAGCGTGACGTCCGGGTCGGGAGCGAGTTGGATCACGTTGGTAAACAAGCCGCCCACGAAGAGTTGCTCGGGATTGTTCGGGGCGCCGGCGGTGAGCAGCCCGTCCGGGTCGAAGGCGTGCAGGGCGCGGACCTCACCGTTGGTCCCGTTGGAGACGTCGCTCCCCACCGGCTCCCATTGTTGCACGCTGGCGTTCCATCGCGCGATGTTGTTGACCGGGCTGCCGCTGGGAAGAGTGAACGAGAAGTTGCCCGCGGCGTACAGTCGGCCCGCCTGGGTGCGGCGCTTCAGCCCGCGGGTGCCGTTGGTCGGATCGTTGTCGGTGTCGCCGTCGTTGTCTTCGGGATGGAAGGCATCTTCGTCGAAGACGGCGAGCGCGAAGATCTCGTTCGGCGCGGCGCCGATCCCGCCCGTGTTGAAGGGCTGCCACGCGGTTCCGGTCCATTGGGCGATGCTGTTGACGACCAGGTTGCCGGCGCTCGTGAATGAGCCTCCCACGACGAGCGTGGGGTTGGCGGCTCCCTCCGGCCCGTCGGAATCGAAGACGACCATGGCGTTCACGCGGGCGCCCGCTCCGGTGACTCCCGTGTTCGGAGCGATGCCCATGGTGTTCCATGATGTGCCGTTGAACCGGGCGATGCCGTTGGCCGCGATGATGAGCGAGGAGAGGTTGGTGAAGTTTCCGCCGACGTAGAGTTCAGCGGGATTCGGGCCTGAGCCGTCGGTGTCGAAGACGGCCATCGCGCGGATCTCGCCGCCGAGGATGCCGTCGTCGGTGGTGCGGATCCGGTTCCACGCGGTTCCGTTCCATCGGGCGATTCCCTGGACGGCTCCGACTCCGGCCGCGCCCGTGAACGAGCCGCCGACATAGAGCTGGCTCGGCGGATCGGTCGGCGGCGTCGAAGCGCCGTAGACGACCATGGCATTGATGCTGCCGCCGGTGACGCCGTTGGTCGCGATCGTGCCGACGGGCGCCCAGGTGGCTCCGTTCCACTTGGCGATGTTGTTGATCCCGGTGATGGCGGGCGCGCCGACGCTGTTGAAAGTCGTCCCCCCGGCAAAGAGGACCGGCGGGTTGGAGTCGTTCGGCTCGTCGTAGACCGCAAGGGCGTTGACGGAGGCTCCGACGGTGTTGATCCCGCCGCCGGGCAGTGCGGTCCATGACCCCGCGTTGAGCGTTGCGATCCTCGGCGAACCGCCGGGGGCGGTGAAGGCACCGGCCGCGAAGATGGCGGGTGAGAGTGTGGGGTCGGAGCCGTCGGGGTCAAAGGTGGTGAAAGCGCGGACGGCGCCGCCTCCCAGGCCGCCGTTGGTAATGAACCAGTCGTTGACCCACTCCTGGACTTCAAACTGCCAAGGCGACAAGGCGACCAGGGGCGCACCCGTGCCGTCGGCGATCGTCAGCGTGACCAACCCGCGAGAGGGGCCGGGGACCAGTCCGTTGTGGGTAATCAGAAGACTGACCTGGCCGAGCGGCGGCGTCGGGCACGGATCGGGGAAGCATGGCTGAGGATTCAGATCACCGAGCCACACGATCGGAGAAGGTGGAACGGGATCGGTGACCGTCGCGCCGGAAACGATGAGCGGCGAGTTGCCGCGGTTGGTGATGACGAAGGAGTCCTGCGGCCCATCGTGGAGGACCGTCGAGCCGCCCGCCGGGATCGCTCCAAGCGAGAAGGGATATGGGCGGCTGCCGATCGGCGGAAGAGGGTTGGGCAGTCGCGCCATGACGACGGTCCCGAACCCGCGGTACGCGACGTCGAAGGCGATGTTCGCGGCGGTGGCGATGCCCGTCACGCTGAAGGTGAACGGGTTTTCTCCGTCGTCGGGATCGTCGTTGATGAAGGCGACGCCGGCGTTGAAGGACCCGGCGGCGGCGGGGAGAAACTGGATCGAGAACGTCGTAGAGGCTCCCGCCGCGAGGCTGGCGGGGAGCACTCCGCCGGACAGGATCGAGAACGCGGACCCCATGGTGTTGTTGAGCATCAATCCGCTCAGCGCGAGCGGGCCGGTGCCGCGGTTCCGGATGGTGTAGGTGCGGATCACCGAGTTGCCCGCCGAGATCGTGCCGTAGTTTCGGCTTGAGCCGACGGGGATGACCTGCATCGTGGGGCTGCCGCCCGGCCCGATGAGAGTTTCAAGGACTTCGACCTCCGGGCTGGGGGGCACAACCCGGACCGCGCCCGCGAGCGTAAAGGAGAAGGACGAGGCTCCCGGCGCATTGGATGTGAAGGAGACCGTTCCGATGGCCGGGTCGAGCAACACGGCGGAGACCAGCCGGACGACGAGCGTGGTCGTGCGGCCCGGCTCGATCGAAGCGGCCGGGGCGCGCGAGAGCGTGTATCCGGTTCCGACGACGGAGACGCCGCCGATCGTGAGTGTCGCGGTGCCCGGGTTCCCGATGGTGATCGTCGTCTGGATGGGCTGATTGAGGTTGGTCGGGTCGAGTGTGACCGTGCCGCCGTTGGTGATGGAGCCGCCCGGTCCGGTGACGGAGAGCGCGGGCGTCACCACGTTGACGCTTGCGGTGAGGTCGATCTCGAAGAGTTCATTCTCCAGCGAGTTGGAAGCGATCGTGAGGGCGCCGGTGGGCGTCTCGCCGGCGGAGGCCGGGTTGAGCCGGACTTTGAACTTGGTTGACTTGCCCCGACCCAGCGGGGAACGGGGCTGGCTGAGGAGCG
>JAEUIV010000105.1 GCA_016795005.1 Phycisphaerae bacterium
CGCGAGGCGATGGACAAGACGAGCGGTGTCTCGCCGGTGGTGATCGGGGTGGTGCGGGAGCGTCTCGGGCAGTTGTCGAGCGAGAACGCGCTGCGGCTGACGCTGACGGGGATCCTGAGCAAGACGATGAAGAAGCGGGTGGCGTACGGGCGCGGGATTGAGCGTGCGTGCCGTCTGGTGCTCGGGGCGCTCGATGTTTCGGGGCGGCTGCCGACGGAGGAGCGTGACCGGGGTGTGCGGATCGAATGGAGCGATCCGCTGCCGACGGATGAGCGGGCGCGGCTGTCGGCGGCGTTGATGAAGCGTGACCTGGGGGTGCCGACGGAGCGGGTGCTGCGTGAGTTGGGATACGAGTCCGGGGCGGGCGGGGCTTCGGGGGCGGACTGATGGGGGCGGTGTTCGGAGTGACGGACTGGAAGAAGGAGCAATCAGATGCCAGAGGGGCAGATCGGGGCTGAGGGTGAGGGCGGTTCGGGCAAGGGCGGTGATGGGGGCGTGCTGGGGCCTGGGAGCGGTGTGGTCGCGGGGGCCGAGGTGATCGCGGAGGCCGGGGTCAGTCCCGAGGAGTATCCCGCGGGCGGCTGCGGCGAAGTGATCGACTTCATGCGGGAGCAGTGGCTGGCGGATCGGGGGCGCGCGCAGCGGGTGGAGCAGGAGGCGGAGTCGCTGCGCGCCAGGCTGAACGAGTCCGAGTCGGCGCTGGCGGCGGCGCGCGAGGCGCTCGACGCGGCGGAGCGGCGGCATCGGATCGACCTGTTGCTGATCGAGTCGGAGACGGTGGACCTTGAATCCGCGCGGCTGCTGACGGAGATGGCGGCGAGCCAGATGCCGGATCGTGATGTGGCGGCGGTGGTGGGCGAGTTGAAGCGGCGCAAGCCGTTCCTGTTCCGAGGGCGGCGATCCGGGGTGATGACGGGGGCGGCGATGAGTCCGGCGTCGTCGCCCGGCGATCCGGCGGAGCAGGCGGCGGAGGAAGCGGTGCGGACGGGCGATCGAGGCGCGCTGCTGCGTTACCTGCGGGCGCGGCGCGGGGGGTGAGCGGAGCGGTGGAATCGGTTGGTGCGCGCGGGGCGGCGGGGTGAAAGGAACTGAGACATGCCGTTTACTGGAAAGGCGACGTACAGCGCCGGGGCATCGCTGCCCGAACTTTCGGAGGATGTGTCGGACATCATCGGGATCATCAGCCCGTACGAGACGCCGTTGCTTGATCATCTCGGCGAGTCTCGTCGGCCGGCGCGGAGCACGATCCACGAGTGGGTGGAGGACAGCCTGCTCCCGAACTCGGACCAGATCAACCAGACGACGTTCACTCCCAGCGCGACGACGGCGACGAGCGTGACGGTGGATCATGGCTCGAGGTTCCGCGTGGGCGACCAGGTGCAGGCGGAGGGGAGCGAGGAGATCATGTTCGTCACGGCGATCTCGACGAACACGCTGACGGTGACGCGCGGGTACGGCGGGACGACGGCGGAGGCGCTGTCGGACAACCTGTGGCTGCGGATCCTCGGGAACGCGGCGATCGAGGGCGACGACCGGCCGGCGACGCGGTTCACCCATCGGGTCCGGAAGATGAACTACACCCAGATCTTCACCGCGGCGGTGGAGGTGAGCGGATCGCAGCTGGCGGCGTCGCCGGTCGGGATCAAGGACGAGCTGGATTTCCAGAAGCAGGAGCGGCTGCGCGAGTTGCTCCGCGACCTGGAGCACTGCGTGATCAACGGGGCGGCGCCCGCGGCGAATCCCGAAGGCTCGGCGACGGTTCGGCGGACGATGCGCGGGCTGGTGCGGACGATCTCGACGCACAAGTACGAGCCGGGCGACGGCATCCTTCCGGACGGGGCGGGGTCGAACGGCGACCTGCTGACGGAGGAGGTGCTGAACGCGGCGCTGCGGACGGTGTGGTCGTCGAGTTCGGCGCGGATCGACACGATCGTGGTGAACGGTTTCCAGAAGCGCCGGATCAACTCGTTCGTGGGCGACCGCGGGTACGCGCCCAAGGACACGAAGTTCAAGGAGCTGGTGAGCGTGTACGAGAGCGACTTCGGGGTGTGCCGGGTGATTCTCAGCCGGGCGATGCCGGTGGACATGGCGATGCTGCTTGATTCATCGCGCGTGAGCGTGCTTCCGCTGGCGGGTCGCTCGTTCCATTACAAGCCGTTGTCTTCCGGGGGTGACAGCGAGGTGGGGATGGTGATCGGCGAGTACACGCTCGAGATGCAGAACGAGGGTGCGCACGCCGTGATCCGCAACCTGGGGCTGTCGTGACGGGTCGGCGGGGCATCCGAGTTCTTTGGGCAAATCTCTCCTCCCGTGCGCTCCGCCGGCGGTGTGTAGCCGCCGGCGGGGATTGAGTGTGTGAAGGCGTGGTGAATGCGACGGCGTCGCGCGGCGGCGGTCCATGAAGGGGTGTTCCATGTTCGCAACCGATCGTGATCTCCTGGTGCTGGAGCCTCGGGTTTTCTTTGATGTGTCCTGGACGGCGCAGACGCTGGTGAACGCCGCGAGCGGCGGGACGATCAACTCGGCGGGCGACACGCTGACGTTGAGCGGCGGGAACTTCGTCAACCTGGGGATCACGGCGGGATTCGTGGCGGTGGTGGGGTCGATGCCGCTGGAGGTGGTGGGGCGGGTTGACGCGACGACCCTGAGCGTGTCGCGGCTGCGTTCGGGCGTGACGGAGCCGGTGATCCCCGCGGTGGCGGGTTCCGCGTTGAAGGTGGTGATTCACACGTTCCGGCCTCAGATCGGGATCGTGCATGGGCAGGTGATGCGGATGCTGGGGATTGAGCCCGGGGCGGCGGGCGAGGCCGGGAGGCCGGGGGAGACGGACATCAAGAATCCGTCGGCGTTGCGTCTGGTGGAATCGCTCGGGGCGCTGCACCTGATCTATTCCTCTGCGGCGGCGCTGGTGGGTCACGACTCGCCCATGTGGGTGAAGGCGCAGATGTACCGCGAGCGCTTCCAGGCGGAGCGCGGTCGGCTGGTGGTCGAGATCGACCTGGACGGCGATGGCGAGGCGGACACCGTTCGGCGGGCGAACGTGTTCCAGTTTGTGCGTGTGTGAGCCTGACGGAGTGGGGTGCGCGGCGCCCGGAGGTGATCATGATCTGGCTGAACCCCGTGAAGGTGATGCTTGGCTCGTTCGAGTTGCGGAACGTTTCGCTGGTGGCGGTTGATCGCGGGGCGCGGCGGCTGGTGGAGGAGTGGACGGACCTCGGGCCGCATGTGGGTTTCGTGGATGTGCCCGAGCAGCGCGTGGTGGTGTCGATTTCGAGGCACGTCGTCGAGACCGAGACGGTCGCGCCGAAGCCCGGCGAATCGCACACGCTGACGTTCCGTTCGTCCGCGGGGTTGAGCGCGGCGGGGGTTCGCCTAGTGAGCATCGCGGTGGTGGTGACGTCGGTGGAGCACGCGATGACGAAGGGGGGGCGCGCGACGCAGTCGATCCGCGCGGTGGCGGTGTCGAGCGACGGCGCGGCGGACCCGGTGGTGGAGACACTGGTGGAAGGGGAGGTGTGAGGTGGCGAGCACGTTCGGCGGCGTGGCGTATTTCAACTCCGGTCCTCATCGCTTCGTGGTGAAGCGTCTGGGGCGCCTGGTGCAGGGGCCGTTCGCGACGGCGCTGGACCTGCCCTACTCGACGGATCGAGGTCCGGCCGAGGTGGCGGTGGTGCAGACGGGTCGGCTGACGGCGGCGACGAACGCATCGCTGTGGTCGATCATCGATTCGATCCAGGCGAAGGCGGAGACGAACCAGACGGGGACGCTGGTCGATCATCACGGGCGGCAGTGGACGACGATGCGGATGATCGGCTTCCGAATGGAGGATCGGATCGACCGCGGGCGCGTGTGCAGCGTGCGGTACCGCGTGGACTACCTGAGGTTCGGGGGGTAGGGAAGATAAGATGAGCCGATGATGCGTGCGGGAGTCGTGCTGGTGCTGCTGTCGGTCGGGGTGTTCGCTCCCGGCTGTTCATCGGGGCCGCGACCGGGGCCGCGCGTCGTGGCTTCGGGCGGCTCGTGCGTGTTCGAGCCTGTGGCGATCGTGGTGCATCCGCTGAGCCGGCTGGTGATGGCGGAGGGGAAGGAGCCTCGGATCGACGCGCACATCGAGTTGCGTGATGCGGCGGGTGACGAGGTGAAGGGCGTCGGTCGGCTGGTGCTCGAGTTGTTCCGCGGGTCGGGGCCTTTCATGGGCGGCGGGTCTCGGCAGCAGGTGCTCCGGTGGGAGACGGACCTTTCCGACCTGGCGGAGAATGATCGCTCCTTTGACCGGGTGACGCGGACGTATCGGTTCGAGTTGACGGGGCTGCCCGCGACGGTGGACGAGAAGTCCGGCCTGCGGCTGAGGGCGGAGCTGACGACCGAGGATGGTCGTGAGATGACGGATGAGATCGGGCTGGAGCGCTGAGCGCGGTTCAGCGCGTGCGCGGCTGGGCGATCAGCAGGTCGCGGATGCGGGCCGGGTCGATCGGCGCGGCGTCCGTCGCGGGCGTCAGCGTTCCGGCTTCGGCGCGGTGTGCGTCGCGCGTGCGGCGGAGTGTGTCGCGGATGGAATCCAGTCGGCGTCTGGCGGCGCTGATCTCGGTCGTTGAGGCGTTGCCGGGTTGCTGGAGCGCATCCGGATCGAGGATGGGCGGACGATTCACTTCGGACGATGCGTCGCGGGTGATCGTGAGGGCGCGGAACGGGACGAGGCGCTGCGCGGCTTCGAGTGAGAGGCGGAGCTGGGCGTAGGGGTCGGTCGCATCGGCGTTTTCGAAGGCCCTGATGGTTGTGGCGTTCCCGCGGAAGGCGACTCCGTTGACGAGGCCGCGGACGCTTTGGCCGAAGTCCTGGATCGGGTTCGAAGCGGCCGACAGGGGGGTGTAGCGGGCGGGATCGGCCGAGTGGTTGTTTTCCGGGTGGAGTTCGTAGATGCCGGCGGCGGGTTGGGGTGTGAATGCGCCCGCGGCGTCGATGACCCGTACGGAGACGAAGCGGTCATCGCCGAGGCCGGTGCTCTTGAGCGCGATGCCGGTTCCCGAAAGGCCCGCGGTGACGCCGGTTTGATCGGTGAACGCGTTGATGGCGTCGCGGATGGAGGCGATCGTGGTGCCCGAGGCGAATGAGAGCGTTTTTGCGCCTGAGTTTCCGGCGATCTCGATCACGAATGTCGCGGTGGCGGCGGAGAGGTCGATCGAGTCGTTGCCGAAGGAGAGGTAGAAGCCCGCGTGCTGGGCCGAGGCGGTGATCTCGACGTTCAGGTCGAGCGACTCGCCGGGTTCGAGAGCGAGGGCGGCGCGGAACTGTTCGACGCTTTCGGAGACGTTTGTGAAGGAATAGGGCGAGCGCGGGAGTTGCGAAGACTCGGACCGAGCGCGCGCGTAGTCGAGGGTGGCGGGGTGATCGGTTCGGAGGCGCGCGGTCGCGGCGTCGGCGGAGTCGTTGATCGATGCGACCGCGGCGTCGATCTTCGCGCGGATCGACGCGAAGGTCGCGGGATCGGCGTCGGCACTCCGGGCGACGAGGGCGGTGAGTTCATCGAGCTTGGCGTCGAGAGAATCGAGGGCGTCGAGGGCGCGAACGGCTTCGAGGCCGTTCTTGAAGGCGAGGTTGAGTCCGGCGGCGGCGCCGGGTGTTCGGATGCGCGTGGCATCGCTTGATTGTTGGGCGGGTTCATCTTCCGCGGCGCGAGCGGTTCGTGGGAGGGGCGGGGTGTGATGAGGCGGTCGGATCGCGGCGGCGAGGTGCGCGGTGTTGATGGGCGGCGGCTTCATGGCGATCTCTCTTTCTGGCGGGTCGCTTCGGGCGGTCGGGCTGGAGCGCCCGAATGAACCATCGGCCGGTCCGGTGCCGGCGCGTGAGCGAGGTGTTGGTGGTTGGTTTCCGGGGTGTCCCCCGCGCTTGGCGAGGCGGCGTCGGCTGGCTATCCTGTTTCCCCCGCCCGTTCCCATCTGGGGTCCGGGTCGGGGCACCCCGCCCGGGTGGCGAAATTGGCAGACGCGCCAGCTTGAGGTGCTGGTCCCGGTAAAACGGGATGGAGGTTCGAGTCCTCTCCCGGGCATTTCCGATCGGCTACATGGTCCGGTGATCCGGCTCGATCTGCTCGATCAGGCGTTCGATGTAGCGCCAGGCGTTGAGTTCCGTGCGGATGGCGCGGAGCGTTTCGGGGGTCGGGGTCTTCTGGAACAAATCGTTGACCCGTGCGATGTATTCGCGTCGGCGGTCTTCCGCCCAGCGTTCCCATCGCCGGCGTGCGTCGTCGTGCTCGGCGGCGATCTCCGATTCCATCCGCTCGCGTGTTTCGAGGATTTCGGCGAGGAAGGCGGGCGGGAGCGACTTGTCTTGTTCCCTTGTCGGGCCGCCGAGGAGGAGGAGGAGGCTATTCGCGCGGCTCTCGGGGTCTTCGAGTGTGGACTTGGCGTGGTTCAGCGCGGCGAGTTGCCGGGCGGCGTCCGGCGGCGCATCGGGCCGGTCGGGGTGGAGCCGGGCGGTGCCGGCGAGCCAGGCGCGTTGGAGTGCGGCGCGGTCGAGGCTGAACTGTTGCGGTAGGCCGAGGAGGGTGAACGGGTTGGTGGGGGTTGGCGACGAGCCGTTCATGCGGGTTGATCGTATCGGCGCGGCGGTGTGAGCGGTTCATCGTCGCGCGGCGGGGGCGGTCGGCGCGTGATCGGGATGTTCTACTCTCCGCCTTCCCGCATGCGGTCGAGTCCTTCCGGGAAGGGATAGGCGGGGAAGACGCCGACGTGTCCCATGTTCCACATGCGGGGGGCGGTGTAGACGTCGCCGCGGAATCCCGCTTCATACATGGTGCGGAGGACACTTTCGAAGGGCGGTTCGCGCTGCTGGCGGTCGTTCTCGACGAGGCGGTTGGCGCGGGCGTTGAGGAAGGAGACGCTGGCGACGGGCAGGCGTTCGCGTCGTCCCTGGAGCATTTTGGTGATGGTCTTGAAGCCGCGTGAGAGGTCTTCGAGGGTGAAGTAGTCGCGTCCCTTGGGTCGGAGGAGGGCGAAGATGAGGAGCGAATCGAGGTCGTATTTGAGTACGTAGGGTTCGCGGTCGTCGGCGGCGTGGAGGCCGATGGCTTCAGAGAACATCTTTGCGTAGCTGGTGACGGTCTTGGCGGTCCACTGGCTGGTGTGTGTGAGGTCAACGATCTGCGCGATGACGCCGTGGGAGTTGTCCTCGCTGTTGACGCCGCAGACTACGGCTCGATAGCGTCCGGCGAGGAGGTCCGGGATGAGTTGTTGCCCCCAGAGGATGCGGACCCGTCCCGCCTTATCGACGAGGGTGGGCGCGTCGGGAAGCAGGGTGACGCGGTCGGCGCCCCAGGTGCTCTTTGGGCCGCCGATTTTTTCGGTGGCGGCGGCCATGAGGGCGTCGCCGTCGTGGTCGTAGAGACGCATGTGAGCGGAATCGGCTGCGGTGGGCGGCATGGTTGTGCTCCTGACGATGGGTACGTGGCGCGAGTATAGGAGGTTCGGGGTCGGGGATGTTACTTTTTGTGCGGGCCGCGCTTGACATATAAGCGAAGGCTTATATATTCAGGGGATGCCACGAGGCCCCGAGAGCGCGACCGTATTCCACGCCGTGGCGCATCCGTCTCGGCGTCGGATCCTGGATCTTCTTGGTGATGAGGAGATCGCGGCGACGGTGCTGGCCCGGCGTTTCACGCGGCGGATGTCTCAGCCGGCGATCAGTCAGCACCTCAAGGTGCTCCACGGGGCGGGGCTGGTGGCCCGGCGTCGCGTCGGTCGCCAGCGGCTGTACCGCGCGACGCCCGGGCCGCTGCGGGAGATCATGGACTGGGTGTCTCATTACGAGAAGTTCTGGGACGAGCGGCTCGGCGCGTTGCGGCGGCACCTCGATTCTCGCGAAGGAGTGAACGGATGAGCGGTACTGGGCGTCCCAAGTCGGTGCGGAAGGAGGCGTTCTATCCGTACTCGCCTGAGCGTGTGTGGGTGGCGCTGACCGATCCTCGCGCGCTGGCGGAGTGGCTGATGCCCAACACGTTTCGGCCGGTGCTGGGACACGAGTTCGAGTTCCGGTACGACGTTCAGCCGTTCTGCGGCTCGGGGCGGACGGTGTGTCGGGTGCTGGAGATTGATGCGCCGAGGCGCATGGTGTGGAGTTGGACCAATGTGCCGCGTGATCCGGGCCAGCCCATGCCTCCGGCGATGCGCGTGGAATGGACGCTGACGCGAGAAAGGAATGGAACTCGGCTGGTGCTGGTGCACTCCGGGCTGGAGCACGAGTCGTGGTTCGTGGGGCTGATGATGCGCTTCGGGTGGGGGACGATGGTGTCGCGTTGGCTGCCTCGGGTGGTTGCGAACGTCGCGGGGGATGAGTCGGGGGTGTTTACTCCCGGCGCAATCCCGCTGGAGAAGCGTTGCTACACCTGCCGGACGATTCCGGCGGAGTTTGTCCGGTAGTCACATGGGCGTGCGTGGGCGTGCCCGCGGTTTCGGGGCAAGAGAAAGGGTGATTCATGAAGAATCGAACTGGTGTTGCGGCGTTGATCGTTTGCGGCGTGCTGGGCTCCTCGTTCGCGGCCGAGCCGGAGAAGAAGGAGGACGATCGTTCGAAGGGGACATACGGAGATCCGGCGAACGACGAGTCGAAACAGGGGGTGAGTGATCCGATGATGGCCGACATGCAGCCTGGGCCTCAGCACAAGTTGCTCGAGGGGCTTGCGGGGACGTGGGCGTGCGTGACGCGGCACTGGATGGACCCGGCGCAACCCGGGGCGCGTATTGAGCACGAGGTGCGTTCATCGATGATCCTTGGGGGGCGGTTCCTGCGGATCGAGACGACGGGGGATTTCTTCGGCGTGCCCTTCGAGAGCCTGACGATCATGGGGTACGACCGCCGACACGAGCGGTACACGATCGTGGGCTTTGACACGCTTGGCACCTACTTTGTCACGGCCGAAGGGTCGCGCGACGAGGAGTCGAAGTCGCTGCGGCTGAAGGGCACAACGCATGATCCGAAGACGGGGGCGACGGAGCGTTACACGTTTGTGTATCGCGACATCACGCCGGAGTCGTATGTGTCGGAGGTGTGGTTCACAACGCCGGACGAGCGTGAAGTGAAGGTGGTTGAATCGACCTGCACGCGGACGAGGTGAGCGGCACGTCGGCTGGGGGGCGCGCGTTGCGCGGCACACGAGTTGAGGGATCATCGGCGCCTATACTGTGCGCGCTTGCGTCGCCGACGCGTCGCGGGCGGTTCGTTTCAAGGTTTTTTTCCGAGGAGAATCCTCATGTTCCGATCGAGCAATCCCGCGTTCACGCACAACAGCGCTTTTGCTCCGGCGCAGACCTGGGATGACCTGGAATCGCAGGGTCGGTCGGGCGATCTGCCCGGGCTGTCCGTGCCGGCGAGGGCGGCTCCCTCGGCGACGATGACGGTGCAGGGGACGGTGAACAAGACGTTCTTTCTTCTGGCGCTGGCGGTGACGACGGCGGTCTTTGCGTGGTCGCAGGCGCTGGCGGCGGAGCCGATGGTGAACCCCGGGTTGCTGCTCGTCGGCGGCGCGATCGGCGGGTTGATCGCGGCGCTGGTGTGCTGCCTGGCGCCGAAGACGGCGCCGGTCGCGGCGCCGATGTACGCGTTGCTCGAGGGGCTTTTCCTCGGGGCGATCAGCGCGTTCTACGCCCAGCGATTCGGGAGTGGTGCATCGCTCCAAGGCGGGAGCGGGGCGGTGGGGCTGAACACGGGTCTGATCTTCAACGCGATGCTGCTGACGTTCGGGATCCTCGGCGGGCTGCTGGTGGGGTACTCGACCGGGCTGGTCCGGCCGGGGCCGATCTTCCGGAACATCGTGGTGACGGGGACGATCGGCGTGTGCGCGTACGGCCTGATCGCGATGATCGCGGCGATGTTCGGCTCGTTCTCGCTGGCCTCGGTGTACGACCCTTCGAACGGCGGGATGCTCAGCGTGGGGTTCTCGCTGCTGCTGGTGGGGCTGGCGTCGGGCAACCTGGTGATGGACTTCGAGTTCATCCATGCCGGGGTGAAGAACGGGGCGCCGCGGCGGATGGAGTGGTTCGGCGCGTTCGGGCTGATGGTCAGCCTGGTGTGGCTGTACCTTGAAGTGCTGCGTCTGCTGGCGAAACTGCGCCGGGACTGAGAGGGGACACATGAGCGGGATGAACCGGAGGCGTGCGATCGTGTCGATCGGCTGCTTCGTGGTCGGCGTGACGGTGCTGGGGCTGGCGTGGCCGTCGCGCGTCGCGGCGGGCGATCCGTCGTCGGCCGCCGGGACGGTTCGGCTGGTGATCGACTATGGCGATGGGGTCGAGAAGCGCTTCAACGCGCTGCGCTGGGCGCCGGAGATGACGGTGCGGTCGGCGATGATGCAGGCTCGGGCGCTCCCCGCGCCGAGGGGGCTGGTGTTCGAGTCGAAGGGGGAGGGGGAGCGTTGCATGGTGTCGTCGATTGATGGGCTTTCGAACGAGGGGGCGGGTCAGGGGACGCGGAACTGGCTGTTCTGGGTGAACGGCGAGCCGGGCGAGAAGTCGCACGCGGTGACGGGGTTGCGGGCGGGTGACTCGGCGACGTGGCGATTCACGACGTATGACGCGCTGCGTCCGAAGCCTTAGCGGCCGGCTCGGTACACTCGTTGGTGGACCCCTTCGGAGATTGCCTTCCATGCCGACTCGTTCGTTGGTTCTTGATGGTGTTGTGTTCGCCGCGCTCGTGGCGGCGGCGTTTGTCTCGCGGTTCGCGGAGGTTGCGCCGAACTTTGCCGCGGTGGCGGCGGCGGGTCTCTTCGCGGGGTTCTATTTCAGAAGCCGGGCGGCGGCGGTCGGGGTGCCGATCCTGGCGATGGTGCTGAGCGATCCGTTCCTCGGCGGGTACCCGTGGTACCAGGTGATCGCGGTGTATGGTTGCCTGGCGCTGCCGGTGGTCTTCGGTCGCATGATGAACGGGTCGGCGAGTTGGGGGCGCGTGGCTGGCTCGTCGCTGGCGGCCTCGATCGTCTTCTTTGTCGTGACCAACTTCGCGGTGTGGGCGGGCGGCGTGTACGGATATGGTCCGGGCGACCTGGCGCGGTGCTACGTGGCAGCGGCGCCGTTCTTCAAGTACACGGTTTCGGGCGACCTGTTCTATGCGGGACTGTTCTTCGGCGTGCATGCCCTGGTGGGGCTGGGCCGGGCGGCCCGTGTGCCCGCGGCGGCGCTGGTCCGTTGATGCGTTGGTTATCGCCCGTTGCCGACACCCAAGTTTCGGGGCGGGGTGCCAAGTCCGATTTCGAGTGTGCCGATCTGTAGACGGACTTCACGAGGTTCGTGGAGCCTTCCGCGAGGTTGCCGCACGCATGTCCACACTTCCCAGAGGGGATCACTTGTCCGTCATCGCCTCGAGCGGCGTTGGTTCAGCCGAGGGTCTGCCCGGGCCTTCGCAGCGCGGGCTGTCCTCGCTGCATCTGCCCGTGTGGGCGAGGGCGGTGGTGCTGATCGTCGGCGTGGCGGCGTGCACGGGCGCGACGGTCATCACGGGAGAGACGCTCGGCTTTCCGCTGCGGCAATCGGTGATCCTTTCGCTGCCGGCGGGGGCGGCGGTGGGATTTCTGTTTGCGCTGCTGCTGGTGCTGATGCCCGAGTGGCGCGCGGCGGCGGATCGAAGGTGGCTGGTCGAGTGCCTGGCGGACGTGTCGCGCGTGGACCGGGAGCAGAGGTTCTCGGCGCTCCTTGCGCACGGGGAGGATCATGAACTCCACGAACTGGCGAAGGCGATCCACGCGGCGATGCTCTCGGCCCATCGCGACCGACTGGAGGCGGCGGGGCTGAGGCGTGAACTGGATGCGCGGGTGCATCGACGGACCAAGGCGGCGGTCGCGGAACTGCATCGCCTGTCGAACACGGACGAACTGACCCAACTGCGGAACCGTCGCGGGTTCGAGGGCGCGTTCGCGGGGTTGTTCGATCTCGCCGCGGCGACTGGGGAGGAACTGGCGCTGCTGGCGATCGACCTCGATCATTTCAAGCAGTTGAACGATGCGTGCGGCCACCAGGTGGGGGATTCGGCGCTGCGTGCGGCGGGCGAGGTGATGCTCACGCAGTTGCGCGAGGGGGACCTGGCGGGGCGCATCGGCGGGGACGAGTTCGTGATCGCGCTTCGCGGGACCGGCGCGCCGCAGGCGCACGCGGTGGCGAGGCGCCTGATCGACCTGTATTCGCGGTGCCCGGCGGCGCTGGGGGTCGCCTCCCAATGGCCGACGTTCTCGATCGGGATCGCGTGCGCGGGCGAGCATCGAGCCGAGGGGCCGGAGCACCTGCGGCGGATGGCGGACCAGGCGTTGTACGCCGCGAAGCGTGCGGGGCGCGCCGAGGCGATGGTGTACTCGCCTTCCGCACCCAAGGTGACGAAACCCGTCCAAGTTGAGAAGCGGGCGGCGTGAGCCGCGATTCGGTTGTGACTTTCATCGGCGTGCTATCCTGAACCCGCGCGGACTATGAACCACACGCCGAAGATCATCCTCAGGCTCCTTTTCGTGATCGCGCTGTTCTGTGTGGTCACGGCGGTGGGAGGGATCGTGATCGCCGCGCGCGGGCAGGCGTGGTACGCGCTGGCGTTCGAGGTGGTGGTGCTCGTGACCGCCTTGCCTTGCGTGCGCATCGGCGCGGGGCGTGCAGGCTCGGGCCACGCGATGGGGATGTTGTGCCTGGGCGGGGTGGTGGGGGTGACGGCGGCGCTGATCGACCCGGACTTGATCAAGTCGCTGATCCAGCGGCAGACTCCCCGGGTCCAGCCCATCGGCGGGGTGAACGTCATGCCTTGGATTCTCGCGCGGCTGGCGTTGGGAGGCGTGCTGATCGGGATGGCGGCGCTGACGGTGCTGCTCCGCAGGCCGGCCAGGTCGTTCCCGCTGCTGCTGAAGGGGATGGCGTTCGGATTGCCCGTGTTGATGGGAGCGGCGGCGTTTCTGATTCCATCGCTGCGCGGGAAGCTGACGGGGCTGGCGCCGATCTGGCTGATCGTGCTCGCGATCGCCGGGACGGCCTTGCTCTGCGTGCTTGTTTCCGCGAGCGGTCACCTGATCCTGCGCGCGTTCCAGGTGGGGATTGAAGAAGAAGGCGACGGGGTGAAACGCTGAGGCTCGGACGGCGATGTGCGGTGCCCGTCAGGGCGTCAAAACGGCTGATCGCGGCTCCCCAATAATCCACCATGATGACGACGCTGGTACTCCTGTTCGTGGTGGTGGCGCTGAGCGCGGTCTCGGGCGTTCTGCTGGTGATGCTGCTGAGGTGGAAGGGTCGCTCCGCGCCCGTGAGCGAGGTGCGAACGGTCACGGTTGCGGAGCGTGTGCGCGCGGTGGGCAAGCTGGTGGGGCTAGAGGTTCACGCGAAGGAGATCGCGACGAGCACGAAGGGCTGGTCGTGGGCGCCGCCGCTGCTGCTGTCGCAGGCGAAGATCGCGATGATCTTTCACTTCGAGAAGCAGTATTTCGTTGAACTCTCGCACCTGAAGCCGGGGGACGTGGAGCTGATCGATCCGGGGACCGAGCGTCCGAGGTATCGGGTCCGTCTGCCGGCGGTCGAGGGTTCGCTGAGGCTGACGGATGTTTCCCCTTATGACATCCAAGCGGGGCGCGTGCTGGGATTGCTGGACGTGATCCCGATGAACGCCGAGACGCAGCGCGCGCTGATGAAGACGGCGCAGGAGCAGGCGGGCGAGGTCTTCAGGCGGAACGAGGCGAAGTACATCGACAACGCCCGGCGGAGCATCGAGCAGCACCTGGGCGCGCTGCTGAGGATGTTCGACGTGACGGTTGAAATTGCCTGGCACGATCAGCCCGCGCCGCACGCGGGGCGCATGGACCTGAGCGGGACGATGGCGGAGAAGATGAAGGGGTGAGGGATCACGTGGTTCGAGCGCGGCGGGCGATTGTTGATGCGCTCGGCGCCGGAGCGCGGACGAGACTTGTTATCCGCCCGGCTTCAGCGTCATGGTTCGTCCCTCGAACCCGTCGGCGCTGGACTTGAACTCGAGGACCGAGTCGCCCATGAACTTGCGGATGACCTCCATCGGCGGGGGGTCGCGCATCCACGAGGGGACGCCGTCCATCATGCTCTTCTTGGCGTCCTCGCGCCATTGGCGCTCTTCGTCGTCGGCGGGCGGTTCGTTGCCGAAGGCTTCCTCTGCCTGTGCGGCGAGCACCTTGTCGATGTTCTTTGAGTACCACTCGTACCAGTCGAGCGCGGGAGCGATCTTGTAGAAGCCGTAGGCGATCCCCTTGTTGTCGAGGGGCTTGGTGGCGTTCTTGAACGTTTTCTCATCGGCGAGTTTGGCGTTGTCGGCGGCGCCGCCCTGTCGGAGGAGGTCTTCGACCCCCTTGACCGGGCCGACGAACATCCAGCCGAAGCCCATGCCGATCGAGACGGAGTCGGCGGGCATCATGCCCCCGGCGGCGGGGGACCAGATCTGGTTGCCCTGGAAGTCGCGGCTCTCGAAGCCCGTCATCGGCATGACGCCCGCGATGGCCTGCTGGAGGGCGTTGGCGTCGCGCATCTTCATGGCCCAGACCTGCTGCTCGCTGTTCACATTCAGCGGGCGGAGCAGGTTGCTGATGACGCACAACTCGGGGCCGAGGTTGGCGAGCACGGGGCCGAGCAACATGGTGGCCGCGGACACCTGCTGGGCCATCATGGCCTGCATGTCTTCGGGCATCGCGGCGACGACCTGGTTCGCCAGCGGGATCACCCCGGCGAAGTTGAACTGCATCATGAGGATGCTCGTGGCGTCGGCGCTGACGAACGGCGGGGGGTCGAAGGCCATGGTTGGGGCATCGAAGAGCGCCACGAGTCCGGTCTTTCGGCCGGCGAGCAGGGCGTAGGACTGCTCCATCATCGCGTGGTCGGTATCGAAGCGGAGGCCCATGCCCGCGGCGCGGAGGTCGTCGAGGCCGAGGGCGCCGGTCATTCCCACGAGCATCTGCTCCATTCCTCCTTCGCCCATGTTCTGCGCGTCCGACTTCACCCACTTCATGAGCGGGGCCATCAAGGCGACGGCGTATCCCTGCGTTTCGCCGAGCTGCTTGCGTGCGTCGTTGAACTCCGGCGCGTCGCTGATCGAGGGCATGTCATCCCCGTTCAGACGATCGATCGCTCGTTCGATCCCGGCGATCTCGCTGCTGAGGACGAGGGCGCCGGCGACCCGTGCGTAGTGCATCTCGGGATAGTCCAGCCCGCCGCCGGGGGCGTCCATGTCCGCGTCATTTTCCGGCCTTGCTTCCTTGTCCGCGGGGAAGCGGATGGTGTGGACTGTGACGCCGTCGTGGTCCTTTTCCTTGAGTTCGACGGATTTCTTGCTCTCCGCCTTTTCGAGCGCGGCGAGGATCTTTTCATCCATTTCCGGCGCGTCGTCGGCGTAATCGGCCATGACGATGAACGCGGGCGGCTGGTCCGGCCCGTTCCGCTTCTCTTCGCCGCCGGTGAGCCATGCGGCGAGTCCCATCGGCCCGGTCGGGCGCTTCAGGTCGTCGAGCGTGAGGCCGAGGGATTCGAGTTCGGAAGCGAAGTTGTCCATGGCTTCCTTGCTGTGCTTCTCGAACCATTTCTTGAAGGTCGGATCGTCCCAGATCGACTTGAAGCCGGTCTTGTCGAAGGCGTCCCACATCGCTTTCGAATCATCCACGCCGACGACGAAGACCGACTCCTTCGGCGCCAGGTCGGCGATGGTGACGGCGTCGCGCGCGAGCGCGGGGAGGGACATCGTGGCGAGTGTTGTGATCGCTGCGAGCGTTCGGAGAGAAGGGAACGTCATCGTGGGTGAATCCTTGGTGTGCTTCGGTCTGTGATGCGTGTGGTGCGATGGGTCAGGGCTGGCCGGTCTCGTCTTTCAGGATGCTCGGCGTGCCGAAGTCCGTCCGGGGCGGGGCCGGCTTGTAGGACTAGCCGCTGTTGGGGTTGTTCTTGTCGTAGGCGAAGGCGTCGTAGTTGCGGAGGAAGTCGCGGACGTAGCGTGCGGGGATGGCGAAGCCCAGGCCTTCGCCTCCCGGGACGCCCATGTTGGTGACGCCGATGACCTCGCCCTTCAGGTTGAAGAGCGGGCCGCCGGAGTTGCCGGGGTTGATCTGCGCGGTGGTCTGGATGAAGGTCAATCCCTGGAAATCGCGCTGCTTGGTGGCGATGACTCCCCGGCTGAGCGTGCGCTCAAGCCCCAGCGGGTTGCCGATGGCGAAGACATCCTGTCCGACCTCCAGGTCTTCCGCTCCCTGCAGCGGCGCGGTGACGAAGGGCTTGCCCTCGGGGTGCTTCAGCTTGATGAGCGCGAGGTCGAGGTGGTTGTTCACGGCGAGGATCTCGACGTCCTCGATGGTGAGTCGCCGGAACTCGCGCTCGCCCTGCTCATAGACCACGGCCTTGAGCCGTCGTTCGCCCTGGATCACGTGGGCGTTGGTGATGGCGTAGCCGTCGGCGTTGATGATGAACCCCGACCCGAGGCCCGAGGGCGTATTGACCATGATGACGGCTTCGCCGACTTTCTTGGCCTGCTCCTTGGGGGTGCTCTCGGGCGGGTCCTTGGCGACGCGGTAGAGCGCCCGCGGGTCAATGGCCTCGGCGGTGTCATCCGGCTCGGCGCGGACGATGCTCTCGACGCGCGAGCGCGGGATGGAAACGACCTGATCTCCCAGGTCGAGCCAGAGCGTCTCGCCCGTCTCCTTCAGGATCGGCGCGGAGATCGACCTGCCGTCGAGGAGCGTGACCACGTCCATCTTCTTCGCGAGCGGCTCGGCGAGGGCGACCGCCGCGCACGCCGCAAGCAGGATCGCGGCCGAGCGTGTCAGTCCGTGGTGTGTCCGCATCGGGCAGGCTCCTGTCGTCGTATCGCGGGTGAGATGGATTCGAGAAGGTGTTCGGTTCAACGCCGGAATGGTTCCACTTGGGGCGGGGTTTCGCGTGCGGCTTCAACCGATGAGGTTCGGAGTGCCCGGCCCGCTACAGTACGCATGGATCGTAGCAAAGCCCGTTTCCTCCAGCCCTTGGAACACACGACATGGTTCTCACCGCACGCACGGCGGCTTCTGGTCTTCTTTCCATGCTTTGTGCCGCCTCAGCCGGGGCGCAGAACTCATCGGCGGACCTGGCGCGGTACTTCGGGTGGGACGAGCCGCGCATCGTCGTCGGGGATAAGGGGGTCGGCCCGGCGCTGGTCGCGGACATGAACGGCGACGGGCTGAACGATCTTGTCATCGCCAACAACGCCAAGAGCCGCCTGGAGATCCATGTTCAGCGGCGGACGCCCCGGACCGAGCAGGAGATCACCCGCGAATACAAGGTGAACGACCTGCCCCCGAGTCCGTATTACGACCGAGTCGAGGTGTCGGTGGCGCACCGTGTTTCGTCGTTCCGCGTGCGCGACATCGATTCCGACGGGCGTCCGGACATCCTGTACGCGGGGGATCGGTCGGAGATCGTGATCCTCCGGCAGGTCGAGAGCCTGAAGTTCGATGTGCTGTCGAAGCGCCGCGTCAAGGACCTTCAGGCGGGACAGGACGGGATCGAGATCGCGGATGTCATGGGGGACGAGCAGCCGGAACTGCTCGTGGTCGTCGGGGGCCGGATCGCGGTCTTCGGCCTGTCGTCGTCGGCGGTGACGGGCGAGCCGGTGCTGCTCGGCGCGGGCGGCGCGAACGAGCAGATCGTTGCGTTCTTTGTTGAAGACCTGAACGGCGACGGGTTGAACGATGTCATGGCCGCGATCCCGGACGACGCGGCGCCGGTGCGGCTGTGGCTGCAGGAGAGATCGGCGGGCGCGGCGGGCAAAGGGGGTCAACTCGGCCCGGAACTGCGCTTCGAGATGCCGCCGCTGCGCGAACTTGACACGGTCCGATTTGACGGGCGTGCCGCGGCGTCGATCGCGTATATCGAGCGGCCGACGCGGCGGATTGTTCTCGCGGACCTGAAGGCGGAGTCCGATTCCTCGGCCGTCGTGGGGGGCGGTCGCGGGGCCCGCGCCGGCGAGCGCGACGCCTCCTTCGCCTCGTTCGCGTTCAGCGGCGCCGCCAACAAGTCCCGGAGTCTCGCGGTGGTTGACCTGGACGCCGACGGGCTGCTCGACCTGCTGGCGACGGATCAGCAGGCGAACACGCTGGTGCTGTACCGGCAGCAACGGGGCATCGGGCTGACGAATGCGAAGCGGTTCAGCGCCTTGAAGGACCCGAAGTCCATCGCGGCCGGCCAGTGGGACGACGATCCGGCGCTCGAGGTGTTCGTGCTCTCGGAGGCGGACAAGGTGGTCGGGGTGAGCGACTACGACGCGGAGTCCGATCGGTTGTCCTTCCCCCAGCCGCTCACGATGGCGACGCCCGGCGCGTCCCCGGTCGCGATGGCGTATGCGACGCTGAAGTCCGGGCCGGCGCTCGCGGTGATCGCGAAGGACAAGCGCGACCACACGCTCGAACTCCATCGTCCCGGCGCGGACGGCCAGCCGATGACGGTGAAACTCGAAGGGGTGAGCCGACCGCCCCAGTCGATGCTCGCGGGCGACTTTGACCACGACGGGAACACGGACCTGCTCCTCTTTACTCCGGGCGAGCCGCTGGTCATGGTGGCGTCGCTCGACGGGCCGAGCGATGGGATCAAGGTGCTGACCGACAAGCTGATGCCGCAGTTCGGTCTTGTCCAGGCGGCCGGGCCGGACAACACCGCGCAGCTCGACATCGACCGGGACGGCTTTGACGAGCTGCTGCTCGCGGATCAGAACTTCGTTCGCGCCTGCGAGTTCAAGGAGGGGGCGGGGTGGCGCGTGGTGGAGCAGATCACGCTGCCCGAGGCCTCGGCGTCGCTGACCGGCCTGACGGTCCTGCGCGATGGAGAGGCCGGTGGCGCCGTCATCATCGCCGCGGACAAGGCCAACAAGCGGCTGGTGCTCATGTCGAAATCGGACGAGGGCGGATGGGCCGTGACCGATCGGCTTCGCTTCCCGGCGTTTGATGCGTCGTCACTCTTTGCCGGCGCGTTCTCGGGCGACGGCCGGCCGGGCATCCTCGCGGTGAGCGACAGCGCGTTCGCGCTGGTCAGTCTCTCGGGCAGGCGGTACACGCTGGACGAGGTGTCGGCGTTCCGAAACGACGACGACGATCGGCTCGAGCACGAGATCGAGGTGGGCGACCTCAACAGCGACGGCATGCTCGACATGGTCTGTCTCGACGCGAGGGAACAGATGTGCCAGGTCTTCGCGTTCACGCAGGCGCGGCGGATACTCCTGGCGACGGAGTTCGAGGTCTTCGAATCTCGTCTTTTCGGCCGGGGCGATGACCGCGACTTCGAGCCTTCGGCCGCGATCATCGCCGACCTGACGGGCGACGGCCGGAATGACCTGATCCTCCAGGTGCACGATCGGTACATGATCTATCCGCAGATGGGTCCGACGAAGTAGCCGACGCGCCCCATACACTCACCGGACATGCGGCGCCATCCCCGATAACCGGACGCCGAAAACAGGAATCTCCGCATCCGGCGCTGGCCCGAAGCCCGGATCGGCGGATAGTTCCATGCGGTGAGCCTGTTTGGATGGAGGGTTCCGGTGTGCGCCTGGTCCGTGATCTCATCGGTGTGAGCCTGTTGATGGTGCATGCGTGCGGACTCTCCGCATCGGCGCAGTGCCCGCCGGGGACGATGACCTCGCTGTTCTGGATGCAGTCGATCACCACGCGGCAGAGCGGGCTGGCGGTGGACATGACGCGGCTCCCGACCGGCGAGTTGCTCGTGCTGAGCGGGGACGTGTTCTTCGGGCCGGGGGCGTTCCAGTTTGTTGGCGCGGGCTTTGTCTTCCGCGGCACTCCCGACGGCGTGGGCGGGTACACATGGACGGAAGAGGCGATGATCCGCTCGGCGGACGCCGCGATGCTTGACCAGGCCGGCAACGCCGTGGCGATCATCGCGCCCGACAACGGCGACACGCTGGCGATGGTCGGCGCCAGCCTGGATGACCTGGTCGGCGTCGGCGCCGACGCGGGTTCGGCGTCCACGTTCCGCCGCGGCCTCGCCGGCGCCTGGACGCAGGAGGCGATGCTCGTTGCGCCCGATGCGGCGGCGGGGGATTCATTCGGGAAATCGGTCTCGATCGCGCCCGACGCGGCGATTGTCGGCTCGCCCAACGATGACGACGGAGCCGCGAATGCCGGGTCGGCCTATGTCTTTGCGCGCGTCCCCGCGGGGATGGCGCACCAGTGGTCGATGCAGACCAAACTCACCGCGTTTGATCCGAGCGCGGGCGCGAAGTTCGGCTCGGCGGTCGTGCTGCTTGACGGGTGGGCGTGCGTCGGAGCGCCGTACGACGACCAGGCGGCGGGCGACGCGGGCGCGGTCTACGTGTTCCGCCGGACGTCCGATGGGATGGGGGGGGACACGTGGCTGTTTCATTCCAAGATCATCGCGATGGATGCGCAGGCGGGCGATCAGTTCGGCGCATCACTCTCGGCGGACGCCGGGCTGCTCCTGGTCGGCGCGCCCTTCGGCGGCGCGGGGGATACCGGGGCCGCCTCTGTCTACCGACTCGCCGACGACGGCATGAACGGGGATGAGTGGTTGTTCGAGGCTCGGCTGACTCCGTTGATGGGTCAGGCGTCGGCCGGCGATCAGGTTGGATGCTCCGTCTCGCTCCGCGATGGGCTGGCGCTTCTCGGCGCTTACCAGGATGACACCGGGGGCACGAACACCGGCAGCGCGTACCTGTTCCGACGAACCGTCAGCGCGGGCGAGCCGGTGTGGACGGTGACATCGAAGATCCGGTTGCCCACCCCCGCGCCGACCGACGACTTCGGCTTCGCGGTCGCGATGGCATCGGGCTGGGCGGCGATCGGTTCGCCGGCGCACAATCAATACGGCACGGACCGGGGGAATACTTTTGTCCTCGCCGCTCCCGCGCCGCCGGTGCTTCTCCGTCCGGCCGCCGACCAGTCGATCCAGGCCGGCGACACGCTGGTGCTCTCGGTCGAGATCGGCGGACAATCGCCTTGGACGTATCAGTGGTTCCGGGGCAACGTCGCGCTCACCGACGGAGGCCGGATCAGCGGCGCGGACGCCTCGACGCTCACCATCACGGATGCGCAGGTGTCCGATGCGGGGGCGTACCGCGTCGAGATCGCCAACTCCTGCGGCGTGAGCGCGTCGCACGCCGCGGTGTCGGTCGCGCCGTCGCCTTGCGCGGGGGATGCCAACGGAGACCGCGTGGTGAACTTTGCGGATGTCACGGCGGCGCTCGCGAACTTCGGGTTCGACTATCGCCCGGGCACCGGGCCGGGAGACGCGAACGCCGACGGCGTGGTGAACTTCGCCGACATCACGAGCGTGCTGAGCGCCTGGGGCGCGCCGTGCCCATGATCCGCGCGCCGCGGGTCAGTGCCCGTGCCGGCCCGCGTCGTCGATGGCCTTGATCATCTTCTCCGCCGTCAGGTTTTCGTGGAGCGTGTGATCGACGAGCGCCACCGGCGCCGTGCCGCAGGAGCCGAGGCATTCGACTTCCATGAGGGTGAACTTGCCGTCGTCGGTGGTCTCGCCCGGCTCGATGCCGAGTTTCGCCTGGCAGGCGTCCAGGATCGACTTGTGGTCGCAGACCTCGCAGGCGATCGACCGGCAGACCCAGATGATGTGCTCCCCCTTGGGGCGGAGCCAGTATTCCTCGTAGAACGACGCGCAGTCGATCACGTCGGCGGGCTTCAGCCCCAGGAACTCGGCGACCTCGATCAGCGCCTGGTGCGGCAGCCAGCCCCATTCCTCCTGCACCGCGTGCAGCGTGGGCAAGAGCGCCCCCTGCTTCGTCTCGTAGCGGGGGAGATAGGTGCGCGTGATGTGGTCCTTGATCGCGGCGGTGACGTACGGCTCGTCGCGCCGGGCGATCTTCGCGGTGCCGGAGTTCTTGGTGAGCCAGGCCATGCGGGGATTGTAGGAAATGGAGAAACCCCGCCTTCCGGCCGCGTCGTGGGACTCGAAAAAGTCAGAAGGGCGAGGCCGAGCGCCCGGGGCCGAAGATTGTGCGATCGGGGCCGCCAACATGAGAATAAAACTTGCATTTTGCAGTTTTGGTGCCAGATTTCACTTGACAAAAAAAAAAAAACCAGGGCAAGACTATGGGATCGGAGCGCGGATCGTGTCCGCTCACTCATCGCTCCCCGGCCTGGCCCCTGCATTGAAGAGACGGAGGAGCCGGATGATGGACCGGAGCAACAGCCGTGGAGCGCCGCGTGTTCAGAGGATCACGCCGCGGATGAGGTCCGCCGAATGCGCGGGTCGGATCGCATTCGCCCTCGTGTTCGGCGTGATGTTCGCGTTCGCCCCCACCGCGCATGGCGGAACGATCCCTGAATCCGAGCGCTGGGCCACGATTACCCACCCCGGAAACCCGGCGCACCCGCCGCCGGAGCCGGGCGGGTTCCCGACGGGCTACGGCCGGCCCGTCGGGCAGGTGAACTACGAGTACCAGATCAGCCGGACGGAGACGACCGGCTCGGAGTGGTTCGAGTTTGTGCTGGCGTACGCCCCCTTCATCAACCCCGCCGAGGCGGGGTCCAGTTCCTTCTACAGCAACCGCGTCAGAGCCGTGCAGACCGCCCCCGGCGTGTGGCAGTACACCCTGCGGAGCAACGCGGCGAACCGCTCGGTCGAGGTCGGCTGGCGCTACGCCGCACGCTTCTGCAACTGGCTGCACAACGGCAAGGCGAACACCGCCGAGGCGTTCGAGCGCGGCGTCTACGACTCAAGCACCTTCGGCGGCAACCCGCAGGCCGGCTTCACCGACCAGCGCGAGCGCAGCCCGGGCGCCACCTATTTCCTCCCGACGCTCGACGAATGGATCAAGGCGTCGTTCTGGGATCCGGCCCGATACAACCCCATCACGGGCGAGACGGGGTACTGGCTCTATCCCAACGGCACGGACATGCCCCTGGTCCCCGGCGCGCCGGACATGGGCGGGCAGACCACCGTCGGCACCTTCGGCCCGGGCGGACCCACCGTCGGGATGTACGAGGTCGGCGAGTACGTCAACGTGCAGTCGCCGTGGGGGCTGTGGGATGTGTCGGGGGGACGTTCCGAATGGCTCGAGACGGCCATCATCGACACAATTACCGGTGCGATGTTGAGCCGAGGTAGAGGCGGCAGCCGGGACTGGGAAATTGATCTGACTGGGACTGCCGACCACATCGATCGGCCGCGAAGTGGTCCGCCAGATTTCACTGATCAAGGGATTCGCCTCGCGCGCATCGTTCCTTCACCGGGCACCGCCGTGGCGCTCGGTTGCGTTTTCCTTCGAACCACACACACACGCAGAAGGAGATGACCATGAAGAACGTGACCTTCCTGACCGCACTGCTGCTCCCGCTTCTCATCGCGTCCGAGGTGCATGGTCGAGTGAGTGTGTCGGCGACGAACGGGGGTACGTTCTACATCGACGACAGCCAGGGAAACAACCAGTACGCCCTCACGCTCCACGCCACCGCCGAGGATGTCGTGACGATCTTCACAATTACTCGGACCACCGAAGACGACGTGATACTTTCCATCGACGTCGATTCCTCGAACCCCGGCGGGAATACGGGGTTGGTGATCGGAAGTCAAAACGAGCCGCTGAAGGAGGTCCGGGGCATCTCCATCCTTAATGACGACGGGTTTACCTATATCGACAGTATGAATCTCTCTTCTCACTTCGGGCCTGCCACGCTCAACGGGATCATTTTCGCGGAGATCGGCGGCAATACGGACAAGATTGATGTAGTTCTCAACAACAGGGGATACCCGTTCATCGGCGAGATGATCGTGCGCGGGGACGCCCTCGGCGATATCACGCTCGAGGATGACGGCGATGAGGTCTACGGCAATCTCTACGCTCTCGATGTACGCGGCGCCATCGGCACACCCGAATCACTGGTGAATATCGCCGTCGGCGGCTGGATTGTCGACCTCAAGGCCGGCGAGATCAACGCCACCATCACCGGCACCGCCAAGGAAGGGCCGGGCTCGTTCGTCGGGCAGATTTTCAAACTTGAATCGAGCAAGATCGGAGAATCCTCGGGCGACATTCGCGGCGAGATCCGCTGCCACATGACGGACTGGCCCGGCATCGAGGACGACGTGTACATCCGTGCCGCGGGAAAGATTGAAGGCACGATCTACGTCGGCAGGTCTCTCTTCGAGAAACTGGAGCTCATGAGCGAGATCACCACGCTCGAGGAAGAAGGGTTGGAGGGTCGGATCATCATCAACGCGCTCAACCAGGGCGGAACTTGGACCGCGCCCGTCAAGATCGGTCCGCCCACAAGCCAGATCGTCATCGACGGCAACGGCTACGCCGAGGCGGGCGGGTACCCGAACT
>JAEUIV010000172.1 GCA_016795005.1 Phycisphaerae bacterium
CAGGTCAAGGGACCGGACGGTCAGTCCATGGTCCCCTTCGAGGGAATGTCCACCATGGGCTACGACAACCACAAAAAGCAGTACGTCTCCACATGGATCGACAACATGAGCACCAGCATGCTCATCGAGTGGGGTGAATGCGACGGCGAAGGCAAGGTCATCACCACGAAGGGATCAAGTTACGACCCCATGTCGGGCGTCGAGCAGCCGCGCCGGAGCGTCGCCACCATCATCGACCCCGACACCCGACGACTCGAAGCGTTCGTCCCCGGACCCGACGGCGTCCACTTCCGGCAGATGGAAATTAACTACACGCGCAAGAAGTGATTCCGAACAAGGCACACATCGCCGCCGGAATCGTTCCGCGGCAAGGTTCATGTTCCACCTCAACCGGGCGCCGAGCGCGCCGAAAGGAAAACTCAGCATGAAACGCAGCATCGCCTCGATCTGTCTCAGCACACTCGTCCTCGGCGCGATGGCCCTCCCCCTCGTCGCCGGAGACAAGGACCAGTCCAAGCCCGCCTCCGCACCCGTCATGAGCCCCGAAATGGCACAGGCCATGCAACGCATGGAAGCCTACGGCGCCCTCAACGAGAACCACGCCTACCTCAAGCAGTTCGAGGGCGAGTGGGACTGCACCAGCAAGTGGTGGATGTCCGAAGGCGCCACCCCCGTCGAGAACAAGTGCTCCTCGACCGCCAAGGTCTCCTTCGACGGCCACTTCCTCATCGAAAAGTACACCGGCAACTTCACCATGGGCGAGGGAATGCCCCCGCAGCCCTTCCAGGGCATGTGCACCATGGGCTACGACAACCACCGCAAGCAGTTCGTCAACACCTGGATCGACAACTGGACCTCGGGCATGATGACCGAGTACGGCTCCGCGTCCGAGGGCGGCAGGGTCTTCACCTTCGAAGGCGAAAACTACTGCTGCATGAACGACAAGATCTGCAAGTCAAAGAGCGTCATCACCTTCGTCAACCCCGACACCCGCAAGATGGAAATGTGGGCCCCGGGCCTCGACGGCAAGGTCTACAAGGCCATGGAAATGACACTCACCCACAAGAAGTAATCTTCAGGTCATCCTGAACGAGAACTCGAAAGCCCAGGGACCAACGCCCTGGGCTTTTTCATCCTCGTCGCTCAGCCCCCACGCCCCGTCTCGATCTCGCCGCGCTGAAGAGTGAACACCGCCTTCCACGCCTGGAGGTCAAGGAGCAGGAGCTCGCAATCCGGGTAGCGCTCGCTCGGCTTCTTGTTCAGCATCTTCTCGATCACCTCGCTCAGGCCAGGCGGAATCGACGGCGCCAACTCGATCGCCGGACGCGCCCGCTGATGCAGGTGCAACTCCATCACCTCGCGCGCGTCATTCCCCGTGAACGGAGGCAGCCCCGTCACCATATGATAGAACGTCGCCCCCAGACCGTACACATCCGCCGGCGGGCCGATCTCCACCTCGCCCCGAACCTGCTCCGGCGAGATGTAATAAGGCGTCCCCAGCGCCTGCCCGCGCTCCGCCAGCCCCGCCTCGCGGTCCGCGATCGCACGCGCCAAACCCAAGTCCGCCAACTTCGGCGTCCCCTCGCCGTCCAGGATGATGTTCTTCGGCTTCACGTCGCGGTGGACGAAACCCCGCTCGTGCGCGTGCCTCAGCGCCTCCGCCGTCGCGATCGCGATGTCCAGCGCCGACTCCATCGACAGCGAACCCTGCTCCTGGAGCAACTCGTGGACCGTCTTCCCCTCGACGTACTCCATCACGAAGTAATGAAAGTTGCTCCACTGGCCCACATCAAAAGCCTGCACGATGTTCTTGTGGTTCAACTGCGCCGCCGCGCGCCCCTCCGCATAGAACGCCTGCACCGCCTTCTCGGATTTCATCGCCGTCGCCGGCAGAACCTTGATCGCCACGAGCCGATCCAGGTTCATCTGGCGCGCCTTGTACACCGTCGCCGTCGTCCCCTTGCCCAGCTTGCCGAGCATCTTGAACCCGGGGATCGTCCGCCCGGTCCGCTGGTTGCTGATGAGAAGCTCGAGACGCTCCAACTGGTTGGGAGTCAACGCCTGGAGTTCAACGAGCGCCTGCCCGAGCGTCTTCGGCTTCCCGAACAGCGTCTTGCCCTTCGCGCGCTCCTTGCACCGCTCAACCTCCGGCTCGGTCGCGTAACCCTTCTCCACCACCAAGCGCGCCAGCATCTGATCGTGCGCCCTCGGATCAAGCGACAGCGGCGAAGTCGTGGACGACCCCATCTGGCTCGCCAGGAATGTCGACGCATCGGGAAAACCCGCTGCCCCGCCGGTCTGAGGCCCGCTCGAAGGCGTCAAGGATGGATCAGGGCCGGGTGCCACGCGCAGCCAAGTGTACCCCGCTCATCGAACAAGCCGCGAACCCCGCACACCCACGATCCCGCATGCGCATTCAGCCCGTCGCTTGGCGGGCGGACTCGTCCGTCGGAATCTCGACAATCAGCGTCCCGTTCCGGTGTTCCGCCGGGCGGCACGCCTGCATCAGGTGCAGACGGCTCCGAACCCCCGCGTCACGGAAAAGACGCTTCAGGTGCGCCCGAACGCTGTGATACGACAGCCCCGTCCGATCCGCGATCTGATCGTCGTCAAAACCCTCCAGCAACTGCTCAAGGATCCCCCGGCTCAGCGGCTTCAGGTCCTTCATCCACCCCGGCTCCTGACGCCACGAACCGGCCCAGCACTGCGCCACAAAAGGAGCCAGCGCCCCGGCCTTCGCCAGCGTCGTCCGCTGAAAAACCCCCGCCCCCTCGACCTGGTGAATCGCCAGCAGCAACTCCACCCCGTCCGAACGCCGGTACAACGCCACCGCCTGGTCCGCCATCCCCTTCGGCTGCGGAAGATCCTCAAAAACCTTCGTGTCACGCGGGTCGCGCTCCGCGATCAGGTCCGGCCGGTGGTACAGCCGACCACGACGCAGCCCCGCAAGCCGCATCGCCATCGCACGCTCATCAAACTGCCATTGAGTCTGTTCAAGGAAGCGATCGCGCTCGTCCTCGCTCCAGGGACCGCGAACATGGCACGCGCTGCTCGCCGATTCAACCCCGCGCTCGAACACCGCCAGCACCGCGACGCTCACCTCGAGCGCATCCACCGTGATGTCCGCCAGGCGACGGAGCAATGAAGCGTTCGTCAACGAACGATCGGCGCTCACCTGGCCCAGACGGAAAATCGCTTCGTTCAGACTTCTGGCCGCCAGCATGTTGTGCTCCTGCACGCCCACGATCTCCTCGCTCCTCACCTCTCGATGCCCGAACCGCGCAATCCACTCACCCATGAACCGCCGCCAGGACTCCTCAGCCATGACGGCTCAGGCCCGCCACGAACCCCAGCGCCTCGGACGCCTCCAGGTCGTCCGAGGCCACCCCGAAAACCTCCCGCCGCCCTGCGGAAGCCAACCGGAAGATCCCTCTCCCGCCGCCCCGACAAAACGCCGAAGCCTGATTCGCTTCAGACGGCTCTCGTCCTCGGCCTCACCCGCGCGCCGATCCCTGCCTCGCGGACCGATCCGATCCACCGCCCAAACCAAACTGTAGTCCCATACGGCACAGTCAGGCCACAAGATTCGGCCTTTTGGCACAAGTGCTGCAGAAATGCAGTTTTTGTATTGTGTTAGGTATATAGCCCCGCCAGCACGCCGCCCCGTGCGCTCAGATCGCCCTCAGCCGCGCGCGCCGTACACCGCGCTCTCCCCCAGATCCTCAGCGATACGGATGAGTTGGTTGTACTTCGCGTTCCGGTCCGATCGGCACGGCGCCCCGGTTTTGATCTGGCCGCAGTTGGTCGCCACCGCCAGGTCGGCGATGGTCGAATCCTCCGTCTCCCCCGAACGATGCGACATCACAGCCGCGTATCCGTTCCGCATCGCCAGCCCGACCGTATCAAAGGTCTCGCTCAGCGTGCCGATCTGGTTCACCTTCACCAGGATCGCGTTCGCGCACCCCTCGTCCAGCCCCCGTTGCAGGAACTTCTTGTTGGTCACGAAAAGATCATCCCCCACCAGCTGAACCGTCTCGCCGAGACGCGCCGTCAACTTCTTCCACCCTTCCCAGTCGTTCTCCGCAAGCCCGTCCTCGATCGACCGGATCGGGTACTTGCCGCACCACCCGGCCCACAGGTCGATCATCTCATCCGAACTCAGCACCTCCTTGCTGCTCTTGAACAGGCAGTACCCGTGCCGGCCCTGCTTCTCCGCCTCGTTCCAGCATTCGCTCGCCGCGGGGTCGAGCGCCACGAAAATCTGCTCGCCCCACTTGTACCCCGATTTCTTCACCGCCTGCTCGATGATCTGGAGTGCCTCCTCGTTCGACTTCAGATTCGGCGCAAACCCCCCCTCGTCGCCGACCGACGTCGAAAGATGCCGATCGTGCAGCACGCCCTTCAGCGAGTGATAGATCTCGACCCCGGCGCGCATCGCCTCTCCGAAGTCATCAAATCCCCAGGGCTGGATCATGAACTCCTGGAAATCAACCGTGTTGTCCGCGTGCTTTCCGCCGTTCAGAATGTTCAGCATCGGCGAGGGCAGCCTCTTCGCCGACGTCCCCCCCAGGTAGCGGAACAAGGGCAGCCCCAGCCCCTCCGCCGACGCTCGCGCCGCCGCCATGGACACCCCGAGGATCGCGTTCGCCCCCAACTTCGACTTGTTCGCCGTCCCGTCGAGCGCGATCATCAGCGCGTCGATCTCTTCCTGGTCCCGCGCGTCCATCCCCTCCAACTCGGGAGCGATCACTTCGACCACGTTCTTGATCGCCTTCCCCACGCCCTTCCCCAGGTAGCGGTCCTTCTTCCCGTCGCGCAACTCGACCGCCTCGTTCTCGCCCGTCGATGCGCCCGAGGGCACCGCCGCCCGTCCGATCGTCCCCCCTTCCAGATGGACCTCCACCTCCACCGTCGGATTGCCGCGCGAGTCGAGGATCTGACGAGCATGAACGTGACGGATGGTGAAGGGCATGGCGTGGGTCCGTATCCGGGGTGTGAAGGCCGTCCGGGCGCGCCGAAACATCGCGGCACACCCTCGGCTTCGCCGATCATACCGGCCGCGAACAACGCTCGGACGCTACGATGTCCCCCACGCCGAGCCGAACCGCATGCCAGCCTCCAGACCAGAGTTCGACGACCGCATGGCCCGACTGAAGTCGGAACTCGATCAGCAGGCGCGCAGCGTCCAGGCCGCCATCGAACTCGCGCTCGACGGCGCTTTCGACAAGGACGCTTCCAAGGCCCGACACGCGCTCGAACTCGAGAGCCGCATCGACCGCGAGGACATCCGCATCGAACGCGCCGCCGTCGCCGTCCTCCATGAGGCCACCACCCAGGGGGTACGCCTCGACGAACCGGATGTCCGCATGGTGCTCACCATCGTCAAGGTGAACAACGAACTCGAACGCATCGCCGATTCCGCCGCCACCATCGCCGAGCGACTCCCGGACATGACCGCCATCGGCTCGGCCCTCCCGCCGAAGTTCCGCGTCATGTCGAACAGCGTCATCGGCATCATGCAGACCACCTGCACCGCGCTCGCCCACATGGACCTCACCGCCGCGCAGGTCGTCCTCGCCAGCGACGACGCCACCGAGGCCTTCAAGCAGGCCATCCTGGGTGACACCATGCGGCAACTCGCCGCCGGCCAGCACACCGTCGAGTACGCCATGGCACTCGCCTCCATCGCCTCCAACCTCGGCCGGATGGCCGACCACTGCACCAACATCGCCGAGCAGGTCATCTACGTCGTCACAGGGAAAGTCGTACGCCACGAAGGCGACAAGTGGACCAAGCCCGAGGAGGTCGCCTAGAAGTCTGCTCCCGCTTAGCCCGAACTCAGAACCCGCGCGCAGCGCCGACCACCGATCGCCCCGCATGGAACTCAAAAGCGGCCTCACACTCTCCGAGACCCGAACACGACTCCGCTCCGCCGGGCAGGAGCACCTCCTCCATTTCTACGCCGAACTCGATCCCCACGCCCAGCGCGCCCTCATCGAGCAGATCGCCACCATCGAACTCGAACGACTCCCGCGCCTCATCGACCAGTACGTCCGGCACAAGCAACCCTTCACGCTCCCGACGAGACTCGAACCCGCCCCCTATTACGCACGCGACGCCCGATCCTGGAACCGCGATCAGTACCGCGCCAAGGGCGAGGAACTCCTCCGCGCGGGAAAAATCGCCGCCTTCACCGTCGCCGGAGGTCAGGGCACCCGCCTCGGATTCGACGGACCAAAGGGAACCTACTTCGGCACCGCCGTCACCCGGAAACCCCTCTTCCGCTGCCTCGCGGAATGGATCCTCTCCGCGCACCATCGCTTCCAGAAGACCATCCCCTGGTACATCATGACCAGCCCGCTCAATCACGCGGAAACCGTCGCCTTCTTCCAGCATCACGCCTACTTCGGGTTGAGCGAACGCGACGTCATGTTCTTCTCTCAGGGCGTCCTCCCATCGCTCGATCTGAAAACAGGAAACCTCCTCCTCTCCGAAAAGGGAATGGTCGCCACGAACCCCGACGGCCACGGCGGATCACTCCGCGCCCTCTGGACCAGCGGCGCCATCGACGACATGAAACGCCGAGGAGTCGAGCACCTCTCCTACGTCCAGATCGACAACCCGCTCGCCCGCGTCATCGACCCGGTCTTCATCGGCCTCCACGCCGCCGCGCCGGATTCCTCCGCCGAGATGTCGTCCAAGATGGTCGCCAAGTCCGATCCCGCCGAAAAAGTCGGCGTCTTCTGCCGCGCCGACGCCAAGACCCAGGTCATCGAGTACTCCGACCTCCCACGGGAAAAAATGGAGGAACGAGACCCCTCGGGAAACCTCAGATTCAACGCCGGCTCCATCGCGATCCACATGATCAGCGTCGACTTCGTCTCCCGACTCAACGCGGGAGGCGAACTCTCCCTCCCCCTGCACCGCGCGGAAAAGAAAGTCCCCTTCGTCGATCCCGCGACCGGGAACACCGTCCAGCCCACCGCGCCAAACGCCGTGAAACTCGAGGCCTTCGTCTTCGATGCCCTCCCGCTCTGCCGCTCATCCATCGTCTACGAGACGGACCGCATCGACGAGTTCGCACCCATCAAGAACGCGGACGGGAACGACTCGCCCGCCACCTGCCGTGACATCCAGACCGAACGCGCCGCACGCTGGCTCGAAGCCCGCGGCGTCCTCGTCCCGCGCTCCGCCGTCGGCAAGCCGGAATGCACCATCGAGATCAGCCCCCTCACCGCGTGGGACGCCCAAGACCTCTCCCGACTCACACTCCCGCCGGCCATCCCGCCCAACTCCGAACTCACCCTCTGACGAAGGCCATCCTCACTCGCTCTTCTTCTTTTTCTTCGCCAGCGGGCCGCCGCTCAGCCAGCGCAGGTCCAGCAGCCCCGCCTTCTTCTCCGGCCCGCGCTTACTCTCGGGAAGCCAGTCGTCCAACTGCTCGAGCGTCAGGCGGTCCGCCCGGATCACCTCGATCTCGTCCCATTCGGGGGTCTTCGTATCCTTCGGCGAAACCGCCTCGGCCGCGATCTCTTCAGCATCGCCGAGGTTCGCCGCCATCAGCAGCACCTCCGCGTACGAATCCTGCTTGTCCTCGTCCGAAGGAGTGCACCGCGTGATGCACTGCCACGCCGTGATCCCCAACTCGTTCCCGTCCGCATCAAGATTCGTCGCCGGGTCGATGTTCAACTGGAGCAGCCAGTTGTCACGGAAACGCTCGATGATCTCGTCGGGAGTCAGCATCTCCGGGCGATCATCCGGCGAAACTATCACCCCGCGATGCTCGTGCGAAACCGAATCGACGCTCGCCAACTCCTCCACGGGCCTCAGGTCAAACGCCGCCAGCAACTTCTCCGCCTTCTCCTTCATCTCGGGAACAACCCGCAGCGTCACGACCTTGTGCTCATCCACAAAGACATAGAAAAAAGGGTCCACCGACATCGCCCCGAAACCCACCAGCCCGTCCTCGAACAGGAACGGATCAAAGAAACGCAGCGCATCGTAGAACTTCTCGCTGCCCACCAGCTCGTACGCGATGTACGGATCGATCTCCCGGTACGCATCGTGACCCAGGATGTCGAGGATCGGGTAAAAACGGCCCGGGAGAAACGCGAACAGCGCCCGGCACAACGCCCTCAAACGCTCGTGCGACACCAGGATGTCGAACACGTACCGATCCGGCCATTCCTCCAGGTCCTCGCCGAAGTTCGCGCCGGTGAACGCCGCGGGGTCCGATCCGTCCGCGGCCTCGAACTGCACCGTGTACGCCGCCGCGGGTGACGCGCTCTCCGTCGGATACGTCCCGAGCGGAAACTGAAACCCGTCGATGACCTTCCGCTCGATCGCCGGGTCGGCCATCGCCCGCAACAACGACGGGGCAAGAGGTGATGGATCACTCATCGACCGCTGATCATAACCCGAACCACCAAGCGCTCCTCCCGCGCCCATTCGCCGCGACACACCATCAAGTTGGTACGGTGGGATCATGCGACTGAACCCCTTCGCCGGACTACCGAACTCCAGGCAGGTCTGGGCCTGGGGGATGTACGACCTGGCGAACCAATCCTTCACCCTCCTCGTCGTCACCCTCTTCCTTCCCATCTACCTCAAGCAGATCGTCCTCGGCGCTGCGGCCCCCGCCGGACACGCCGAAGCCCTCCTCGGATGGACCACCGCCGCCGCAAGCCTCGTCGTCGTGCTCTCCAACCCGGTCCTCGGCGCGCTCGCGGACTTCTCAGGCAAAAAGAAACTCTTCCTCACATGGACAGGCATCGGCTGCGCCGCGTTCACCGTCGGACTCGCCTTCACCGAACCGGGAAACCCATGGCCCACACTCGGACTCTTCGCCCTCGGCAGCATCCTCTTCATGTTCGGTGAATCCTTCCTCGCCTCCTTCCTCCCGGAAATCAGCACCCGCGAGACCGTCGGCCGAATCTCCGCCATCGGCTGGACCATGGGATACATCGGCGCCCTCGCCTGTCTCCCGCTCTCGCTCCTCCTCCCCGGACTCAGCGAAGGCACCCGCGCCGGATTCTCGAACGTCTTCCTCTTCGCCGGCCTCTGGTTCTTCGTCAATGCCCTCCCGACCATCTTCCTCCTCAACGAAAAGAAAACACGCGAGACCCTCCCACCGGGCGCCACCATCGTCAACATCGGCTTCCACCGCGTCGCCCAGACCATCCGCAACGCCTCCCAGCACCGCGAACTCGCCGTCTTCCTCCTCTTCTTCTGCGTCTACTGCTGCGGAATGCAGATCATCATCGGGTTCTCCGGGCTGCTCGCCTCCCAGTACTTCACCAACACGCAACTCATCGTCTTCGTCCTCGCCCTCGCATTCATCTCCGCCGTCGGCTCCGCCATCAGCGGCCTCTACCAGGATCGAATCGGCCAACGACGAACCGTACAGATCTCACTCGCCATCTGGATCGCAACGACCGCCGCCGCCGTCTTCCTTCCAACGGCAAACGCCGCCATGTGGCACCTCGCACTCGTCGGCGCAGGCATCGGCCTCGGCCTCGGACTCACGGGAGCCGCCAGCCGCGCCCTCGTCGGCGTCCTCACACCGGCCCACAAGACCGCCGAGTTCTTCTCGCTCTGGGGACTCGGATACCGCCTCGCCGGAGTCATCGGGCCGCCCATTTTCGGAGAGGTCACCCACCGCTACGGACAGCCCGCCGCGATGGGCGTCGTCGTCGCTTTCTTCATTGTCGGCTTCGCCGGAACCTACCTCGTCAACGTCGAAAAAGGACGCCGCGCCGCGGAAGAATCCGAACGCGCCTTCGCCTCCGCCTGAACCGTCACCGTCCCATCCACTCATCAGCAAGAAGACCCCGCACAGCGATCGTCAACGCAACGCCCCTGCCTCACGCTCCCCACTCCCCGCCGACGCCCCGGTCAATAGACTGTCGCCATGCCCGCCGCACCGCTCAGCAACGTCCCAGATGCCGCCGGACGCTTCGGCCCCTTCGGCGGACGCTACGTCCCCGAAACACTCGTCGCCGCACTCGATCAACTCGCAAGCGAATACCAGCGCGCCGCAAACGACCCGCACTTCCACGCCGAACTCGACCACCTCCTCAAGTCCTTCGTCGGCAGACCAACCCCCCTCTACCGCGCCGAAGGACTCACGCGCCTCGCACGCCAACACGCCCCGCCGAATCATGGAGCCACCATCTGGCTCAAACGCGAGGACCTCGCCCACACCGGCGCACACAAGATCAACAACACCATGGGACAGGCGCTCCTCGCCAGACGCATGGCCAAGAAGAGAGTCATCGCCGAAACCGGCGCGGGGCAGCACGGCGTCGCCACCGCAACCGCCGCCGCACACTTCGGCCTCGAATGCGACATCTACATGGGAGCCGAAGATGCCCGCCGCCAACGGCTCAACGTCGTCCGAATGAAACTCCTCGGCGCGCGCGTCATCGAGGTCCACTCGGGCCTGCGCACCCTCAAGGACGCCACCAACGAGGCCATGCGCGACTGGATGGCCTCCGTCGAATCCACCCACTACATCCTCGGCTCGGTCGTCGGACCCCACCCCTTCCCGAGGATCGTCCGGGATTTCCAGGCCGTCATCGGCCGCGAAGCACGAGGACAGTGCATGGACACGCTCGGCTCGCTCCCGGAGTGCGTCGTCGCCTGCGTCGGCGGCGGATCAAACGCCGCCGGAATCTTCCACGCCTTCATCGAAGACTCGGAAGTCACGCTCGTCGGCGTCGAAGCCGGAGGCCGCGGCGCCGAACCGGGTGAACACGCCGCCCCGCTCACCTACGGCTCGCCGGGCATACTCCACGGCTCGCTCTCCTACGTCCTGCAGGATCACAACGGACAGACCGCCGATGTCCACTCCTGCTCCGCCGGCCTCGATTACCCGGGCGTCGGCCCGGAGCACGCCTATTGGAAGGACGCAGGAAGGGTCCGCTACACCACCGCCACGGATGAGCAGGCGCTCCACGCCTTCCAGCAGTGCTGCAAGGTCGAGGGGATCATCCCCGCCCTCGAAACAGCCCACGCGATCTCCGAAGCGCTCTCGGTCGCCGCCGCCGCACCGCGCGAACACAACATCGTCGTCTGTCTCTCCGGCCGAGGGGACAAGGACGTCGACGAGGCCGCCAGGCTCATCGCAACCACCGCCATGAACGATGCGCCGCGGCTCCCCGTCGATTCGCCCATACCAAGGGGCCTCGATCACCCCCGCCAATCCGAGTAACCTGCTCGCGTGACACTCGCGCTCATCGAACCAAACGCCACGGCGTTGCTCCTCCTCGTCCTCGCCGCCCTTCTCTTCGCGAGCGTCCTCTTCACCCGACCGCTGAACCGCTTCGGCATCCCCGTCGTCCTCCTCTTCCTCATCCTCGGGATGCTCGGTGGATCGGAAGGCATCGGCGGAATCGCCTTCGACGACTTCGCGCTCGCCTTCCGGCTCGGAACCATCGCGCTCATCCTCATCCTCTTCGACGGCGGACTCAACACCTCGGTCCAGTCGATCCGCGCCAGCGCCGGACCCGCCGGGGTGCTCGCCACCGTCGGCGTGGCCGGAACCGCCCTCGTCCTCTCGTTCATCGGACGATGGATCGGACTCCCGTGGAGCGAGGCCGTCCTCATCGGCGTCATCGTCTCCTCCACCGACGCCGCCGCCGTCCTCGCCGTCCTCCGCGGAAGCAACCTCCGCCTCAAGCCCCGCGTCCGCAGCGTCCTCGAAGTCGAATCGTGCATGAACGACCCGATGGCCGTCATCCTCACCATCTCGGTCATCGAGATCCTCCAGCACGCCTCGTACTCAGTCTGGGGAATCCTCCTCTCCGTCATCGTCCAACTCGTCATCGGCGCCGTCATGGGCGCGCTCGTCGGCTACGCCTCTCGCGCCATCCTCACCCGAATGGTCCCGACAACCGGAGCGCTCTTCGCCGTCGCCACCATCGCCGCCGGGTTCCTCTCCTTCGGCCTCACCACCGTCGCCGCGGGCAGCGGCTTCCTCGCCGTCTTCGTCACGGGGGTCGTCCTCGGAAACGAGCAACTCCCGTTCCGCATCGGACTCGCAAGGGTCCACGATGCGCTCGCCTGGCTCTCGCAGATCGGCATGTTCCTCATGCTGGGCCTTCTCGTCTTCCCATCTCGACTCCTCCCCGTCGCCGGCGCCGGACTCTCGCTCGGGCTGGCCCTCGCCTTCATCGCCCGACCGCTCATCGTCTACCTCTGCCTCCTGCCCTTCCGAACACCCTTCCACCGATCGCTCTTCATCGGCTGGGTCGGACTCCGCGGAGCCGTCCCCATCGTCCTCGCAACCATCCCCGCCATCGCCGGGCTGCCCGTCGCCGATCGAGTCTTCCACATCACCTTCTTCATCGTCGTCGTCAGCACCCTCGTCCCGGGCGCAAGCATCACCTGGCTCGCCCGCCGCCTCGGACTCGAAGTCCCGGAAAGGCCCTCACCCGCCGCCGTGCTCGAGATCAACTCGCTCCGGCAACTCGACGGCGAGATCCGCGCCTACACCATCGACCCCAGCCTCGCCGTCTGCGACGCCTCGCTCGCCGACATCGAGTTCCCGGAAGGATCCGCCGCCGTCCTCCTCATCCGGGGAACCGAACTCATCGCCGCAAGAGGATCAACCATCCTCCGTCCGGGCGATCACCTCTACATCTTCTCCAAGCCGGCACACCGACCCCTCATCGAACTCCTCTTCGGCGGCCCGGAAAACGAAGACATCCAGAACCCCTGAACACCGCCAAAGAGCACCGATCCCCGCATCTCCCGGCACGATCGGCACGAGTCCCCGAGTCCCGTAGTCCAAAAACATCCGAATCCGTTCGTTCCGGGATGATCGCGCGCCCCCCACGCCTCCGCCCCGGCGCGGTGATCCGTCCTACGACCAATCCAGAACGATCTTCCCGAACTGCCCCGCTCCCTCCAACTTCTCCCACGCGGAGCGCGCGTCCTTCGCCGGGATTACCGAATCAACCACCGGCCTCAGGTGTCCCGCCCGCAGCAGCGACGCCAACTCCCGCAACTCGTTGTTCGAACCCATCGTCGAACCCAGCACACGCAACTGGTTCCAGAAAATGAACGCGATGTTCGTCTCCGCCATCGGCCCCCCCGTGTTCCCCGCCGTCACGTACGCCCCGCCGCGCGCCAGGCTCTTCAGGCACGTCAGATGCGTCGGCTTGCCGACCGTGTCAACCGCCATGTCCACCCCGCGCTTCCCGCTCCACCCGCGCACCTCCTTCGACCAGTCCTGTCCGGAATCCAGCACGCAGTAATCCGCCCCCAGCCCCCGCGCCCGATCCAGTTTCCACTGATGTCGGCTCGTTACCACCGCGGGACACGCCATCCATTTCGCGATCGCCAGCGCCGCCGTCGCCACTCCGCCGCCGACCCCTGTAATCAGCACGCTCTGCCCCGGTCGCAGCCGACCCTTCCCGACCATCATCGAGTACGCCGTCAGAAACGTCAGCCCGAACGCCGCCGCATCCGTCGCCGACACCGACTCACCCACCAGCGCCAGGTTGTCAGCCGGACACTCGAACCGTTCCCGATGCATCCCGTGGACGTGCTCGCCGATGAGTTCGCAATCGTTCACAATCGACGAGCCGGGCGGGTCTTCGGGACGGGGCGACCGCACCTTCTCGTACATCGCGTTCACGATCACCCGCTTCCCGACCCACGATTCCGGCACGCCGGGGCCGACCCGCTCAACCACGCCGCACGCATCGCACCCCGACACGCGCGGGTAGGACAGGTCCACGCCGGGAATCCCCATCCCCACCCACAGGTCCATGTGATTCAACGCCGACGCCAGCGTGCGCACAACCACATTTCCATTTGAAGGAATTGCGTCGAGTTCAGGCCAGTTCGGATCAAGGACAACGCTCGGAGCAACCGGCACACCCTGCTTCTGGATCACAACGGCTCGCATGCCGCCAGTCTACCCATACCACCGCTCGTATGCGTGGCGTCGAGGCCACAACAACCCTTGGTCCGTTGTGGTTACACGTTGACGAAACCGCACGCCGTGCGCCGAAATCAGGTGGTCCCGGCACAACGCTCGGAATCCTGGAGATCAATCAAATGGTGGCCACGCTCGACATGATCCCCCCAGCCGTGGAGTGCGAACTCAACGAATGTGCGCTTTCACGCGAGCAGTTGATGCTCCAGATCCAGTCGATCAACCCGACCGCCACCACGCGACACCTCGAACGCTTCTCCGTGGGCGCACTGGGCCTGTACCTCGCCCACCTCCACGCCGCGAGCGAGCCTCGCGGCCGCACGGCCCGGTGGGTCCGCCCCGCGGAAACCCCGGCAATTGTCGGGTTTGACGCGACCGACGAGCAGGACTGACTTCATCCCGGCCGGCGCGGCTCGCGGCTGAGCGCATCAAACTGCTTCTTCAGAAGACGATAACGGAGCAGCGACTTGGCGCGCGTCACAAGCTCCAGTTTGTGCACCGGTTTCGTGAGAAAGTCGTCGGCGCCGCACTCCACGGCCCGTTCGACGTCGCCGACATCGCTCAGCGCCGTCACCATCACGACCGGGATGTCCCGTGTTTTCGGGTTCGACTTGAGCTGCCGGCAGACCTGAAAGCCGCTCATCCGCGGCATCATCACGTCGAGGATGAGCAGGTCGGGCGGTTCGAGTTCAAGTTCGGCCATGGCCTCCACGCCGTCGCCGGCGGTGCGGACCCGGCAGCCGACATCTTCCAAGTAGGCCTGGAGCAGTTCAAGATTCTGAACATGGTCGTCCACGACCAGGATGGAGGCCGAAGCCAAGTCCATCTGCGCATCGAGACTGGGGTCGGTCGGGAGTCCGGGGTTTGGTTCTGCCATAGGTGCGTCTCAGGCTCGGAATCGTAACCGTCGGGTCACCCTCTGCCTGAGCAGGCCACCCAAACAGAATCCGTTTTCTAGATTTCAACAGGTTATCTACGATCAAAAAGCGGTCTTCGGGGGGAATGAGTCATACTATCTGCATGGAACTTGTTCGTAACCCGGAGTCTACGCGTCGGATGGCATCGGCCCCCAAAAAGCAAATCCCCCAGCGGAATCCATGGGAAGACCGGTTCAAGACTCCCACGGCACAGGATTTGTGCGAAGGGGTGAGCCGGCAGTTTTCGGGGCTTTTTGACGCCGCCCGTGAACGCTTACGTGGATTTCCCGGAATGGTGGAGAACCTTTCGTGGGAGGGTCTGCCCTGGCGGTGGACCCTGACGTACCGCCTGCCCTCGGACAACGGGCGGGCGTGGGCGTACCTGGTCCCGGACCCGAACAAGCCACAGATCTCGTTGCCGATCCCGATCCAGATGGTGAGCGCGCTCCCGATGCACCGTTTCAAGCGGCATGTGAAGGACGGTGTGCTTCAAGGGCGGATGGTGGACGGCGTGTACTGGGCGACCTGGGATCTCTCCAGCAAGCAGCAGTTGTCGGAGATTCTTGAGTTGGTGCAGCACAAGCACAATCTGTCGATCAAGAAGGCGTAATCCGCGATTGATTCGTATTTGCGCGTTCCCTTGCGCGATTGCTGTCAGTTGAGTGGGCCGACACGGGTCCACGTGCCGTCGGCCGGGTTGCTGCTTTCGAGTTCGGGCTGCCATCGAAGCGCTTGGGGATCGACTTCGAAGTAGGGCGCGAGTTCAGACGGGGTCGGGTCTCGGAGCGGCGCACCGCGGTCGAGCCAGGCTTGTGCGCTCCACGTTTCGTGGCGCGCGCCGAGCAGCATGGAACTTGCGGCGATGGTCGCGGTGTACTGGTCCGCGGTGAGCCTTGGTCCGGGGTTCCCGCGACATTCCGGGCAGACCAGGTCTGGGTCCTCGCGGCCTTCGGCGGGGTGCGGGGCTTTCGACTTGATCAGCCTGCGGTTTGCGCAGATTGGGCACGAGGGCTTGTCTCGCGCGGACAGGAGCAGATCGAGGGCGATCGGGTCGGAGCGCCGGAGCCTGTCCAGCGCGGCGGCCGCGCTCGGGTCGTCGAGGAGTTGTGCGGCCGATCGTCCATCTCCCGCGCGGGCGGCGCTGAGCGCATCGGTGATGAGCGTCGCGGTGTTGGCCTGATCGGCGATGGTGGGGGGGGGCGACCCCGCGAGGGCGAGTAGCCAATCGCGCTCGTCCTCGTTCTCGGCGATCGACGCGAGCGCGAGGTAGACGCTGCGTGCGAGTCCTTCGGGGTGAGGCGAGGCCCGGTCGATCTCGTGGGCGAGGACGAAAAGGGTTCGCGCGAGCGCGAGGCCCTTGTGGTCCCGCATTTCGGAGGCGACTTCCTCCGCGAGGAGGAAGTACGGGAGGGGGTCTGATCCATCGAGCGCTGCGAGCCGGGCGCGGAGATTGGGCACGGCGGGTTGATCGGCGGGTGAGGCGGCGAGGAGCATCGGGAAAAGCAGCAGCGCGGTGACGAATGAGATGAAGCGTCGGCTGCGGCCGAGGAATCGACGAATCCGATTCGTGGAGGCGTGGTCTGGGCGCGGGGGTGCGTGCCTCATGGTGCTTGCTCCTCGGGCGCGCCTGCGAGGCGCAGCCTCCAGAGTCGTGTGATCGCTCGTTCATTGATTTCGATCTGTCGAAACACGTGATGAGCGGTTCGGCGATCGGATCGTGCCTTGTTCAAGATTTCCAGCGGGTTCGCCTGGGGCTGTTCGAATCGGACGAGGAGGGCGAGGAGGTCGGCGATGGACGATTGCTCGGCGACGAACTGCTGGATCGGCCCGCTGGCGAAGCGGAGGCGCGCTTCGCGGTCACGGCGGACGGAATCCACCTGTCGTGCGGTGTCTCGGCGCGCGCGGAGCGGCGCGGCGGCGGCGAGTGTGTCGTTCCAGAGCGTGTGCGCGGCGGTGAGCGGGTCGTCGGCGACGGGTTGTCGCGATGTTGAGTCGGGCGGCGCTTCGATCGATTGTGTGGAGGGCTTGGTGGAGTCGTCGCGGCCGCCGTACGCGGCGGCGAGCAGTCCGGCGAAGCGGTCGGTATCGGGGAGTTGCTCCGGGGCGAGGAGTTCGGCGAGTCGTTCGATGAGCGCGGCGCGGGCGAGCACGGGCCAATCGGCGCTCTCCGCGTCCGGGAGAGTTCGGCCGGTGATCTCCTCGATGAGGTCTGAGTTTGCCGGCTGTCGTGGTGCGTGGGGGAGCGATTCGATGAGGGCGTTGATCATTGCGGGGTTGTCGGATTGTTCGGTGACGATTCGCCGGCCGAGGAGTCGGAGTTCCCTCACGGCGCCGACGAGGGCGGTTTCGGCGGCGGCGTCGCAGTCGGCGGGTCCGAGTGTTCGAGTGCCGAATCGGCGGCTCTTGAAGGCGTCGATTCCCCGACCCGAGTTTCGGCGGAGGGTGAGGAGTTCGAGCGCGAGCGCTCCGTCCGGTTCAAGGCCGGGGGCAGTGAACGTGGCCGGGTCGTGGCTGGGGTCGAGGGATCGGGGCGATGAAGTCGTCGGCGTGAGTTCGGCGGCTCGGAGCGCATCCTCGGCCGCGGTCGGCTGGTTCTCGCGCAGGAGTCTCGCGGCGAGATTGATCCTTGCGAAGCGGATGGCGCGAGCCAGGAAGAACTCCGGTGCTTCGTCGGGGTCGGTCCTGCTGGAGAGGAGCAGATCCGCGGCGGCGATCCACTTCTGAGTGTGTGGATCGAGCGGTTGGGCCTTGCCGATCGGTGGGGCGGGGACGATCGACGGTCCGGGACGGCGCGACGGGGTGATGGTGGGATTCGGCGCGGCGCCCCGGAGAGGATCCGACTCGATCGGGGGTGCGGCGCGCGGCGTTGCGGGGGTGCTGTCACGGTCGGCCGGTGTGGCGTCCGGGGGGGTCTCGGCGGTGATCGAATCGCGGAACTGGCGTTGAATGGTTGCGAGTCGCTCGGCGAGGAGGATCGTGGAAACGACGAGGAGCACCATGACGGCGAGCGCGGTCCACCTGCGGACGGCGCGAGCGCGAAGCACCGGGGGCGAGGGTTGTGTGTCGGTGATGATGGTGGGTTGAGTTGGGGCGGCTCGCTGCGTGCCGGCGAGTGAGGCGGCGGCCGTGACGGCGGCGCGCGGAGGAAGGTTGTGCCTGGCGGCGATGGCGGCGATCCGTGCTCGTGCCCTGGCGTTCCACCCACCCGAAGCGGCGATGGCGGCGAGGAGTTCCTGTTCGAGCCGGCTTCGATCGGTGGAGTTCTCGGGACGCGGATCGGCGCGTGGGATGAGTGCGTCGTGGACGAGTTCGGCGCGGACGCTTGGATCGCGGAGTTGGGCGGCGGCGACGTGGAGCGCCTGGCGCACCTCTTCGGCTTCGGGAGTTGCGGAGAGCGGATGAAGGGCCAGTCGCTGGAGCCTGCGATTGAGGGCGGTGTTGATGGTGTTGTCGCTGAGGTTGCGCGGGTCCAGGCCGAGGAGTCCGAACGGGTCGGAGTTCGGGCTGACGTCGTTGAAGAATCGTTGAATCGAGGGGGGCTGTGTCATGGGGCGGGTTCTGGCTGATCGGATGCGAGGCGGCGCTCCTGTTCGAGCAGGCGGGTCCGCCACGGCTCCGGTCCGAGGTCGGGGTAGAGGATCCTGTGCTGCTGGAGGGCGGCGCGTGCGGCGTCGCGGTCGGTGGCGATGAGGAGGTCAATGACCCGACACTTGGCGTCGAACCATTCGGGTGCTCCCTGCGGGAGTCCGGCGAGGAGTCCACGCCACGCGGCGAGAGCGGCATCGGTATCGCCTGCGAGCTGAGAATGGGCGGCGGCGGCGCGCAGGAAGTTGGCATCCGTCGGGTAAGCGGAGATGAGCGAAGAGAAGTACGAGGCTGCCGCGTCGCGTGCGTCGGTTTCGCGGGTTTCGGCGAAGATGGCGGACGCGGCGCGAGCGACGTTGTAGTACAAGGTTGCGACGGCGGGGTTTGCCGGGTTGCTGTCGCGTTCCGGGAGGTGGTTGATCACGTCGCGTCCGAAACGGAAGAGGGTGCGTGCGAGCGTGACGCGCGCGGGTGAATCGGTTGTTTCCTGATTGAAGCGATCGGCGGCGTGCTGATAGATGGCGCGTTCGGCGGAATCGGCGAGGGACGTGTCCGTGTCGCGGAGGCGGGCGAGGGCGGCCTCGGCGGCGGGCCAATCGTTTTCGAGCAGGGCGATCTGCACTGAGCGGTATTCCACCTCGGCGTGCAGGGCGGCGGGGACGGCGATGCCGCGCGCGATGGTTGACTCGACGGTGTCGAACGCGCGGCGGACGCGGCGTGGGTCGGGTTCGGGGAGTTTGATGAGGCAATCGACGACGCGGCGGGCGGTTGTGAGCATGAGCGCGGTTGCCTCGTCGGTGTCGGGCTGTTGCGCGCGTCGCGATCGGTCGAGGAGCGGCTCGGCGACGGCGAGGAACTCCGCGGCGGCGGTGGTTCGGCTTTCCGTCGGCGCGGCGAGGAAGCGTTCATAGAGCAGGCGTGCGGCCTGGTGATGGGCGGGGAGTGCGAGCGGGGAGTCGTCCGGGATGGTGAGCAAGTCCGCGGCGGCCTCGCGCGGCGAGGCACCCTCGGAGAGCGCTCGTTCGTAGAGGACGTTCGCGGCGGCGGGGTGTGTGGGATGCCTCTTGAGGAAGTCATCGATGAGGGCCTGTCGCTGGGCGGCGGCCTCGGGCGTTCGGCTTTGCCTGAGGGCGGCGTCGAGGGCGCGGATGGCGAGAAGTCGAGCGCGCGGCGCTTCGGGGGAGTTGCGTGGATCATGGAGCGCGGCGGCGCGTGTGAACAGCGCGGCGGCGTCCTGCAAGTCGGCGGGGGATTGAGCGGAGTAGAAGCGCGAGAAGGCGTGCAAGAGGGTGACGCCGGGGAGGGCGGTGGTGAACTGGTCGGCATCCTTGGAGGCGAGGGCGTCGTTGAGAAACCTTGCGGCGGTCGTGTATGTGCGGCGGATTTCGGGGTTCGTGACGGGGCGGTGATCGGGTTCGCCGGCGGCGTTTCGTTCGCGCGTGGCGCGGTCGTACTCCCGGAGTCCGCGGATGTAGGCGGGAAGGAAGCCTCCCGGCGCGAGGTCTTCGGCGCGGTCGAAATACCTGGAGGCGAGTTCGACGATCTGGTCGAGCTCGCCTTGTCCGGCGAGCGCTTCGAGTGCGAGGACGATGAGCGGGGTGAGGGTGGCGGATGTCTCTCCTGCCTGACGGGCTTCGAGCGCGAGGACGGCGAGGAGCCTTGCGTCGATCGGGCTGAGGGTGGAGGTTGTGGCGCCGCCGCCGCGGGGATCGACGACGGCGGCGACGGCGGGCCAGTTCCGGGTGCGGGCGAGGATGATGAGTTTCCGCGCGGTGATCTGTCGCGCGACCGATGCGGGGACTCCGGGTGTGGTTTCGACGAGTCGGGTCCATCGGAGGGCGGCTTCCTCCGTGCCGCGGATGGATTGGCAGAGGGCGACGCCGAGGCAGGCGCGTGCGACGTGCTCATATGTGAGGAGCTGGGTCGGGACGCGGTCGGTGGTCGGCGCGGCGCCTGCGCGGGCGTTGAGGATCCATCCGAAGTGGCGTTCGGCGCGGTTGACGGCATCCGGCGCGGCGGGCGGGTCGAGTTCGGCGATGTAGTAGGCGCTCCACCCGGCGAGGAAGTGCGCCATGGAGCGTGTGCGTCGCGTGGAGGCGAGGGCGGACGAAAGGAGCCTGCGGTCGGCGCCGGAGCCTGAGGTCTGTTCTTCCTGTTTCTCGAGCGAGTCGATGCGCTTTTCCGCCGCGGTTGCGAGGTCGGCGAATCTTCGTTCGAGGTCGGTGAAGGCGCGTCGGGCGGTGTCGGCCTCGGCGCGAGCGTTGATCCGGAGGCGCCATTTCTCGGCCTGGAGTTCGGCGATGGTGTAGGCGCTGCGCGCGAGGGTGAGTCGGAGGTCGATGGAGTCCGCCTCGGGCACGTCGGCGAGCAGCGCGGAGGCGCGTTGCTCGATGGCGCGTGTCCGATCCGGGTCGGTGGTGGATTCGAGGAGTTCGGCGTAGACGCGCGCCAGTGTTCGGGCGATCGGCGCTCGGGAAGCGCCCGCGGCGGCGCGCAGTTCGACATTCAGGTTTTCGGCGAGGAGGGTCGTGAGGCGCGCGGCTTCGAGGTAGTTGTTCAGTTGGTCGTTCGGCGAGGCCTGGGGAGGATGAGGTTGCGCGGGTTT